>NZ_JBWKER010000019.1:0-129583 GCF_056435345.1 Kitasatospora sp. NPDC043950
TCCCCCGCTCCTCTCCCGCTCTCTCTCCCCCCCTACGGAGAAAAAAAGAAGGGCCCGGAGGCACCAACCCTCCGGTCCCTTTGTCGTTCCGGGGAGCGCCCCCTCCCTGGGGGGGGGGGGGGCCCGGAACCGCTCTGGTGAGGGAGGCGGGGGAGGGGACGGCCGGGGGAGGCTTCGCGTGTCGGGACGGCGGGGCTTTCGAAGGGGGCCGGGCATGAAGCGGGTACTGGGCGCGATGGCGATCGCGGGGGCGGTGCTGGTCGGGATGTCCGCCTGCCTGCCCTTCGGGGACGACCAGGAGCACCGGACCGTGGACTACGGGGTGTCGGAGCCGGTCGGGGAACTGGTGGTCGAGGCGCACACCGGCGGGATCGTGGTGACCGGCGGCGGCGACGCGGTGCACGTGACCGAGGAGCAGAACTACCGGGGCGAGGCGCCGCGGACCACGCACGAGGTGAAGGACGGCGTGCTGCGGCTGACGTACGACTGCCGGGGCTGCGGCGTCGGGTACACCGTGCAGGTGCCGGCCGGGACGAAGGTGCGGGTGACCCAGGAGACCGGCGGGGTACGGCTGGTCGGGCTGGCCGCCGAGGTGGAGGCCTCGGTGGACACCGGCGGGGTCGAGGCCACCCGGCTGACCTCGCAGACCGTCCGGTTGAGCACCCGGACCGGCGGGGTGCGGGCCGACTTCGCGGCGGCACCCGTGAAGGTGGAGGCGAAGGCGGAGACCGGCGGGGTGCGGGTCAGGGTGCCGGCCGGGGAGGCGTACGCGGTGGACGCGCACGCCGGGGCCGGCGGAGTGGAACTCGGGATCCCCTCGCAGCCGGGGGCGGCGCGCAGCATCACGGCGCGCACGGGCGCCGGCGGAGTGTCGGTCGACGGTGTCTGACCGGGCCGTTCCGGAGGTCCTGCCGGTAGGGCATGATCTTCTCCGCGGGGGCGGCGCCCCCGGACCCGGGGGAGGGGCGGCGGTGGTGCGAGCGGCGCGCTGGCAGAGCTGGTCGGCCGGGCTGAGTCCGTACGTGCTGGACTCGCTGCTGGCCGTGGCATCGGCCGGGATCTCGGTCTGGGCGGTCGGCAACGACGACACGGCCTGGCCGTGGTGGGTCTACCTGGTGGCGGTGTCCACCTCGCTGTCGCTGCCCTGGCGGCGCCGGGCGCCGCTGGCCGCGCTGGCGGCGGGCAGCGTGGCCCTCATGACGCTGTCCGTGGTGGCGCACTCGGCGAGTCCGCAGGTGCCGCTGGCCGGGGTGATCGGCATCTACACGGTGGCGGAGCGCTCCCCGGACCGGCAGCGCTGGACGGTGCTGGCGGTGGTGGTGGTCGCCAACGTGATCGGCACCCACTCGCCCAACGGCATGCTGTTCAGCCTGCTCACCTCGGTCGGCTCGTTCGTCTTCGGCTCGCTGGTGCGCGCCCAGCGGCGGCTGGCCCGGCTGGAGGCCGAGCGGGCCCGCGAGGCGGGGGAACGGGCGGCGAGTGAGGCGGGCCGCGCGGTGGTGGAGGAGCGGGCCCGGATCGCCCGGGAGATGCACGACATCCTGGCGCACGCCGTCTCACTGATGATCATCCAGGCCGAGGCCGGGCCGCTGGTGGTGCACGCCAACCCGGACCGGGCGATCCGCGCCTTCGACACCATCGCCGACGCGGGCCGCGACGCGATGGTCCAACTGCGTCGCGTCCTCGGAGTGCTGAAGGAGGAGGGGGCCAGCCCTGAGCTGGCCCCGCAGCCCCGGCTGGCCGAACTCGCCGACGTGGCAGAGCGGGTGCGCCGGGCCGGACCGGCGGTGGAGCTCGAACTGGCCGACGGGCTGGGCGCGGTGCCCGCCGACCTCCAGGCGGCGGCGTACCGGATCGTGCAGGAGGCGCTGACCAACACGGTCAAGCACTCCGGCGCCGACCGGGTGGCGGTCCGGGTGCGGCGGTCCGGGGACACCCTGGAGGTCATGGTGTCCGACAACGGGCGCGGGCTGCCGGTGACCGTCGGCGGCGCGGTGAACGGCTGGTCCGGCGGCCGCGGGCTGGTCGGCATCCGGGAGCGGGCGGCGGCCTGCGGCGGGCGGGCCGAGGCCGGGCCCGGACCGGAGGGCAAGGGCTTCCTGGTGAGTGCCCGGCTGCCGTTGGGGGTGGCGGGCGTGGTGGAGAAGGCGGGCGGATGAATCCGATTCGGGTGGTCGTCGCGGACGACCAGGAGCTGGTGCGGGCAGGGTTCGGGATGATCCTGGACGCGCAGCCCGACATCGAGGTGGTGGCCGAGGCGCGCGACGGCGCCGAGGCGGTCGAGGCGGTCCGCGCCCACGGCCCGGACGTCCTGCTGCTGGACGTCCGGATGCCGGTCATGGACGGGCTGGAGGCGGCCCGCCGGGTGTGCGCCGAGTTCCCGTCCACCAAGGTGATCATGCTGACCACCTTCGACGCCGACGACTACGTCTTCGACGCGCTGTACGCGGGCGCCAGCGGCTTCCTGCTCAAGGACGTCCGGCGGGACGACCTGGCGCACGGGGTGCGGATGGTGGCCTCCGGGGAGGCGCTGCTCGCGCCCTCGGTGACCAGGCGGCTGATCGGCGAGTTCGCCGCCCGCCGCCCGGGCTCGCCCGAGCGGGCGGTGCGGCCGCCGTCCAAGCTGCTCGAGCAGCTCACCCTGCGCGAGCAGGAGACCCTGCGGCTGCTGGCGCGCGGGCTCTCCAACGCGGAGATCGCGGCCGAGCTGGTGGTCAGCGAGCACACGGTGAAGACGCACGTCAGCAATGTGCTGAGCAAGCTGGGGCTGCGGGACCGGGTGCACGCGGTGGTGTTCGCGTACGAGGCCGGCGCGGTGGTGGCGGGGGAGGCGTAGGGCCCCCCTCCGGATCACGCCGGGCGCGCGGGCCCCTGGTCGGGGCCCCTGGTCGGGGCCCCTGGTCGGGGCTCCCTCGTGCGGGGGAGACGGCGGGTTCGCCGGTGCGGGCGATCCGCGACGAGGGGTGCGGCGGACAGCATCTGTGGTGTCGGAACGGACCACGGGCCACCAGCTACCTGCCGGGGCCGCGGATCACCACAGGAGACCGTCGGATGAACACCCCGCAGCAGAACCGCCGCACCGCCTACGCCGTCGTCGGCGCCCCCGCCCTGATGGCCCTCTACGGGGGGATCCGGCTGGTCCCGGGCTCCCGGGAGCCCGGCCTCGGCTGGACGGTCGGCCACACCGCGATGTTCGCCGGGCTGCTGCTGTTCGCCCCGGTCCTGCTCGCCCTGCGCGGGCTCCTCGCCCCGCGCGGGACCACGGCCGGGCGGCTCGCGGCCGGTGCCGCGCTCGGGACGGCGTTCGTCGGCCTGGCGGCCTCGCTGGTGCAGATCGGGATCGATCTGTACGTCGGCCTGGCGGCGGCGGACAAGGCCGGGCAGTCGCGGCTGTTCGACCGCGTCCAGGGCGTCCCCGGGGTACTGCCGGCCGTCTACCGGATCGGCCCGCTGCTGTTCTACGTCGGCCTGCTGGCTCTGCTGGTCGCCGCCGCGGTGGGCGCGGCCCGGACGCTGCCCTGGTGGAGCCCGGTGCTGATGCTGGTCGGCACCGCCGCCTCGGGGGTCGACCTGGCGCTGATCCCGGTGGCCTCGGTCTGTTACCTGGCGGCGCTGGCCCCGCTGGCCCGCCGCTCCGCCGCTCCCCGCCCGGTACTGGTCTGACCGGTGTTGGTCCGACCGGGCGGTACGGACGGACGGCCGCTCCCGCAGGGGAGGGGCGGGCGCCCGTCAGCTCATCCGGAACACCGGTCCGCGCGGGGTGAACGGCAGCCCGGCGCCCCGGGGGACGAGGAAGGCGTGCTCGCGGCGCACCCGCAGCACGTCGCACGCGCCGTCGGTGATGACCAGCACGGGCGCCCCGCGCGGGAAGTCCTCGGCCCGCTCCAGCAGGTCGACGCCCGGCTGCAGCTCGGTGCCGCCGCGCCCGCGCACCCGGACCCGGCCGGCGATCTCGCCGACCGGGACGTACCCGGCGTCGTGCGGTGCGGCGTCGCAGTGCACCACCCGGGCCGCGGGCACGTCCCGGGCGGCCGCGTACGAGGCGATCGCGCCGAGTGCCTTGCCGAGCAGTACCCGGTTCATCGAGCCGGAGGTGTCCAGAACGACGCCGAAGGTGCAGCGCGGCACCTCCTCGGGCGGGTGGTAGCGGCCGGCCCGGGGGATGTCCGGGGTGGCGGACTGCCGGCGGGCCGGCCGGGAGTAGCTGCGGACCGGCTCCGGGCGGGGCACGAACTCGTCGAACCAGCGGGCCAGCCGGGCGTCCCAGGGCAGCGGCGGGTGGGCGAGGGCGCGGATCTCCTCGACCAGCCCGGCGGGCAGCAGCCCGCGTTCGCGCTGGTGCAGCTCGAAGCCCTGCTGGAGGCCGCGGCGGTAGAAGTCGTCGAGGTCCACGTAGTCGCGCGGGCCGCGGTCCAGCGGTGCGCCGAGGATGTCCGGGCGGTTCTTGCCGGCCAGGGTGGCGAGCCGGCGGATCCGGCGCTCGTCGCGGACGATCCGGTCGTACACCTCCTCGGCCGACAGCCCCTTCAGCTGCGGGTCGTGCAGCAGGCCTTCCGGCATGTCGCCGACGCCCATCTCCAGCAGCCACCCGTTGATGACGTAGTCGGCGGCGACGTTGAAGAGGAACGGATCCCGGCCGCCGCGGCGCTCGCCGTGCCGCAGGGCGGCGTGCAGCATCTCGTGGCCGAGGATGAACCGCCACTCCTCGTCGGTCTGCTGGCGCAGCGGGTTGATGTAGACCTCGCCGGCCTCGGCGTTGACGGCGGCGATGGTGATGCCGTGGGCGCGGGCCAGTTCGGTGTCGGCGACGACGGTGAGGCCGGCCGCGATGCCGCCGAGCAGCGGGTAGGAGGAGACGAACCAGCCGAGCGCCCTGGTCCACGGCCGTACGGGCAGGCGCTCGCCGGTCTCCTGGTCGAAACGGCCGCCGGCCCGGTCCATCGCGGCGGACATGGTGCGGGTGAGGGCGGCGGCGAAGGCCATCGACCAGTCCTTCGGGGTGTGGCCGTAGTTCTGCCACTCGACCAGCAGCTGGTCGTGGTCGGCGGTGCCGGCCGTCCCGGCGGTGACGGCCGGCGGCAGGCCGTCGCGGCGCCAGCGGGCGGTCAGCTCCTCCTCGTCGCCGCCCGGGTACTCCTGCGGGAGGGCGACCGGGGGGCGGCCGACCGGGAAGGTCGCGAGGAAACGGTTCACCACCGCGCAGCGGGCCGCCTCCTCGTAGACGTCGGGCTGGACCCGGATACCCCGGGCGGCCGGGACGTGGCCGAAGCCCAGGTGCAGCAGGCAGTGCGCCAGCACCCAGGCCCACTCCTCCGGTTCGGCCCGGCGGCGCGGGTTGACGTGCACGGTGCCGTCGGAGTCGACCACCGCCCAGCCGCCGGGCGGGGCCAGCCCGCAGTCGTCCCGGCGGCAGAAATCGGCGGGCACGGCGTCGAAGGCCGGATTCTGGCGCAGCAGCCGGACTCCCTCGGCGAAGACCTCCGCGCCCGGGTCCGGCTTCTTCGCACCCTTCTGGACGGAAGGACTCACCGGCGGGCCTCGACCAGCCGGGGCATGTCCCGGGCCGCCTCGATCAGGAACCAGGAGGGCAGCACCGGATTGCCGTCCGCGCCGTCGGCGATCACCGTCTGGGCGACCTCCACCGAGATCTCGGCCAGCTGCACCAGCAGCGACTTGGCCCGGAAGGCGGTCTGCCGCTGCGCCCCCGAGGCGTGCTCCTTGCTGGCCGGCAGCTCCTTGACCAGGCGGCCGCGGAAGGCGTCGGCCAGGTAGTAGAGCAGGTCGCGGTCCTCCAGCCGGTGCGGCCAGCGGGCGTCGCCCTTGAGGATCGCCTCCAGGCCGTACGCGTTGCGGACGATCTTGGCGTAGCCGCAGAAGGCGATCGCGTGCTGCGGGGTGAGCAGCCCGTACGCGAGCACCTTGAGGGTCTCCTCGTCCAAGGTGGGGCCGAAGGAGTGCAGCGCGTCGGAGAGCATGTGCCAGGCGCGCGGGGTGGAGAACGGCTCCTCGGTCTTCGGCGGGGCGGACCACAGGTGGTCGGGCCGGTCGGTGACGTAGTCGATGACCCAGGGGTGGATGCCGGCGCCGGCCGCCCAGCGCAGCCAGTCCGCGGCGCTGGCCCGCAGGTGCACGTGGACCATGCGGTTGACCAGCGCGGACGCCATCGGCCGGGCGAGCGCGCCGTCGGTGGCGCGGTTCCCGGCGCCGATCACGATCGAGCCGGGCGGCAGCTCGTACGAGCCGATCCGGCGGTCCAGGATCAGCGAGTAGAACGCCTTCTGGACGTCCGGGGTCGCTGCGTTGAGCTCGCCCAGGAACAGGCAGTACGGCTCGTCGCGGGCGATCTGCTCGGGCGGGCAGAACCGGGAACGGCCCTCCGGGGTCAGCTGAGGGACACCGATCAGGTCCTCCGGGGCGAGCTGGGTGCCGACCAGGCTCACGCACTCCAGGCCGAGCGACTCGGCGAACTCCCGCACCAGCGAGGACTTCCCGATCCCGGGCGCGCCCCAGAGGAACACCGGCCGGACGGTGGCCAGCCCGAGCAGCAACTCGGGAATCTGGACGGGCGAGACGCTGACTGCTCCCTGCACGGGGCTCCTTGGCAAGTGGTGGGGTGACCGGCCCAGTGTGCGGCGGTAGTTGGCGCGGCGCACCCGGATTTTCGCTGGCGCCCCGAACCGGGCCGCCCGTACCGTCCGGGGCATGAACGCGAAACGCCCCCTGATCGCCGTCCTCACCGGCGCGGGCATCTCGACCGACTCGGGCATCCCCGACTACCGCGGCCCGCAGGGGCTCTGGCAGCGGGACCCGTCGGCCCAGGACCTGGTCACCATCGGCCCGTACCGTGCCGATCCCGAGGTGCGGCGGCGGGCGTGGCGGCTGAGGCTGGAGACGGGTGTGCTGGGGGCCGAGCCGAACGCCGGGCACCGGGCGCTGGTCGATCTGGAGCGCTCGGGGCTGCCGCTGCGGGTGCTCACCCAGAACGTGGACGGGCTGCACCAGCGGGCCGGGCTGGCCCCGCGCAAGGTGCTCGAACTGCACGGCACCGCACTGGAGGTGCAGTGTCTGGGCTGCGCGGCGACGGGGCCGATGGCGGAGGCGCTGCGGCGGGTCGAGGCGGGCGAGCCGGACCCGGCCTGCCGGGCGTGCGGGGGGATCCTGAAGCCGCGCACGGTGATGTTCGGCGAGAACCTGGACCAGGAGGTGCTCGGGCAGGCCGACTCGATCGCCCGCGCCTGCGACGTGTTCATCGCGGTCGGTACCAGCCTTCAGGTGTTCCCGGTGGCGGCGCTGCCGTACAACGCGGTGCGGACCGGGTCGAAGCTGATCATCCTGAACGCCGAGCCGACGCCGTACGACGAGGCCGCCGACGAGGTGATCCGCGAGCCGATCTCCCAGGCACTGCCGGCCCTGGTGCGCAGGCTGGTGGGGGAGGGGCTCTGAAGAAGGGGCTTAAAAACGGGTGAACCGCATGCGTACGATGATCCTTCCGGCTCCCCCCTCATGGCCTGGAGTGATCGAGCGATGACGACGACGGCGAAGTTCGACCCCTGGGCGGCGGCGTTCGTGGCCCACCCGTACGACGCGTACGCCGAGTTGCGCGAGCACGCGCCGGTGACGTACTTCGAGCCGACCGGGCAGTGGCTCGTCTCGCGGCACGAGGACGTCAGCGCGCTCCTGCGCGACCGGCGGCTCGGGCGCACCTACACCCACCGCTTCAGCCACCAGGAGTTCGGGCGGCCCGAACCCGACCCGGCGCACGAGCCCTTCCACACCCTCAACGACTTCGGGCTGCTCGACCTGGAGGCCCCCGACCACACCCGGATCCGCCGGCTGGTCTCCAAGGCCTTCACCCCGCGCATGGTCGAGGGCCTGCGGCCGACCGTCCAGCGGCTCGCCGGGGAACTCGTCGACGGCCTGCTCGCGGCCGGCGGCGGCGACCTGATCGCCGCCGTCGCCGAGCCACTGCCGGTCGCCGTGATCGCCGAGATGCTCGGCGTGCCGGAGGGCGACCGGCACCTGCTGCGGCCCTGGTCCGCCGACATCACCGGCATGTACGAGCTCAACCCGAGCGAGGAGGCCGCCCGCAAGGCCGTCACCGCGAGCACCGAGTTCTCCGACTACCTGCGCGCCCTCATCCGCGAACGCCGCACCGCCCCCGGCACCGACCTGATCAGCGCGCTGATCCAGGCCCAGGAGGGCTCCGACGCGCTCAGCGAGCAGGAGATGATCTCCACCTGCGTGCTGCTGCTCAACGCCGGCCACGAGGCGACCGTCAACACCACCGGCAACGGCTGGTGGGCGCTGTTCCGCAACCCCGGCGAACTCGCCCGGCTGCGCGGCGCGACCGACGCGCTCCTGCCCACCGCCATCGAGGAGCTGATGCGCTGGGACACCCCGCTGCAGCTGTTCGAACGGTGGGTCCTGGAGGACATCGAGCTGCGCGGCGTCACCATCCCGAGCGGCTCCGAGGTCGCCCTCCTCTTCGGCTCCGCCAACCGCGACCCCGAGCGCTTCACCGACCCCGACCGCCTCGACCTCGGCCGCACCGACAACCCCCACATCACCTTCGGCGCCGGCATCCACTTCTGCCTCGGCGCCCCGCTCGCCAGACTGGAACTCACCGAGTCCTACGGCGCCCTCCTGCGCCGCGCCCCCGGCCTGCGCCTGGCCCGCGAACCGGAGTGGAACCCGGGCTACGTGATCCGGGGCCTCAGGGAACTGGTGGTCGAGGTCTAGATCGAGGGCTGGGACAGGTCGGGGTCGGTTCGAGGAACGGGGGAGAGCTGTGGGCAAGGCGACGGGGTCACTGCTGGGGCTGGCGATCGGGGATGCGATCGGCCGGGTGACCGAGTTCAAGACGGTAGGGATGATTGCCGACGACCACCCGGACTGGCGGCAACTTCCGCTGCCCCCAAGGGCGCTGGTCACCGACGACACCCAGATGACCCTCGCCCTCGGCCGTGGTCTGCGCATTGCCCTGGAGCGCGGGCCGCTGACCCCGCTACGGCTGGAGCGGCCCGTTCGCGAGGAGTTCGTCGACTGGTGGCGCTCCCCGCAGAACAACCGTGCTCCCGGCATGACCTGCCTGCGCGCCTGCGAGCGGCTGAGCCGCCCCGCGTACCGCTGGCAGCAGGCGAGCGACGTCGGCTCCAAGGGCTGCGGCGCCAACATGCGGGTCGCTCCGGTCGGGCTGATCCGCGAACTCGACGCCCGCCAGCTCGCGGGCGCCGCGCAGTTGCAGTCCGCGCTCACCCACGGGCACCCGACCGCACTCGCCGCCAGTGACCTCACCGCGTACGCCATCCGCAAGCTCGCCGAGGACGTTCCGCCGGCCGGCCTGCCCGCGGTGCTGCGGGCGTACGCGCTGGCGAGCCGCGAGCGGTACGACGAGTTCTGACTCGGCGACCTCGCCGCGCGCTGGCACGGCCGCTCGCCGCAGGACGTCATCGCCCGCGGCTGGGACGACTGCCTGGCCGTGCTCGACCGGCTGGACGCCGCGCTCGCCGCGCCCGACGTCGAAGCGGACCCGTGTCTGGCCACCGGTGAGGGCTGGGTCGCCGAGGAGGCCTTCGCCACCGGCCTGCTCTGCTTTCTGCTGCTGCCGGACGACCCGGTGGCCGCCGTCCGCCGGGCCGCCTACTCCAGCGGCGACTCGGACTCCCTGGCCTGTCTGACCGGCGCCTTCGCCGGGGCCCGTCACGGGGAGTCGGTCTGGCCGCAGGAGTGGGTGGAGCGGATCGAGTACCGGGACGAGCTGCTCGAGCTCGGGGCGCTCTGGGACTGAGCTCCACGACCTGCGCTCTGGGACTGAGCTCCACGACCTGCGCTCTGGGCCCGGGCGGAACCGGGTTCGGGGGTGGTGCGTCGAAGGGCCATGACGAAGCGCAGCACCGCAGGGCATGGCCGTTCCCGCCGTCGGGTGGGGCTGCTTCTCGCCGCCGGGTTGGCCGTCGGCCCGGCGCTGGCCGGGTGCGGGAGTGCGGCGGGCGGGGGGCCCGTGGTGGTGCGGGCCTCGACGTCGGGGAGCCGGGCGGCGGTGGATCCGGGGCAGGTGGCGGCGGTGGCGGCCGGGACCAGCGCCTTCGGGCTGGACCTGCTGCACGCGCTGACCGCGACACCGGACGGGGCGGGGCGCAACGTCGTGGTCTCGCCGGCCGGGCTGGCGAGCGTGCTCGGGATGCTGCTGCCGGGGGCGCGCGGCGCCACCGCCGAGGAGTTGGCCAAGGCCCTGCACACCGGGCTCGACCCGCGACAGTACGCCCTCGCCGTCGGCGCGCCGGACCGCGGGAGCCGGGCCGGCGGCGACCAGGTCGTCCTGCGCCGGTCCGACGACCTGTGGACGCAGCAGGGCCTGGCCGTCGCCCCGGAGTACCTGGACACGCTCGCCGCCGCCTTCGACACCGGCGTGCACCCCGTCGACTTCGCCAAGGACCCGGCCGACGCCTGCAGGAGCATCAACGCGGCGGTGGAGAAGGCCACCGAGGGGCGGATCAAGGAACTCTTCGGCCCGCGACAGATCACCGCCGACACCCGGCTGGCACTCACCGACGCGCTCTACCTGAAGGCGGCGTGGGCCTCCGGGTTCAAGCCCGCGAACACCTCCGAGCGCCCCTTCCACCGGCTGGACGGCTCCACCCCGTCGGTGAGCACGATGAGCCGCACCGGCACCCTCCGGTACGCCGAGGGTTCCGGCGGCATCGTCGGCGAACCCTGGCAGGCCGTCGAACTCCCTTATGCGGGAGGCGGGTTGGCGATGGACCTGATCGTCCCCGCGCAGGGCGGGTACACGGCCTTCAGCAAGGGCCTGGACCAGGCCCAGCTCGACCGGATCCTCGGCGGGCTCGACGAGCGGTCCGTCGACCTGACCCTGCCGCGGTTCCACTTCGACACGGCCAACGACCTCGTCCCCGCCCTGCGCTCACTCGGCGTCAAGGCGGCCTTCGAAGCGCCCGACTTCACCGGCATCACCGGCATCACCGGCATCACCGCCAAGGAGCCGCTCGGTCTGGGCGCGGTGGTGCAGAAGGCCACCGTCGAGGTGAACGAGGACGGTACGGTCGCGGCGGCCGGCAGCGGCGCCGGGGTGGCGGCGATGGCAGCGCCGGCCGCGCCGGAGTCCGTCCAACTGCACATCGACCGGCCGTTCCTGTTCCTGATCCGCGACACCGCCGACGGGCGGCCGCTGTTCCTCGGCCAGGTCACCGACCCGCAGGCGTCCTGAGCCGACCCGCAGGCGCCCTGAACCGACCCGCGGACGAAGCGGGCGAAGTGGGCGAAGCAGCCGGAGGAGGACCGGGCGTCACCAGGCCGGGTAGCGCCCGCCGAGCGCCGGGTGGGCCGGGTCGCGGCTGCCGAACAGCACCAGCAGGTCGTCCGCGACCCGCAGCAGTTCGGCCCGGCCCTCGACCGCCCCCGCCCACTCGGCGGGCAGCGCCGAGGCGCCGTACGCGGCGCCGACCAGGTTGCCGCAGACCGCGCCGGTGGAGTCGCTGTCCCCGGAGTGGTTCACCGACAGCAGCAGCGCGCTGCGCACCGGGTCGGGTTCGAGGGTGGTCGCCAGCAGCGAGTACACCGCGATGGCCAGGCACTCCTCGGCGATCCAGCCGAGCCCGACCCGCTCCACGGACTCCGCCGTCGGCTGCGACTCCTGGGCCACCCGGACGGCCCGGGCCAGCGCCTGCACCGTCTCCTTGGACCCCGGCAGCTCGCGGATCTGCTCCACGGTCTCGCCGACCGCCGCCCACGGCTCGGTCCCGTTGGCGAGCCGCTCGACCAGCGCCGCGAAGGCGCCCGCCGAGAGGTAGCCGGTCGGGTGCCCGTGGGTGATCTGGGCGCACTGCACGGCCAGCCCGAAGGACAGCTCGACGCCGAGCCGTGCCAGCCCGAACGGCGCCGAGCGCATCACCGTGCCGCAGCCCTTGGAGCCCGGGTTGATCGGCCCCGGCTGCCCGATCACGGACGGCGACTCGAACTCCGGGTGCTCGGACACCCCGCTCATGCAGGCGTTGCCGGGCGCCCGCGACGCGTACAGGAAGGGCCTGGTCAGCAGCCAGCCGTCGTACGGGCGGGGCTGCGGCGCGGTGTCCGGCGAGCCCTGGCGCTGGGTCAGCAGCCAGCGCCGGTACGCGGCGTGGACGGCCTCCGGCACCGAGCCGCCGCCGCCCGTCCAGCCGCGGACGAACGCGCGGATCAGGCCCTCGGCGGTGAACAGGGTCATCTGGGTGTCGTCGGTGACTTCGACCGGCCCGGCGCCGGCCGGCAGCCCGGTCACGCCGTCCGGCCCGTACCGCTGCTGGATCTGCTGGAGCTGCTGGAACTCCACCGGCCAGCCCAGCGCGTCGCCGACGGCCCCGCCGAGCAGCGCCCCGCGCACCCGGTCGCGGTATCCCGATTCGGCCGCCGACTCCGTCACGTCGATCCCCCTTGGTTCATGGCGGGATCCGTTCTATCAGGTCTACCGGCGGATCTGCCCGGCGCGCCCGTGCAGCGCGGCGCGGTCGGCGGCGGCGCGCCCGGCCGCCCAGCCCACGCCGTCGCTCACCCGGACCCGCTGCGAGACCAGCTTGGGGAACAGCCGGCCGACCTCGTCGTCCACCGCCTCGGAGCGGGCCGCGAGCGCGGGCAGCAGCCGTTCGTCGGGCAGCAGCTGCTCCTCGGTGCCGTCCTCGCGCAGGTGCCGGCCGGCCGCGGCGGCGCTGGTCGCGCGCTCGGTGGCGGCGGTCAGCCGCTCGCGGATCCGCGCCGCGTACGCGACCAGGAAGGAGTGCCGGAACGCCTTGCTGCGCGAGTCCCGGCGGGAGCCGGCCTTGTTGAGCGCGTGGGTGGCCTGCACCAGCAGCGAGGTGTAGAGCAGCTCGACGCCGTCCAGGTCGCCGTCGAAGCCGACGACGGTGCAGAACCCGAACTCCTTGGCCCACACCGCCCGGCACCGGTTGGCCGCCGCGACGGCGTCCAGCAGCATCGTCTTGGGGCTCTCGTACGGGTTGTCCACGCCGATCCGCAGCGCCGCCGGGGTGTTCCGGTCGTCGCCGGTGGCGGCCAGCAGCGCGTCGTCGATGCTGTGCTGGGCCATCAGCTGCTGGGCCTTGGCGGTGAGCGCCTCGGCCTCCTCCGGGTACTCGGTGGACTCGGCCTTGGCCAGCAGCGCCCGGATCCGGGCCAGCATCCGCGGCTCGCCGGCCTGCGGGCCGGCGGCGCGTTCGGCCTGCGGCCGCCGGCCGGGCGCGGGGCCGACCGGGGAGATCGGCGGCAGCCGGCCCCAGGTCCGCAGCAGCTCCAGGGCGGCGGTGGCGAGCGCGAAGCGGTCCAGCCGGTGCCGGTCGGCGAAGGCGCCGAGGTACTGCTCGTCACCCGGCCACCACACCTCGGCCTCCAGCTCGCGCAGCTGCTCGTGCCAGCGCCGGTCGAGGGCGGCCGCGGGGTGCCGACGGCCCTCGGCGGCGATCAGGTCCACCGCGAGGGCCAGGTGGACGGGCTTCAGCCCGCGTCGGACCACCCGGGCCAGGTCGGCCGGACGCCACCCGGCGGACCAGCAGCGGCCGACGGCGGTGTCCGCGTACCCCAGCAGGGCCCGGCTGACCGCCGGCCACTGCCCGGCCGAGGCGGCGAGCAGCGACGCCCCGGTGTCCAGAGCGAGGTCCAGCGTCTCGTCCGGGGCCGTCAGCACCGATCGCACCGCCTGCTCCAGCAGTGGGCCGGCGCCCCCGTCCCCGTCCTGCTGCGCGCGCTTGCCCACGGTGTGTCCCTGCTCTCCTCGACGGTCCGGCCCTCCCGCCCATGATGCCGGAGCGCCCGGCCCCTTCGACGGGACCGGGCGCTCCGGGTGACGCAGGCGACTCAGCGCTCGACGGCCTTGGCCAGGATCTCCGGGGCGCGCTCCAGCAGCCGCCCGGCCGCGAAGCGGATGCCGAGGGCGGCGATCAGGGCGCCGTAGAGCGGGCCGACCAGCAGAACCGGCCAGGTCGGGCCGGCGGAGAGCAGCGCCCAGCCGAGATAGCCGCTCACCGGCAGGGAGAGCAACGCCACACCGAACAGCGAGCCGAACTGGTTGACCAGCACCAGGCCGCCCTGCCCGGGGGCGGCGTTGCGCATCGGGTTGCTGTCGGCCGGCATGGTGTACGGCGCGAGCACGCTGAGCGTCGCGCCGAGCGCGACGCCGCAGCCGAGCAGGGCGAGCGCGAGGCCGAGTGCGGACGGCAGGCCGGCCCAGTCGCCGGTGGCGGCGGCCAGCACGGGCCCGAGCACCAGCGTCACCGGAACGGCGTACGACAGCACCGCGTAGGCCCGGCCGCGCAGCTCGTCCCGGGCGTCGGCCGGGGTGAGCAGGGTGGCGGCGACCATCCAGAACGCCGAGCCGTCCATGCCGAACAGGTTGAGCATCTGCAGCCCGAGGAACATCCCGGTCATCGCCAGCAGGTAGACGCTCGACCAGCCCTGGACCATCGACAGCACGCAGATCACCAGCGTCATGCCGATGCTGGTGAACACCGCGGCCTTGGCCCGCGGCTCCCGCCAGGCGTACCGGAGGTGGCGCTGCATCACCGCGCCGACCCGGCCCTCGGGCAGGAGGCTCCAGCCGCGCGAGCTCTGCACGCCGCGGGCCACCTCCAGGGTGGAGGAGTCGGCGGTGACCATCAGCTCCTGGAGGCTGCCGCGCCACCAGCGCAGCAGCAGGGCGAGCAGCGCCGCGGCCGCGGCGAGCTGGAACAGCGCCAGCCCGTACCGCCCCTCGCCGGCGGTGCGGGCCGCGTCCGCCGCGCCGACCGGCGGCAGCCAGCGCAGCACGGAGGCGATCGGCGCCAGCGGGCTGAGGTCGAGGTGGTCCCCGGGCCGGCCGAAGACGCTCTGCGAGCCGACGTTGGCGGCCTGCACGAGCAGGGCGAACAGCAGTCCGCCGAAGATCGCGAAGTCCTTGCCGCGCCGGCTGGAGAGCATCCGGGCGTTGCCGGCGGCGACCGCCCGGGAGAGCGTGACCAGGCAGAGCACGGCCAGCGGGACGCCGACCAGCGCGGCCGCGGCCGAGGCACCGCCGTTGGCGCCGGACAGCGCCGCGCCGGTCACCAGCACCAGGCTGACCAGCGGGCCGGGCCCGATCAGCGCGGCCAGCAGTGAGCCGCGCAGCAGCGGGCCGGGCCGCAGCGGGAGCATGGTGAGCCGGGTCGGGTCGGCGCTCTCGTCGCTGGAGAAGAGGAACAGCGGCAGCGCCGCCCAGCCGAGGGTGAGCACGCCGAGCAGCATCACCCCGGCGTCCCCGGAGCCGTCGAAGCGCCCGTTCATCATGGCGAGGGCGAAGGCGATGCCGGCCGCGAAGGCCAGACCGAGGACGCCGCCGATGACGTACACGGCGGTCCGGCCGGGGCTGCGCCGCAGGCCGTTGCGCAGCAGCCGCAGCTTGAGCGCCACCAGGGCGCGGACCACCGTCCGCCCGTCGGGCACCGGGGTACGGGCGGCTGCGGGGGCGGTGCTCACTGCCCACCCCCGAGCTGCCCGCCCCCGAGCTGCGCGCCGGCCTGCCCACCGGCCTGTCCGCCGAGCCAGCCGAGCGCCTGGCCGTCGTCCTCGCGGACGCCGATCAGGCCGAGGAAGGCCTCGTGGAGGCTGCGCCCGCCGCGCACGGTGTCCAGCGGGCCGTGGGCGATCACCCGGCCGGCGTTGACCACGGCGACCCAGTCGCAGAGCTGTTCGACCAGTTCCATCACGTGGCTGGAGAAGACCACCGTGGATCCGGCCGCCGCGTACCGCTTGAGCACGCCGCGGATGGTCTGCGCGGAGACCGGGTCGACGCCCTCGAAGGGCTCGTCGAGGAACAGCACGTCGGGGTTGTGCAGCAGCGCGGCGGCCAGACCGATCTTCTTGCGCATGCCGGTGGAGTAGTCGGCGACCAGCTTGTCGGCGTCGCGGGCGAGGTCCAGGACGGCCAGCAGTTCCTCCGCGCGGCGGTCCACCTCGGCGCCGGGCAGGCCGCGCAGCCGCCCGTTGTACTGCAGCAGTTCGCGGCCGCTGAGCCGCTCGAACATCCGCAGCCCCTCGGGCAGGATGCCGATCCGGGCCTTGACCGCGACCGGGTCGGCCCAGACGTCGCCGCCGTGGATGAGGACGGTGCCCTGGTCGGGCCGGAGCAGGCCGGTGGCCATGGACAGCGTGGTGGTCTTGCCGGCGCCGTTCGGGCCGACCAGGCCGATGAAGGAGCCGGCCGGGAGCTCCAGGCTGAGTCCGGCGACGGCGGCCTGGCCGCCGAAGTGCTTCCACAGCCCCTGGATGCTGACGGCGGAGGGGGGAACGGGTACGGGGCGGTCGGACGGCGGCGGCGCTGACGCCTGCATGGCGGCCTTCTCTGTTCGCTGGCGGATGGGTGTCTCGGACTCAGCCTGTCACTGCGGAAACGGACTGTCTCCCGAGTTGAGGATCCCCTGAGAGAGTGGGCCGAACGGGTGAGGCGCGCCGTCCGGACGGCGCGTTACGGCGGGTGCCGGGCTGGAATTGGCAACTACTCAGCTGCGCCGTTCGTCCTGCACTATGAGGGGCAGTGAGGGACAGCGAGGGGCGCGGGGCCGCGCCGGGTGCCGGGAGGTGCGGATGGCCGTTCAACCGTGGGGAGCCTCGGGCCCCGGCGAGCCGGATCGCCGCGGGGACCGGCAGCCCCAGCCCGTCCCGCAGTCCGTCCCGCAGCCCGGGTTCCACACGGGGATGCGCGCCGGGCACGCGGACCGGGATCGGACGATCGACGTGCTGAAGGCCGCGTTCGCCGAGGGCCGGCTCTCCGCCGAGGAGTACGAGCAGCGCCACGAGCAGGCCTCCGTCGCGCAGACCTACGGCCAGCTGGCCGGGCTGGTGTCCGACCTGCCCTCCGGCCCGATGCCGGCGCCGATGGCCTTCGCCGCCCCGCCCGTCCCGGCGACCTTCCTCCCGCCGCCTCCGCCGCCGGTTCGCTCCACCAACGGGCTGGCGGTCACCTCACTGGTCTTCGGCCTGACCGGCCTCTCGCTGCCCGCAGTGGTCGTCGGGCACATCGCGAAGGCCCAGCAGAGCAGCCACGACCGGGCCGGCGACTGGGTTTCCACCCTCGGCCTGCTCTTCGGCTACGCGGGCTGCGCGCTCTGGACGCTGCTGCTCCTGGTGATGCTGCAGGTGCCGGTCTGAGCGGGCCGCCCCGGGCGCGTCCCGCCCCGGTGGCGGCGGTCGGCGGGCTGTGGTAGAGCGGGTGGAGGGCGGCCCGACACCGGGTGGTCGCGTCCGGGACACTCCCGGGACATCCGGCCGAAGGTCGCGACCTGCGGCGTTGCATTTGTTTTGACCGCGCCCGATGCGCTAGGTACGCTCTGACCTTGTGCCTGGGGTGTCCCCGGGTCCTTGTGCGTGCATGCACACCGGTCGCCGCGCCGAGCCGGAGCGCCTTCCAGCGCCCCGCGCGTTGAGCGCCGTCGCTGTACATCAGCTCATGGGATTCCGTGTCGGAATAAGCCCAACACACCCGACCGCGTGGGTCGACCACGGGGCCGTGTGCGGGGGATCACCGCAGGTTAGTTTTACCAAGCCTTGGCACACAGAAAACGGAGAAACGGTGCCTACGATCCAGCAGCTGGTCCGAAAGGGCCGGCAGGACAAGGTCGAGAAGAACAAGACTCCCGCGCTGAAGGGTTCCCCGCAGCGTCGTGGGGTCTGCACGCGTGTGTACACGACCACCCCGAAGAAGCCGAACTCGGCTCTCCGCAAGGTCGCCCGTGTGCGCCTCACCAGCGGGATCGAGGTCACCGCTTACATCCCGGGCGAGGGCCACAATCTGCAGGAGCACTCCATCGTGCTGGTGCGCGGTGGTCGTGTGAAGGACCTTCCTGGTGTCCGCTACAAGATCATCCGCGGTTCGCTTGACACCCAGGGTGTCAAGAACCGCAAGCAGGCTCGCAGCCGCTACGGCGCCAAGAAGGAGAAGTAAGAATGCCTCGTAAGGGCCCCGCCCCGAAGCGCCCGGTCATCATCGACCCGGTTTACGGCTCCCCGGTCGTCACCCAGCTGGTCAACAAGATCCTGCTGCACGGCAAGCGCTCCACCGCCGAGCGGATCGTCTACGGCGCCCTCGAGGGCGTCCGTGAGAAGACCGGCTCGGACCCGGTCGTGGCGCTGAAGCGTGCGCTGGAGAACGTCAAGCCGGCCCTCGAGGTCAAGTCCCGCCGTGTCGGTGGCGCGACCTACCAGGTTCCGGTCGAGGTCCGTCCGGGCCGCGCCAGCACCCTGGCGCTGCGCTGGATGGTCGGTTACTCCCGCGCCCGTCGCGAGAAGACCATGACCGAGCGCCTGATGAACGAGATCCTCGACGCCAGCAACGGTCTGGGCGCTTCCGTGAAGCGTCGCGAGGACACCCACAAGATGGCCGAGTCCAACAAGGCCTTCGCGCACTACCGCTGGTAGTCCCTACCCCGTCACTAGACAGAGAGAGAACGAGCCACCATGGCTGCAACCTCCCTTGACCTCGCCAGGGTCCGCAACATCGGGATCATGGCGCACATCGACGCGGGCAAGACCACCACCACCGAGCGGATCCTGTTCTACACCGGCGTCTCGTACAAGATCGGTGAGGTCCACGATGGCGCTGCCACCATGGACTGGATGGAGCAGGAGCAGGAGCGCGGCATCACGATCACGTCGGCCGCGACGACCTGTCACTGGACGGTCGACGACGTCGACAACACCATCAACATCATCGACACCCCGGGTCACGTCGACTTCACCGTCGAGGTGGAGCGCTCGCTGCGCGTCCTCGACGGTGCCGTGACGGTGTTCGACGGTGTTGCCGGTGTCGAGCCCCAGTCCGAGACCGTGTGGCGGCAGGCTGACCGCTACGGCGTCCCGCGCATCTGCTTCATCAACAAGCTGGACCGCACGGGCGCGAACTTCTTCTTCTGCGTCAAGACCATCGTGGACCGCCTCGGCGCGACCCCGCTGGTCATGCAGCTCCCGATCGGTGCCGAGGCGGACTTCAAGGGCGTTGTCGACCTTGTCCGTATGAAGGCGCTGGTCTGGTCCGCCGAGGCCGCCAAGGGCGAGATGTACGACATCGTCGACATCCCGGCCGAGCTGCAGGAGCAGGCGAACGAGTACCGCGAGATGCTCCTGGACGAGGTGTCGAACGTCAGCGATGACGTGATGATGCTCGCCATGGAGGGCGAGGACGTCCCCGAGGAGCTGCTGTACGAGGCGATCCGCAAGGGCACCCTGGAGTCGGCCTTCACGCCGATCTTCTGCGGTACCGCGTTCAAGAACAAGGGCGTTCAGCCCCTGCTCGACGCGGTCGTCAAGTACCTCCCGTCGCCGCTGGACATCGAGTCGGTTGAGGGCACCAAGCCCAACGACCCGGAGACCAAGATCACCCGCAAGGCCTCGGACGACGAGCCCCTGGCCGCGCTGGCGTTCAAGATCATGTCCGACCCGCACCTGGGCAAGCTCACCTTCGTCCGGATCTACTCCGGCCGCCTGGAGTCCGGCACCTCGGTGCTGAACGCCGTGAAGGGCAAGAAGGAGCGCATCGGCAAGATCTACCGCATGCACGCGAACAAGCGTGAGGAGATCGAGTCGGTGGGCGCCGGCGACATCGTCGCCGTCATGGGCCTGAAGCAGACCACCACCGGTGAGACGCTGTCCGACGAGAAGGCCCCGGTCATCCTGGAGTCCATGGACTTCCCGGCCCCGGTCATCCGCGTCGCGATCGAGCCCAAGTCCAAGGGTGACCAGGAGAAGCTGGGTGTTGCCATCCAGCGTCTCGCCGAGGAGGACCCGTCCTTCCAGGTCAACACGGACGAGGAGACCGGCCAGACCATCATCGCGGGTATGGGCGAGCTGCACCTCGAGGTGCTGGTCGACCGTATGAAGCGTGAGTTCAAGGTCGAGGCCAACGTCGGCAAGCCGCAGGTCGCGTACCGCGAGACGATCCGTCAGGCCGTCGAGCGCATCGACTACACCCACAAGAAGCAGACCGGTGGTTCCGGTCAGTTCGCCAAGGTGCAGATCGCGATCGAGCCGCTCGAGCAGGCCGAGGGCTACGAGTTCGTCAACCAGGTCACCGGTGGCCGCGTGCCGCGGGAGTACATCCCGTCGGTCGACGCCGGTTGCCAGGAGGCCATGGAGTTCGGCATCCTCGCCGGCTACCCGCTGCAGGGTGTCCGCGTGAAGCTGCTCGACGGCCAGGCGCACGACGTCGACTCGTCCGAGCTCGCGTTCAAGATCGCCGGTTCGATGGCGTTCAAGGAAGGCGCGCGGAAGGCCAAGCCGGTCCTCCTCGAGCCGATGATGGCCGTCGAGGTCACCACGCCCGAGGACTACATGGGCGACGTGATCGGCGACATCAACTCTCGCCGTGGCCAGATCCGGTCCATGGACGAGCGTCACGGTGCCCGCGTCGTCACGGCGCTGGTGCCGCTCTCCGAGATGTTCGGCTACGTCGGTGATCTGCGCAGCAAGACCTCTGGTCGCGCGAGCTACTCGATGCAGTTCGACTCGTACGCCGAGGTTCCGAAGGCCGTGGCGGAGGAGATCATCGCCAAGGCCAAGGGCGAGTAAGGACCGGCGCCAGCCGGCTCCCTACGAGGCCGCGGCTGTCCCGATATTCGGGACGATTGCGAACCCTTAGGCTATTAGGGGGCGTCCCGGGAGGATCCGGTCGGATCCTCCCGGGGGGCCTCCGGCCCCCACCCCGCGGGACGGTGCGAGGTGCTTCCGGCACCTCGGGCCAAACCCGATCAAAGACCAACTGACGTCAGCACGGCGTACAGAACTGTCCTCAGGAGGACTGCAGTGGCGAAGGCGAAGTTCGAGCGGACGAAGCCCCACGTCAACATCGGCACCATTGGTCACATTGACCACGGTAAGACGACCCTTACCGCGGCCATCACCAAGGTGCTGCACGACGCGTACCCGGAGATCAACCCCTTCACGCCGTTCGACCAGATCGACAAGGCGCCGGAGGAGCGGCAGCGCGGTATCACCATCTCGATCGCGCACGTCGAGTACCAGACCGAGGCGCGTCACTACGCCCACGTCGACTGCCCGGGTCACGCGGACTACATCAAGAACATGATCACCGGTGCGGCCCAGATGGACGGTGCGATCCTCGTCGTCGCCGCCACCGACGGCCCGATGCCGCAGACCAAGGAGCACGTCCTCCTGGCCCGCCAGGTCGGCGTCCCCTACATCGTCGTCGCCCTGAACAAGGCCGACATGGTGGACGACGAGGAGATCCTGGAGCTCGTCGAGCTCGAGGTCCGCGAGCTCCTCTCGGAGTACGAGTTCCCGGGCGACGACCTGCCGGTCGTCCGCGTCTCCGCGCTGAAGGCGCTGGAGGGCGACAAGGAGTGGGGCGAGAAGCTCCTCGGCCTGATGCACGCCGTCGACGAGAGCATCCCGACCCCGGCCCGCGCCGTGGACCAGCCGTTCCTGATGCCGATCGAGGACGTCTTCACGATCACCGGTCGTGGCACCGTCGTCACCGGTCGTATCGAGCGTGGCATCCTCAAGGTCAACGAGACTGTCGACATCATCGGCATCAAGGAGACCAAGACCACCACCACGGTCACCGGCATCGAGATGTTCCGCAAGCTGCTCGACGAGGGCCAGGCCGGTGAGAACGTCGGTCTGCTGCTCCGTGGCATCAAGCGCGAGGACGTCGAGCGCGGCCAGGTCATCATCAAGCCGGGTTCGGTCACGCCGCACACCGACTTCGAGGCCCAGTCCTACATCCTGTCGAAGGACGAGGGTGGCCGCCACACCCCGTTCTTCAACAACTACCGCCCGCAGTTCTACTTCCGTACCACGGACGTGACCGGCGTCGTGACCCTCCCCGAGGGCACCGAGATGGTCATGCCGGGCGACAACACCGCCATGACGGTCGCGCTGATCCAGCCGATCGCCATGGAGGAGGGCCTGAAGTTCGCCATCCGTGAGGGTGGCCGCACCGTGGGCGCCGGCCAGGTCACCAAGATCATCAAGTAATTGATGTTCTGACCTGTCTGTCCCGTACAGGCGAACCGAAGGGCTCCGCACACCCAGGTGTGCGGAGCCCTTCGGCCTTCATCAGGCCTTCACCGGCTCTCACGGGCTGCTCATGGCCGGCTGTTATTGTCGGGCGACCGTCCAGCCCGCCGTCGCGGAAAGTGGGATCCAACGCATGCCAACGGCACCACTGTTGTCGGTCGTGATGCCGATCTACAACGAGCAGGAGGCGCTCCCGCTGACCGTCGAGCGGCTGCGGCCGATCCTGGACGGGCTCGGGGTCGACTACGAGGTCGTGGGCGTCGACGACGGCAGCACGGACGCCACCCCCGTCGTCCTGCAGAAGGTCCGGCAGGACTGGCCGGAGTTCCGCATCGTCCGCTTCGCCCGCAACTCGGGGCACCAGGCCGCGCTCACCGCCGGCATCCACCGGGCGCGCGGCGACTACGTGGTGAGCATCGACGCGGACCTCCAGGACCCGCCGGAGAAGATCCCGGAGATGCTCGACCTGGCCCGCGAGCAGGGCTTCGACGTCGTCTACGGCGTGCGCGGGGACCGCGCCACCGACACCGCCTTCAAGCGCCGGACGGCCGGCGCCTACTACTGGCTGATGCGCAAGCTGGTCGGCAAGCGGATGCCCAACCAGGCCGGCGACTTCCGCCTGCTCAGCCGCGCGGCCGTGGAGGCCCTCAAGCAGCTGCCCGAGCACCAGCCCGTCTACCGGCTGCTGGTGCCGTGGCTCGGCTTCCCCAGCGGCGAGGTGGTGTACGTCCGGGAGGAGCGGGTGGCCGGCGGCACCCACTACCCGCTGTCCAAGATGGTCCGGCTCGCGCTGGACAGCGTGACCAACTTCTCCGCCGCCCCGCTGCGGCTGGCCACCTGGCTGGGCCTGGTGAGCTTCGTGGTCTGCCTGGCCCTCGCGGTCTACACCACCCTCTCGTACGCGCTCGGTGCGACCGTGCCCGGCTGGTCCTCGCTGTTCATCGGCATGCTCTTCATCGGCGCCGTACAGCTGATCTGCGTCGGACTGCTGGGGGAGTACGTCGGCCGGATCTACTCGGCGGTGCAGGCCCGCCCGACCTACTTCGTCGGCTACGACTCGGCGGACGACGAACTGGCGCAGGACGCCGCGGCGCAGGACGACGCGCGGGGCCCGGGCCGGTGACCGTCACCGAGGGACCGGCGGAGCCCGTCGAGCCGGCCCCGTCGACCCGCCGCCAGCTGCCGTCCTTCCTGGTCATCGGCGTGCTCAGCACCGTCTTCTACCTGGCGCTGTTCGTCGCCGCGCGGTGGTTCACCGACCCGCAGGCGGCGAACCTGATCGCGCTGGCCGTCAGCGCGGTGGCCAACACCGCGGCCAACCGCCGTTTCACCTTCGGGGTCACCGGCTCGCAGGGCATGGTCCGGCACCAGCTCCAGGGCGCGGTGGCCTTCCTGATCGGGCTCGGCCTGAGCGCGGGCGTGCTCGCCCTGCTGGACCAGGTGGCGCCGAACGCCTCCCGGCCGGTGGAGGTCGCCGGACTGGTCGCCGCCAACGGCCTGGCCACGGTGGCCCGGTTCGTGCTGCTGAAGATCTGGGTCTTCCGGGGCTGAACCGGGGCTGAACGGCGGCCGTTCCCACTGGTTCGCGGACCGCCCACCCGGGCCCCTCAGCCCGTCGTGCCGACGGGCCCCTCGGTATGCTGTGGCTCGTAGCCTGCCCGCTGACGGTAGTGGAAGTCCGCACCCGGCCGGGGAGACGGGCGGCAGGGACTTGACCGAAGGGGCACGGCACCGTGTCGACCGTACATTCCTCGCCTGAGCGCGAGCTTCAACGTCCGACCGCACCGCCGGGGCCGCCGCCCGAGTCGACCACCGGTGGACGGTCCAGGCGCAACCCGCTCGTCCTGGCCGGGGGACTGGCCCTGTCCTGGCTGGTGCCGACCGGGCTGGTCGCGCTGGACCTGGGCGTCCTGCTGCTGCCGCTGCTGCTGTTCTCCATAGCCGCCGTGCTCCGGGTCGGCGGCGTGCTGCTCGACCGGCTGTTCGTCGCCGGGCTGGTGCTCGCCGGTTCGGTGCTGACGTTCGGCCTGCTCTTCTCGCTCTGGCCGTGGGGCCTCTCGCCGGTCGCCACCAGCGGCCTGATGTTCAGCGTGGTGACGGTCGCCGCCTGGGCCGCCCGCCGCGGCCCGCGCCTGCCGTTGCGCTTCCGCTGGTCCGACCTGCTGGTCCTGGGCACCGGTTACGGCGTCTGGCACTACCTGTTCCACCCGATCGCGGGAACGTCGGCGGCCGAGCGGGTCGCGTACTTCGCCACGTCGGAGGACCGGCTCGCGCACTTCTCCTTCTTCTCCGGCATCCAGAACGTCGGCGGCTTCAACTTCCTCCACCAGGACGCGGCCCGGTCCTTCCTGATACCGCCGTCCGAGGTGACGTACCCGCAGGGCTCCCACTTCCTGCTGGCCTGGACGGACACCCTCGTCCACTCCGCCGCCGACTCCGGCGACATGCTCTACACCATGAACCGGTACTTCCTGTACCTGCTGGTGGGCTACGCGCTGTTCTGCGCCGCGCTGGTCTGGGCGGCCCGGTGGATCGGCGGGCCGCGGCTGCGCGGCTGGCGCTGCGCGGCGGTGTGCGCGACCGTCGGCGCGATCATGTTCGCGAGCAACTACATGGACCTGATGGTCCACGGCTTCGACTCGACCTTCATCGGGCTGCTGCTGATAGCACTCGCGCTGGCCGTGCTGATCCGGCCGGCGATGGGCACCACCGAGTTCGTGCTGGCCGCGTCGGCCGGTCTGATCACCGTCACCTACGCGTACAACATCTACGGCGCCTTCGTCGGCGTGGCACTGCTGGGCGCACTGGCGGCGCACCGGCGCAAGTTCGCCGGGCGCTGGTGGTGGACCGCCGGCGCGCTGGCGTGCGCGCTGGGCGTGGCCGCGCTGCCGAGCGTCCTGTCCGTGCTGGGCAACCTCGACGTGGCCAGTGCCTCGAACATGAACGGCCCGAGCGTCGGGGCCGACCGCTCCATACTCATCGGCGGCGGGCTGCTCGGCCTGCTGGCCGCGGTCATGCCGCGCAACCGCCGGACCGCCGTCGGCCAGGCGCACCTCGCGGTCCTGCTCGGCACCGGCGGGCTGCTCAGCGCCTTCGCCGCCTACCAGCTGCACACCATCGGCAAGTACTCGTACTACTTCCACAAGATGACGGCCGTGGGCGTCGTGGTCAGCCTGATATCCCTCGGCGCCGTCGGGGTCATGCTGCAGAGCCCGTACCGGGGGACGGGCCGCACGCTGCCGAGCCGCCTCGGCGAGCTGGCGATGTCCGGCCTCGCCGTCGCCGCCGCGCTCAGCCTCTTCGCCAACGTGCAGTGGGGCTTCCTGACCACCAAGGACAACCCGTCCGCCTGGTCCGCCAACCCGCTGGTGGCCTGGGGACGCGGCGAGTTCAAGGGGGACATGGGCCCCAAGGGCGCGCAGGCGCTCGACATCTCGAGCAAGGGCCCGGTGATCGCGCTCTTCGCCAACGACGACTACAAGAACCTCAAGGCCACCTGGCTCGCCTCGCTGCTGAACCGGCGCGGGGGCGACATGACGGCGCTGTACGACATCCACTGGGTGTCCATCGGCGGTCCCCAGGTGAAGGAGGAGGACTACCAGAAGTCTCTGGGCCGCCTCAAGGGAGCCATCGACAAGCTCCCGGCCGCGCCCGTCCCGCCGACCGTCCTGACCGCCGACCCCTCCGTGGGCGACCGGATCAAGCGGGACCTGGCGGCGCAGGGTGTCACGGTGACGGTGCTGAGCGATCCTCAGAACCTTTGGACGGAGCCGTGGTCCCGTACCTTCCCGGGGGTCTGAGGGTGGGGGCCACCGTCATCGGACGTTCACGGCTACCCGCTACTATTCACAGCAATCGCACGGCCGGGCCGGCCTCGTGCGGAGACGTGTGGCAAGGTCGGCCGGTTAATTCGGTGATCATGTGATGAAGAACCCGATCGCCAAGCTGCTCGGGGTGCTACCCCCGGGGGCCCGGCTCGTGGTCGGTGGGACGGTCGTGCTCGGCGCCTCGGCGTACGTCTACATGGCGCTCGTGGGCTACAGCCTGGGCACGGCCGGTGCAGCCAGGGTGACGATGCTCTGGACGATCGTGATGTCCGTCGGGTGGGGTCTGTTCCAGCCCGTCGAACTGGAGCTGACGCGGCTGGTCGCCGCCCGCAAGGTGTCCGGGGCGGGGGCACTGCCCGCGGTACGGCGGATGCTGCTGCTCGCCCTGGCGATCCTGGCCGTGGCCTGCGCGGTGCTGGCCGCCGCCGCCGGCCCGATCGCCGACCAGCTGTTCGGCGGTGACCGGACCCTCGTGGTGGCCCTCGCCGGCGGCATGGCGGGCCTCGCGGTGAGCTCGGTCTCCCGCGGTGCGCTGGCCGGCCTCGGGCTGTTCGGCCCCTACGGCACCCAGCTGGCCGTCGACGGTGCCCTGCGCATCGGGCTGGCCGCGCTGACCGCCGTCCTCGGGCTGCACTCGGCGCTGGCCTTCGGCCTGATCCTGGTGGTCGCCCCGGTCGCCGCCTCGCTGATCGGCCTGCGCGGCATCCTCGCCGACCGCGCCCCCGGGCCGGAGGTGTCCTGGCGCCAGCTCACCAGCGGGCTCGGCCTGCTGATCGGCTCCGTGATGCTCAGCCAGCTGGTGGTGAACGCGACCGTCGTCTGCGTGCGCCTGCTCGCTCCGAAGCACTCCGAGGCGTCCGACGCCCTGGTCTTCGCCCTCGGCCAGGCCGTGGTGATGGCCCGCGTGCCGCTCTTCGCCTACAGCGCCCTCCAGGCCTCCATGGTCTCCGCGCTCTCGGGTGCCACCGCGGCCGGCGACCACGCCGAGTTCCGCAAGGTGCTGACCCGCACCACGGCGATCGTCGCCGCCATGTGCATCGGCGGCGGGCTGCCGGTCATCGCGCTCGGCGCCTGGCTCAACCCGCTGCTCTTCAACGCCAAGGACCTGCTCAACCCGCTGGACTTCACCTGGCTCGTCCTCGGCACCCTCTGCTACGTCCTCGCGACGGTCTTCGGCCAGGCGCTGATGTCGAGCGCCCAGCACCGCCGACAGCTGGTGGGCTGGACGGCCGGTTCCGTAGCATTGGTTGCGGTCGCCCTCTCCCCGGGTGACGTCGGTCTCCGTGCCGAGCTCGCGTACCTGGCCGGCGCGCTGGTCAGCGCCGTCCTGATGCTGTGGGCGCTGTACCGCGCGTTCCCCTCCCGCCCCGCCGCCTCCGGGCACTCCGGGCTGGACAGCAGGAGCGCGGCCGAGCCGCTGCGGACCTCGTGACGGCGGGGGACCGGACTGTGATTGGCCGACGACGCCCGTGATCACCACCGACAGACAGACCGAGGCACGCGACGCCGTGCCGTTCGCCAAGCATGGAGCCCCTGTGTCCGACTATGACAACGTCTGGCTGGTGATCCCGGCCTACAACGAAGGCCAGGTGATCGCCGAGGTCGTGGAGGGGGCACGCAAGACCTTCCCCAACATCGTGGTGATCGACGACGGCTGCACCGACGACACGGCGAAGCACGTCATGACGACCGGCGCCCACCTGGTGCGGCACCCGGTCAACCTGGGCCAGGGCGCAGCGCTGCAGACCGGCCTGAAGTACGCGCTGGGGCAGGAGGGCGCCGAGTACTTCGCCACCTTCGACGCGGACGGCCAGCACCAGACCGCCGACGTGGAGAAGATGGTGGCGCTGCTGCGCCAGGACGAGGCCGACATCGTGCTCGGCTCCCGCTTCATCGAGCAGACCGGCCAGGTGCCGTGGATCAAGCGGGTCGTGCTCCGCACCGCCGCCGCGGTCAGCCCGACCGCCCGCAAGCTCAAGCTCACCGACGCGCACAACGGTCTGCGCGTGATGAACCGGGAGGCGGCCAGCCGCATCCGGATCACCATGAACGGCATGGCCCACGCTTCGGAGATCGTCTCCTTCCTCGCCGGCTCGGACCTCCGGGTTGCAGAGGTGCCGGTGGACATCCTCTACACCGACTACTCGCGCGCCAAGGGCCAGTCCCTGATCAACGGCGTGAACATCCTCTTCGACATCTCGCTGCGGGAGCGTAACCGCCGATGAATCACCTCTGGATCCAGCTGATCCTCGTCCTGGCCGCCGTGGGCATGGCCCTCCTGTTCGTCCGGCGCTGGGACGCCGCGAACACCCGGGCGTGGAAGCGCATCGCCTTCTCGCTCTTCGTCATCGCCAACGTCATCGCGATCCTGTGGCCGGCCGGCGTGACCAAGCTGGCCACCGCACTGGGCGTCGGCCGTGGCACGGACCTGGTGCTCTACCTGATGGTCATCGCCATGGGCTTCCTGACGCTCAACACCTACCTGCGCTTCCGGTCGCTGGAGAAGAAGCTCACCGACCTGGCCCGTACGGTCGCCATCACCGAGGGCGTCCGTCACAACAACGACCGCCTCGACGCTCCGGTCGGCTCCGACCACTGATCGCGCTCCACGCGACAGGGCACAGGGTTTGAGGGCCGGTACCCCCGACGGGGTGCCGGCCCTCAGCCGTGCGTGCGGGTGAGCGCGCCGCCGGAGAGGCCGGCGAACGGTCCCCTTCGACCGTCGGCCACCGGGTCGAACGGTGACGCCCGTTCGTCCGTTGTCAAAGAGGGGGCGCCGATGTGTGCCGTCTTCTTGGGCTCCGGAAAATCCGGACATTACC
This sequence comes from Kitasatospora sp. NPDC043950, assembly GCF_056435345.1. Lineage (NCBI taxonomy): Bacteria > Bacillati > Actinomycetota > Actinomycetes > Kitasatosporales > Streptomycetaceae > Kitasatospora > Kitasatospora sp. NPDC043950. Next base: position 28,673 of record NZ_JBWKER010000019.1, read on the forward strand.
GAGTTCATTCATCCCCCGGCCGCCCGGTGGACGTATTTCTGTGTGCCAGAATTTCCGATCGGCGGCCTCTGCGCACCCGCTTTCCGCCCCCCGGCGCCGGTGTGGGCCGACCGGCTGACGCACGGGCCCGGCAAAGCTGGTTGACTTGGGGCGCCCCGCTGGCCGCGGCCGGGCGGCACCGAAGCGTGATCCAGGACCAGGAGGTGCGGCGCCGTCATGAGCGTCGATTTCGTCATCCCGTACTACGGCGATCCGGAGTACCTGTTCGCCACCATCGACAGCATCCGGGCCCAGCACCAGCAGGACTGGCGGCTGACCGTCGTGGACGACCAGTACCCGGGCTTCCGGGCGCCCCAGTACATCGAGAGCCTGAACGACGAGCGGATCCGGTACATCCGCAACGCGGAGCGGCTGGGCCCCAACGGCAACACCTACAAGGCCTCCACCCTGGCCGAGCGCGAGTTCGTCTCGATGATGGGCGCCGACGACCTGCTGGAGCCCGACTACCTGGACGTCGTCCTGGAGCGCCTGCGGGCCGACCCGAACGCGATCGCGGTCCAGCCGGGCGTGCGGGTGATGGACAGCGACGGGACCCTGGTGCCCTCGCTCGGCATCGGCGACAAGGTCAAGCGCCGGATCAGCGCGCCGGCCCGCAAGGCCGGGGTGATCAGCGGCGAGGCCGCGGTGAAGAGCCTGCTGTCCGGCAACTGGCTGTACACGCCGTCGCTCACCTACCGCCAGTCCGCGCTGTCGAAGATCCCGTACCGCCCGGACATCGACGCCATCCACGACCTGGCGTTCATGGTCGACATGCTGATGGAGGGCGGCAACCTGCTGGTCGACGAGCGCGAGGTGTTCCGCTACCGGCGCCACCAGGCCAGCGACTCCTCGAACCGGGTCAAGGACGGCAAGCGCTTCGACGAGGAGCTGCGGTACTACTCGCTGATCTCCAAGGAGCTGCGCGCCAAGGGCTGGACCAACGCCGCGCGCTCGGCCGACCTGCACCTCTCGTCCCGCCTGCACGCCCTGATGGTCGCCGCCGGCCGGCTCGGCGCGGGTGACTTCTCCCACGCCGGCGCCATGGTCGGCCGCGCGGTCCGCAGCAGCTGACCGGAGCGTGTCCGAGGGCGGTGCCGACAGCCGGCCGGAGGCCCCCGGGTCACGGCGCCCCGAGGCGCCCGGCCGAATTCGACGGGGCGGGAGTAAGCGCTTCGGCCGGCCGCTGGGCTCTAGGTGGGTGAGGGGGTGCTCATGGGGAGCACCGACGACCGACCGGGCGGATCCTGCTGAACCACCACGCCCAAGCCCCGATACGGCCGGCACGGGGTCCTTGCCCGAGGCTTCGGCTTCTGGTAAGCGCCCTATGATGGCCGCTGATCGCCGGTCCACTGAGCCATCCTTCGCCACTCATCGGACGTGGCCACTGCACGGAAGTGACTGACATGACTGATCTGGCCACCAGCCCGGTCGGCGGCTCCAGCAAGGAGTCGCTCGAACCGGAGGGCGCGATCGCGCCCCGCCCCGGACGGCTCGACGGCCTGCTGGAGCGCCCCTGGGCGGTCCGCTCGGCCGAGGCCCTGGTCTCGATCGTGGCGGCGTTCGGCTTCGCGCTGCTCTGCACCCGCATCGACGTCAACCCGCTGAACCGGGTGGGCCAGGTCAGCGGTCTGGCCATGCTCCAGAAGTACGCCGCCATCGTGGGCCTGCCCATCCTGGCGGTGCTGCTGTACGCCGCCTACCGGGGCAGCCTGGCCCGGTACCAGCTGGCCCAGCGACTGGTCTGCGCGGCCGTCGCCGGACTGGCCACCGGTGCGGTCGCGGGCGGGATCGCGGTGGCGCTGAACGGTACCCAGTGGGGCCTCGGCGGTCAGGAGGGCGACCCGGGCAACCTCATGGGCATGGCCAACGACATGCTGCGGGGCAAGGGCCTGCCCGGCGTCTACCCGCCCGGCTTCCCGGCGCTGCTGGCGGTCTGGTCGAAGCTGTTCTACGGCGGCGTCGGCGGCGTCGGCTACGCCATGAAGGACGTCCAGCTGATCTGCAGCGCACTGGTCGGCCCGATGGCGTACCTCTCCTGGCGGCTGATGCTGCGGCCGGTCTGGGCGCTGCTGATCGCCGTCCCGTCGGCGATCCTCTTCCTCGACCCGATCCGGCCGTACAGCCACGTCACGATGCTGGTCATGGTGCCGATGCTGGCCGCCGCCCTGCGGGAGCTCCGCCGGTCGCACGAGCTGTCCACCCGGTCCACGGTGCTGCGCGGCCTCGGCTTCGGCGTCTCGTTCGGCCTGATGTTCCTCTGGTACTCGGGCTGGTTCATCTGGGCCGCGCCCGGCGTCCTCGTCCTGACGCTGTTCGTCGTCCCGTGGCGCCAGGGCGCCGCCCGGATCAAGCGGGCGCTGCTGTTCCTCGGCGTGACGCTGGTGAGCGCCGGCGTGGTCGGCTCGCCGCTGCTGTACGAGCTGGTGCGGCTGGGCGCCCAGGCCAAGGACCGGTACGCGTACCTCTCGGTGTACATCGACCCGGCGTACATCATGAGCTGGGCCTCGGACCGCAACGGCGACCTGAACTACCACGACTTCCCGTGGCGCGGTGAGCTCGCCGGGCAGAGCGCCTACACCCTGCTGCTGCTCGCCGGGGTCGCGCTGGCGCTGGGCCTCGGGCTGCGCAGCATCGCCGTCCGGACCGTGACGGCCACCCTGATCAGCGCCTGGCTGCTGCGCTTCTGGTTCGCCTCCCAGATGGCCCAGACGAAGTCCATCCAGCTGTACCCGCGGACGACCTGGATCATCCTCTACGCGTTGATGATCCTCGCGGTGCTCGGCCTGATGTTCCTCGTCCAGCGGGGCACCGGTTGGCTGCGCACGGTGCAGCGGGTCGGCACCGACGGGCGGCCGGCGCCGCTGACCCTGCGGCCCGCGGTCACCGGCCGGCTGGTCGCCGGCGCGGTCTGCGCGGTGGCGCTGTTCGCCACCATGGCGGCCTCCTGGTCGGCGGACCGCTACATGCCGACCACCAGGCCCGAGTTCGTGCCGGTCGCCGGGGCCAAGGGCATCGACATGGGCGCGGACGCCTGGCGCGCGCACATCCTGGTGAACCGCGACGGCAAGTGCCCGAAGTACGACCCGGCCGGGCCGACCGACTGCGCGCCGGTGAACAAGGAGCTCAAGGAGTACAACAACGAGCCCGACAAGGGTCAGCTGTGGTGCGCCAACGTGACCGGTGACGAGTGGGCGCTGACCTGCGGGAGCAAGCGACCCTGGTGACGCGGGTCCGCGGCGGTGAGCGCCGCGGTTGGGGACGGTCACCCGATCGGGGCCGGTGAGGGCGACCTCACCGGCCCCGATTGGCATCCGGGCTGCTCCATGTGGCAGTATGTCCAAGTTGCTCGGTTGAGTTGCCGATGCTGCGCGCCTCCCGCCGGGAGGACTGGAAGCGAGTCCCAGGTATTCGTCGTTCCCGTGATGGCCGTTAAGCGTGAAGTCGACGCCACGGCAGCTGCGGGGCGAAAGTACGGGAATCTTCCGGGAAGCGTATGCGGGGCCTCGACCCGGCCCCCCACCCCGAAATCTTGAAACCGACGAGTTGTTCGCCGGTTTTTTGCAAGCGCGAGTGCGACACGCCCGAGCGCGGGGGTCGGAGGGTGGTCGTGCAGTGACTAAGGACAAAGGACTACTGAGTAGCCATGGCGGGACAGAAGATCCGCATCCGGCTCAAGGCCTACGACCACGAGGTCATCGATTCCTCGGCGAAGAAGATCGTCGAGACGGTGATCCGTACTGGTGCGCAGGTCGCAGGCCCGGTGCCGCTGCCCACTGAGAAGAACGTGTACTGCGTCATCCGCTCGCCGCACAAGTACAAGGACTCGCGCGAGCACTTCGAGATGCGTACTCACAAGCGTCTGATCGACATCCTCGACCCCACGCCGAAGACGGTTGACTCGCTCATGCGTCTCGACCTGCCGGCTGGCGTCGACATCGAGATCAAGCTCTGAGAGGCGCACCGAAGATGGCTAAGCAGATTAAGGGCATCCTGGGCGAGAAGCTCGGCATGACCCAGGTCTGGGACGAGAACAACCGGATCGTTCCGGTGACCGTCGTCAAGGCTGGGCCCAATGTCGTGACCCAGGTCCACACCGCTGACAGTCCGGCCGGCTACGACGCCGTCCAGATCGGCTTCGGCGAGATCGACCCCCGCAAGGTGAACAAGCCCCTCGCGGGCCACTTCGCCAAGGCCGGTGTCACCCCGCGCCGCCACCTGGTCGAGCTCCGTACCACGGACGCGTCCGAGTACACCCTCGGCCAGGAGATCACCGCGGAGCTGTTCGAGGCGGGTGTCAAGGTCGACGTGACCGGCACCTCCAAGGGCAAGGGCTTCGCCGGTGTCATGAAGCGCCACAACTTCCGGGGCCTCGGCGCCGGTCACGGTGTGCAGCGCAAGCACCGCTCGCCCGGCTCGATCGGTGGCTGCGCCACCCCGGGTCGCGTGTTCAAGGGCGTGAGGATGGCCGGCCGGATGGGCCACGAGCGTGTGACCACCCAGAACCTGACCATCCATGCCGTTGACGCGGAGAAGGGGCTGCTCCTGATCAAGGGCGCAATCCCGGGCCCGAACGGCGGCCTCGTCCTCGTCCGCACTGCGGCGAAGGGGCTGTGAGGATATGAGCACCATTGACATCCTGTCGCCCTCGGGCGACAAGACCGGCAGCCTCGAGCTGCCGGCCGAGATCTTCGACGCGAAGGTCAGCGTTCCGCTGATGCACCAGGTCGTCGTGGCGCAGCTCGCTGCGGCCCGTCAGGGCACCCACAAGACCAAGACTCGCGCCGAGGTCCGCGGTGGCGGCAAGAAGCCGTACCGCCAGAAGGGCACCGGCCGCGCCCGTCAGGGCTCGACCCGCGCCCCGCAGTTCGCCGGCGGTGGCGTCGTGCACGGTCCCGTGCCGCGCGACTACTCGCAGCGGACCCCGAAGAAGATGATCGCCGCCGCCCTGCGCGGTGCGCTCACCGACCGGGCCCGCCACAACCGCATCCACGTCGTCACCGACGTGATCGCGGCCGAGGCGCCGTCGACCAAGGCCGCCAAGGGTCTGTTCGGCAAGATCACCGAGCGCAAGAACATCCTCCTCGTCGTCGAGCGTGCCGACGAGCTGGGTCTGAAGAGCGCCCGCAACCTGCCGCACGTGCACATCCTGGACGCCGGTCAGCTGAACACCTACGACGTGCTCGTCTCCGACGATGTGGTCTTCACCCAGGCCGCCTTCGAGCGTTTCGTGGCGGGTCCCGCCGCGTCCGCCAAGGCCGTGGCTGCTGAGGGCGAGCTCGAAGGGAGCGCCGCCTGATGGCTGCAGAGATCACGAGCAAGACGTTCACGGACCCCCGTGACGTCCTGGTGAAGCCGGTCATCTCGGAGAAGAGCTACTCGCTCCTCGACGAGAACAAGTACACGTTCGTCGTGTCGCCCGGTGCCAACAAGACCCAGATCAAGCAGGCCGTCGAGGCGGTCTTCTCGGTCAAGGTCGAGTCCGTCAACACGCTCAACCGTCAGGGCAAGCGCAAGCGCTCCAAGACGGGCTTTGGCAAGCGCAAGGACACCAAGCGCGCCATCGTGACGCTGGCTGAGGGCAACCGCATCGACATCTTCGGTGGTCCGGTCTCCTAACGGAGATCGTGATCGTCGATAAGGACGAGGACGAGAGAGCCAAATGGGCATCCGCAAGTACAAGCCGACTACGCCGGGCCGTCGTGGCTCCAGCGTGGCCGACTTCGTAGAGATCACGCGGTCCACGCCGGAGAAGTCGCTGGTTCGCCCCCTGCACAGCAAGGGCGGCCGTAACAACGCCGGTCGGATCACCGTTCGCCACCAGGGTGGCGGTCACAAGCGCGCCTACCGCGTGATCGACTTCCGTCGTCACGACAAGGACGGCGTGCCGGCCAAGGTCGCGCACATCGAGTACGACCCGAACCGCACCGCGCGCATCGCGCTCCTGCACTACGCGGACGGCGAGAAGCGCTACATCATCGCGCCGCGCGGTATCGCGCAGGGTGACCGGATCGAGAACGGCGCTGGCGCCGACATCAAGCCGGGCAACAACCTGCCGCTTCGCAACATCCCGGTCGGTACCACCATCCACGCGGTGGAGCTGCGTCCCGGTGGCGGCGCCAAGATGGCCCGCTCCGCCGGTGCCGGCATCCAGCTGCTGGCGCGTGAGGGCAAGATGGCGCACCTGCGCATGCCCTCCGGTGAGATCCGCCTGGTGGACGCGCGCTGCCGCGCCACCGTCGGTGAGGTCGGCAACGCCGAGCAGTCGAACATCAACTGGGGCAAGGCCGGCCGCATGCGCTGGAAGGGCGTCCGCCCGACCGTGCGTGGTGTCGCCATGAACCCGATCGACCACCCGCACGGTGGTGGTGAGGGTAAGACCTCTGGTGGCCGCCACCCGGTCTCGCCGTGGGGCCAGAAGGAGGGTCGCACTCGTAGCCCGAAGAAGGCTTCGAACGCCCTCATCGTGCGCCGCCGCAAGACCAACAAGAAGCGCTAGGAGCAGGTCAGATGCCGCGCAGTCTCAAGAAGGGCCCCTTCATCGACGGCCACCTTCTCAAGAAGGTGGACGCGCAGAACGAGGCGGGTACCCAGAACGTCATCAAGACCTGGTCCCGTCGCTCCGTGATCTTCCCGGCCATGCTCGGCCACACGATCGCGGTGCACGATGGCCGTAAGCACGTCCCGGTGTTCGTCACCGAGTCGATGGTCGGCCACAAGCTCGGCGAGTTCGCGCCGACGCGTACCTTCCGCGGTCACGTCAAGGACGACCGCAAGTCGAAGCGTCGCTAGTCGCCAGCGAGATTACCGACTCAATGACTTACACCAGCAAGGGGACAACCATGGAAGCCAGGGCCCAGGCGCGGTACATCCGCGTCACGCCCATGAAGGCCCGCCGCGTGGTGGACCTCATCCGTGGCCTGCCGGCCACGGAGGCCCAGGCCGTCCTGCGTTTCGCTCCGCAGGCCGCCACCGTGCCCGTCGGCAAGGTGCTCGACAGCGCCATTGCCAACGCCGCGCACAACTACAACCACTCCAACGTGGACGACCTCGTCATCAGCGAGGCGTATGTTGACGAGGGCCCGACCCTGAAGCGGTTCCGTCCGCGTGCGCAGGGTCGTGCCTTCCGGATCCGCAAGCGGACCAGCCACATCACCGTGGTCGTCAGCAGCAAGGAAGGGACCCGGTAATGGGCCAGAAGGTTAACCCGCACGGGTTCCGCCTTGGCATCAGCACGGACTTCAAGTCCCGCTGGTACGCCGACAAGCTGTACAAGGACTACGTCAAGGAAGACGTCGCCATTCGTCGCATGATGACGAAGGGCATGGAGCGCGCCGGCATCTCCAAGGTCGAGATCGAGCGCACCCGCGACCGCGTCCGCGTTGACATCCACACCGCTCGCCCCGGCATCGTCATCGGCCGCCGTGGCACCGAGGCCGACCGCATCCGCGGCGACCTCGAGAAGCTGACCGGCAAGCAGGTCCAGCTGAACATCCTCGAGGTCAAGAACCCCGAGCTGGACGCCCAGCTCGTGGCTCAGGGCGTCGCGGAGCAGCTGTCCTCCCGCGTCTCCTTCCGTCGTGCCATGCGCAAGTCGATGCAGGGCACCATGAAGTCCGGCGCCAAGGGCATCAAGGTCCAGTGCTCCGGTCGTCTCGGCGGCGCCGAGATGAGCCGTTCGGAGTTCTACCGCGAGGGCCGTGTGCCGCTGCACACCCTGCGCGCGAACGTCGACTACGGCTTCTTCGAGGCCAAGACGACCTTCGGCCGCATCGGTGTGAAGGTCTGGATCTACAAGGGCGACGTCAAGAACATCGCCGAGGTCCGCGCTGAGAACGCCGCTGCCCGCTCGGGCAACCGCCCGGCCCGTCCCGAGGGTGGTCGTCCCGCCCGCGGTGGCGAGCGCCGTGGTGGCGAGCGCGGTGGCCGTGGCCGTCGCCCCGCCGCTGCCGAGGCCTCCGCGGCCCCGGCCGCCGAGGCTCCGGCTGCCGAGAACACCGGAACGGAGGCCTGACTCCAATGCTGATCCCCCGTCGGGTCAAGCACCGCAAGCAGCACCACCCCAAGCGCCGTGGCGCTGCCAAGGGTGGCACCGAGCTCGCCTTCGGCGAGTACGGCATCCAGGCCGTCACCCCGGCCTACGTGACGAACCGGCAGATCGAGTCCGCTCGTATCGCCGTCACCCGTCACATCAAGCGTGGCGGCAAGGTCTGGATCAACATCTACCCGGACCGTCCGCTCACCAAGAAGCCGGCCGAGACCCGCATGGGTTCCGGTAAGGGTTCGCCCGAGTGGTGGATCGCGAACGTGCACCCGGGTCGGGTCATGTTCGAGCTGTCGTACCCCAACGAGAAGGTGGCTCGTGAGGCGCTGACCCGCGCTGCTCACAAGCTCCCGATGAAGTGCCGGATCATCCGGCGCGAGGCAGGTGAGAGCTGATGTCGGCCGGCACCAAGGCTGCTGACCTCCGCGAGCTGGACAACGAGGGTCTCGTTGCCAAGCTCCGTGAGGCCAAGGAGGAGCTGTTCAACCTCCGCTTCCAGGCGGCGACCGGGCAGCTCGACAACCACGGACGGCTCAAGCTCGTCCGTAAGGACATCGCGCGGATCTACACCCTGATGCGCGAGCGCGAGCTGGGCATCGAGACGGTGGAGAACGCCTGATGACTGAGAACACCAACGAGACGCGCGGTTTCCGCAAGACCCGTGAGGGTCTCGTCGTCAGCGACAAGATGGACAAGACCGTCGTCGTCGCCGTCGAGGACCGCGTCAAGCACGCTCTGTACGGCAAGGTCATCCGCCGTACGAACAAGCTGAAGGCGCACGACGAGGCGAACGCCTGCGGCATCGGCGACCGGGTCCTCCTGGCGGAGACCCGCCCGCTGTCCGCGACGAAGCGCTGGCGCGTCGTCGAGATCCTCGAGAAGGCCAAGTAACGAAGTTGATGCGGTACGGCCGTATGTGCACCAGGCCCCTCGTGGGCGCTGGTGTGAGCAGCGGCCGGCCCGTCAGCTCTCGTTGACGATCAGGAGAAAGCTGTGATCCAGCAGGAGTCGCGACTGCGTGTCGCCGACAACACGGGCGCGAAGGAAATCCTTTGCATCCGCGTTCTCGGTGGCTCCGGTCGTCGCTACGCCGGCATCGGGGACGTCATCGTCGCGACCGTCAAGGACGCGATCCCCGGCGGTTCGGTGAAGAAGGGTGACGTCGTCAAGTGCGTCGTCGTCCGTACCGTGAAGTCGCGTCGTCGTCCGGATGGCTCGTACATCCGCTTCGACGAGAACGCCGCGGTCGTTCTGAAGAACACCGATGGTGACCCCCGTGGTACCCGCATCTTCGGCCCGGTGGGCCGCGAGCTGCGTGACAAGAAGTTCATGAAGATCATCTCGCTTGCGCCGGAGGTGCTCTAACTCATGGCGAACAGCATGAAGATCAAGAAGGGTGACCTGGTTCAGGTCATCACCGGCAAGGACCGCGGCAAGCAGGGCAAGGTCATCCAGGCCATGCCCGCCGAGAACAAGGTCCTGGTCGAGGGTGTGAACCGGGTCAAGAAGCACACCAAGCCGGGCCCGGGCACTCAGGGTGGCATCGTCACCGTCGAGGCCCCGGTGCACGTCTCCAACGTCCAGCTGGTCGTGGAGAAGGACGGCAAGAAGGTCGTCACCCGCGTTGGCTACCGCTTCGATGACGAGGGCAACAAGATCCGCGTTGCCAAGCGAACCGGTGAGGACATCTGATGTCTGAGACGACTGTTGAGAAGGTGACCCCCCGTCTCAAGGAGCGTTACAACTCCGAGATCAAGGGTCAGCTGCAGGAGCAGTTCTCGTACGAGAACGTCATGCTGACGCCCGGCCTGGTCAAGGTCGTCGTCAACATGGGTGTCGGCGAGGCCGCCCGTGACAGCAAGCTGATCGAGGGCGCGATCCGCGACCTCACCGCCATCACCGGTCAGAAGCCGGCGGTGACGAAGGCTCGCAAGTCCATCGCGCAGTTCAAGCTGCGTGAGGGCCAGCCGATCGGCACCCACGTCACCCTCCGTGGTGACCGCATGTGGGAGTTCCTGGACCGTCTGGTGTCGCTGGCCCTGCCGCGTATCCGTGACTTCCGTGGCCTCTCCCCGAAGCAGTTCGACGGCCGTGGCAACTACACCTTCGGTCTGACCGAGCAGGTCATGTTCCACGAGATCGACCAGGACAAGGTCGACCGTCAGCGCGGTATGGACATCACCGTCGTGACCACCGCCCAGACCGACGACGAGGGCCGGGCGCTCCTGCGCGCTCTGGGCTTCCCGTTCAAGGAGGCGTAACCACATGGCGAAGAAGTCCCTCATCGCGAAGTCCGAGCGCAAGCCGAAGTTCGGCGTCCGGGCCTACACCCGGTGCCAGCGCTGCGGCCGTCCGCACTCGGTGTACCGCAAGTTCGGCCTCTGCCGTGTCTGCCTTCGTGAGATGGCGCACCGCGGCGAGCTGCCGGGCGTGACCAAGAGCTCCTGGTAACCAGGACCTCGCGGTAACGCCATAGCGAAGCAGGTGTGCCCGACCCCACAGAGCCCCTTTTTTGGGGCTGCGTACGGAATCCCGTAGGGTAGTGAGGTCGGGCCCCCTGTCGCGGCAGCTCCGTAGCTGCCGTCGACCCTCTTCGGAGGGCTCGCACCCAGTCTTACGACGCCGCAGGTCCCCTGCGTCTGTGCCCCTGCCGCACTCCTCGGAGTGCGGCGGGGGGACCTGGCGCGGAGAAACCACGGCGAGAGAGGCCTGAGGCCATCATGACCATGACCGACCCCATCGCAGACATGCTCACGCGTCTGCGTAACGCTAACTCGGCGTACCACGACTCCGTGGCGATGCCGGCCAGCAAGATCAAGGCGCACGTCGCCGAGATCCTGCAGCAGGAGGGGTACATCTCCTCCTACAAGGTTGAGGAGCCCGTTGAGGGCGAGGTCGGCAAGAAGCTGACCATCGAGCTCAAGTTCGGTCCCAACCGTGAGCGCTCGATCGCTGGCATCAAGCGGATCAGCAAGCCGGGCCTGCGGGTCTACGCAAAGTCCACCAACCTGCCGAAGGTGCTCGGCGGCCTGGGCGTGGCGATCATCTCCACGTCCTCGGGTCTCCTCACCGACAAGCAGGCCGCCAAGAAGGGCGTAGGCGGAGAAGTTCTCGCCTACGTCTGGTAATTCGGGAAACGGAGGTACAGCAATGTCGCGCATTGGACGGCTGCCCATCCAGGTCCCCGCTGGCGTGGACGTCACCATCGATGGCCAGGCGGTCTCGGTGAAGGGCCCCAAGGGCTCCCTCACCCACGTTGTCGCCGCGCCGATCGAGATCGGTAAGGGCGAGGACGGCACGCTGCTCGTCACCCGCCCCAACGACGAGCGTCTGTCGAAGGCCCTGCACGGCCTTTCCCGCACGCTGGTGGCGAACATGATCACCGGCGTGACCGCGGGCTACCGCAAGTCGCTGGAGATCAGCGGTGTCGGCTACCGAGTTCTGGCGAAGGGCTCCGACATGGAGTTCCAGCTGGGCTACAGCCACCCGATCCTGGTCGAGGCCCCCGAGGGCATTTCCTTCGTCGTCGAGTCGGCCACCAAGTTCCACGTGGACGGCATCGACAAGCAGAAGGTCGGCGAGGTCGCCGCGAAGATCCGCAAGCTGCGCAAGCCCGACCCGTACAAGGCCAAGGGCGTCAAGTACGCGGGCGAGGTCATCCGCCGCAAGGTCGGAAAGAGTGGTAAGTAAGCGATGAGCGTCTCTGTCAAGATCGGCAAGGGCAACGCCTACAAGAGCGCCGCTCGTAAGCGCCGCGCGATCCGCGTTCGCAAGCGCGTCGTCGGCACCGAGGTGCGTCCGCGCCTCGTCGTGACGCGCTCGAACCGTCACATGGTCGCCCAGGTCATCGACGACGCCAAGGGTCACACCCTGGCGTCGGCGTCCACCCTCGACGTGTCCATCAAGGGCGCCGAGGGCGACAAGACCGAGCTGGCCAAGAAGGTCGGGAGCCTGGTCGCCGAGCGCGCCAAGGCTGCCGGCATCGAGTCGGTCGTCTTCGACCGCGCGGGCAACCGGTACGCCGGCCGCATCGCCGCCCTGGCGGACGCGGCTCGCGAGGCCGGGCTCGACTTCTAAGCCGCTCGTCGACTCAGTCGACGGACGTAATCGAGAGAGGTAATTCCAATGGCTGGACCCCAGCGCCGCGGTAGCGGCGCCGGCGGTGGCACCGGCGGTGGCGAGCGGCGCGACCGTAAGCGTGACGACCGGGGCAACGCCCCCGCCGTCGAGAAGACCGCTTACGTCGAGCGCGTTGTCGCGATCAACCGTGTCGCCAAGGTTGTCAAGGGTGGTCGTCGTTTCAGCTTCACCGCGCTGGTCGTGGTGGGCGACGGTGACGGCACCGTGGGTGTCGGTTACGGGAAGGCGAAGGAGGTTCCGGCCGCCATCGCCAAGGGTGTTGAGGAGGCCAAGAAGAACTTCTTCAAGGTCCCCCGTATCCAGGGCACCATCCCGCACCCGATCCAGGGTGAGAAGGCCGCCGGCGTCGTGCTCCTGAAGCCCGCCGCCCCCGGTACCGGTGTTATCGCCGGTGGTCCGGTGCGCGCCGTCCTGGAGTGCGCCGGCATTCACGACATCCTGTCGAAGTCGCTCGGCTCGGACAACGCGATCAACATCGTGCACGCCACCGTGGCTGCTCTGAAGGGCCTCGTGCGCCCCGAGGAGATCGCCGCTCGTCGTGGCCTGCCGCTGGAGGACGTGGCCCCCGCCGCTCTGCTGCGGGCGCGTGCTGCAGGGGTGAGCGCCTGATGGCTCGCCTGAAGATCACGCAGACCAAGTCGTACATCGGCAGCAAGCAGAATCACCGTGACACCCTGCGTTCGCTTGGTCTCAAGCGCATGCACGACGTCGTGGTGAAGGAGGACCGTCCCGAGATCCGCGGGATGGCCCACACGGTCCGTCACCTGGTGACGGTTGAGGAGGTGGACTGATCATGGGCGACAACCCGATCAAGATCCACAACCTGCGTCCCGCCCCGGGTGCCAAGACCGACAAGATCCGCGTGGGTCGTGGTGAGGGCTCCAAGGGTAAGACCGCCGGTCGTGGTACCAAGGGCACCAAGGCCCGCTACCAGGTTCCGCAGCGCTTCGAGGGTGGCCAGATGCCGCTCCACATGCGCCTGCCGAAGCTGAAGGGCTTCAAGAACCCGTTCAAGATCACGTTCCAGGTCGTCAACCTCGACAAGCTGGCCGAGCTCTACCCGCAGGGTGGAGAGGTCACCGTCGAGGACCTGGTCGCCAAGGGCGCGGTTCGCAAGAACTCCCTCGTCAAGGTGCTCGGCACCGGCGAGATCTCGGTTGCGCTGCAGGTGACGGTCGACGCCGTCTCCGGCTCCGCCGCCGAGAAGATCACCGCCGCCGGCGGTACCGTCACCGAGCTCGTCTGAGCCCGCTGACTTCCGTGCGAGCCCCGCACCTCCTTCGGGAGGCGCGGGGCTCGCGCGTTTTCCGGGCATCGCGTTTTCCGGGCATTCCGTTGACGTGCCCTCGTTCTTTTGTGTGGCAAACCCGGGCATCCCGTACCCCGTGAGTGGGGGAGGGGCGGTACGCGCTTCTTCCGAGTGGCTGCGCACTGTTAGAGTCCGTGGAGTTCCCTTGTAGGCTGCGCGTAGGCTCGCCTGTGCCGTCTGTACGGGAGCCCGTACCGCCAAAACTCCCATTCAGGACCGACCCTCCCGCCGACGACGCGCGGGAGGCGCAGGAGGCACCGTGCTCAGTGCGTTCGCGCGGGCGTTCCAGACGCCCGACCTGCGCAAGAAGCTGCTGTTCACGCTGGGCATCATGGTGCTGTTCCGCCTGGGCTCGCACATTCCGATCCCCGGCGTGAGCTTCACGGCCGTGAACGAGTGTGTGAAGGACACCAAGAACAACGGCCTCTTCGGGCTCGTCAACCTGTTCAGCGGTGGCGCGCTCCTCCAGCTGACGATCTTCGCGCTCGGCATCATGCCGTACATCACCGCGAGCATCATCCTCCAGCTCCTCACGGTCGTGATCCCGCGACTGGAAGCGCTGAAGAAGGAGGGCCAGGCCGGCCAGACGAAGATCACCCAGTACACCCGCTACCTGACCATCGCGCTCGCCGTGCTCCAGGGCACCGGCATCGTGGCGACGGCCTCCAGCGGCGCGCTGTTCTCCGGCTGCCCGGTGGGCAACCAGATCGTCCCGGACACGAGCGTGTTCCGGATCGCCGTCATGGTGATCACGATGACCGCCGGCACCACGGTGATCATGTGGCTGGGCGAGCTGATCACGGACCGCGGCATCGGCAACGGCATGTCGCTGCTGATCTTCACCTCGATCGCCGCGCAGTTCCCGTCCTCGATGTGGGCGATCAAGGGCTCCGGCACCATCGGTGGCGGCTGGGTCGAGTTCCTGTCCGTGGTCGCGGTCGGCATCATCGTTGTGATGCTGGTCATCTTCGTCGAGCAGGCCCAGCGCCGGATCCCGGTGCAGTACGCGAAGCGGATGATCGGCCGGCGGGCGTTCGGCGGCACGTCGACCTACATCCCGCTCAAGGTGAACCAGGCCGGTGTCATCCCGGTCATCTTCGCCTCGTCGCTGCTGTACATCCCGGCCCTGGTGGTCCAGCTGACCGGTAGCCAGTCGGGCTGGGCGGTGTGGGTCACCCAGCACTTCGTCAAGGGCGACCACCCGATCTACATGGCGACCTACTTCCTGCTGATCGTCTTCTTCGCCTTCTTCTACGTCGCGATCTCCTTCAACCCCGAAGAAGTTGCCGACAATATGAAGAAGTATGGTGGCTTCATCCCGGGCATCCGGGCCGGCCGACCGACGGCCGAGTACCTGAACTACGTGCTGACCCGAATCACGTGGCCGGGTTCGCTCTACCTGGGCCTGATCGCGTTGATCCCGATGATCGCCCTGGTCGCCTTCGGACAGCAGACCAACTTCCCGTTCGGCGGCACCAGCGTGCTCATCGTCGTCGGCGTCGGACTCGAAACTGTGAAGCAGATCGAGAGCCAGCTCCAGCAGCGCAATTACGAAGGGTTCCTCCGCTGATGCGTATCGTCCTCGTTGGTCCTCCCGGGGCCGGGAAGGGTACTCAGGCGCACCTGCTCGCCAAGACCCTGTCCATTCCCCACATCTCCACCGGCGACCTGTTCCGCGCCAACATCGGTCAGGGCACCCCGCTGGGGCTCGAGGCCAAGAGCTACATGGACGCGGGTCGCCTGGTGCCGGATGAGGTCACCATCGGGATGGCCAAGGACCGCATGCTCCAGGAGGACGCCGCGGGCGGCTTCCTGCTCGACGGCTTCCCCCGCAACCTCGGCCAGGCCAAGGCGCTCGACGACTTCCTCGCCGAGCAGGGGATCAAGCTGGACGGCGTGCTGGACCTGGAGGTCCCCGAGGACGAGGTGGTCCGTCGGATCGCCGGCCGCCGCCTGTGCCGCAACGACGGGGGCCACGTCTTCCACGTGGACTACAACCCGCCGAAGGCCGAGGGCGTCTGCGACGAGTGCGGCGGCGAGCTGTACCAGCGCTCGGACGACACCGAGGACAAGGTGCGCACCCGGCTGGAGGTCTACCACACGGAGACCGAGCCGATCATCGACTACTACGCCCAGCAGGGCCTGGTGGCGACCATCTCGGCCCTCGGCAAGGTGGACGAGGTCACCCGCCGCGCGATCGAGGCGCTGAAGCAGGACAACTGAGTTTCCCGGCGACGCCGTACGGCCGCGCTCCCCGATCCCGGGCGGCGCGGCCGTACGGCGTCGTACGGTGGTAGGCAGTGGCAAACAGAACGTGGAAGGCGTGACCAGATGGTGGAGATCAAGACCCCCGAGCAGATCGCGAAGATGCGAGCGGCCGGGCTGGTCGTCGCCGAGGCGCTCAAGGCCTGCCGGGAGGCGGTCGCCCCGGGGGTGACCACCCAGGAGCTCAACGACATCGCGGACAAGGTCATCACCGACCACGGTGCGACCTCCAACTTCCGCGCCGACCACGGCGGTCTGTGGTTCCCCGGGGTGATCTGCGCCTCGGTGAACAACGAGGTCGTGCACGGCATCCCCGGTGACCGGGTGCTCCAGGAGGGCGACGTCATCTCGATCGACTGCGGCGCCATCCTGGACGGCTGGCACGGCGACTCGGCGATCACCGTGGCGGTCGGCGAGGTCCGCCCCGAGGTCGAGATGCTGAGCCGGGTGACCGAGGGCTCGATGTGGGCCGGCATCGCCCAGATGAAGAAGAACAACCGCCTGGTCGACGTCTCCAAGGCGATCGAGGGCTTCATCCGCCGCCAGCCGCTGCCCCCCAAGGGCAAGTGGGGCATCACCGAGGGCTACGGCGGCCACGGCATCGGCACCGCGATGCACATGGAGCCGCACGTGCTGAACTACGTCGAGCGCGGCCGCGGCAAGGGCCCGAAGCTGATCCCCGGCACCGTGCTGGCGATCGAGCCGATGGTCTCGCTGGGCACCCCGCACACCGCCGTGCTGGAGGACGACTGGACGGTCGTCACCAACGACGGCACCTGGGCCTCGCACTGGGAGCACTCGGTGGCCGTCACCGAGCAGGGCCCGCTGGTCCTGACGGCCTTCGACGGCGGCAAGGCGGAGCTCGCGAAGCTGGGCATCACCGCCGCCCCGGACCCGCTCGGCTAGTCTCGCGACGGTCGGCTGAGCGGCCAACTTCCGCTGCTGACAAGGGATCAGGGCCCTGGGGGTTTGGACCTCCAGGGCTTTTGTCCTATTTTTATCGGCTGGCAGTGGCTTCAGCAGGGGCTTCAGCAGCTTCGATCGATCGGGAGAGTGCAGTGCTCAAGGGATTCCGCGACTTCATGATGCGCGGCAACGTCGTCGACATGGCGGTCGGTGTCGTCATCGGTGCCGCGTTCACCGGGGTGGTGACCGGCTTCGTGTCGGCCTTCCTCACCCCGCTGGTCGGCGTCGGGGTCGGCGCGGCCGGCGACTTCAGCTCGTACAAGGCGACGGTGGCCGGGGTCACGTTCCCGTACGGCCAGTTCCTCAACGTGCTGATCGCCTTCGTGATGACCGCGGCGGTGCTGTACTTCTGCGTCGTGCTGCCGGTCACCAAGGCGACAGCGCGGTACCTGCCGAAGAAGCCGAAGGCCCCCAAGCGGCCCTGCCCCGAGTGCCTGACCGAGATCCCCGCGGCCGCCCGCCGCTGCGCGGCCTGCACCGCCCACGTCGAGCCGCTGAAGGTCACCGCCGGGTTCTGACCCGCCGGAACGTCACGGTGGCTGCCTTCGGGGGACCTCGTTTTGGCCCACCGGACGCACTGGCGTAGGATGGACCGTCGGCTCACTCGTAGCGTGCTTCAGCACGCCCTCTTCCCTTCGGGGGCGGGGTGAACCCAGGTTCGCACGAGCGTGCCGCATACGGTAGCCGGTCCCGGAAGGTGGATCTCGCAGTTCATGGCTAAGAAGCAAGGCGCCATTGAGATCGAGGGCACCGTGATCGAGTCTCTTCCGAACGCGATGTTCAGGGTCGAGCTGCAGAACGGTCACAAGGTCCTCGCGCACATCAGTGGCAAGATGCGCATGCACTACATCCGCATCCTGCCGGACGACCGGGTCGTCGTGGAGCTCAGCCCCTACGACCTCACGCGCGGGCGGATCGTCTACCGCTACAAGTAAGAACGTCAGATCTAGACCCGGAGAACCTGAACATGAAGGTCAAGCCGAGCGTCAAGAAGATCTGCGACAAGTGCAAGGTGATCCGCCGCCACGGCCGGGTCATGGTGATCTGCGACAACCTGCGCCACAAGCAGCGCCAGGGCTGATCTCTCCCCAGCATTTCTCGTAGTACTTCGCGCGACGCGAAAACGTCATAAGCGGGCTACCCGATCCGTTCCCACGAAGGGACGGACTGCCACCCCCGGTCAGAGGCCGGGGCTCCATCGTCGAGAGGCGAAGGAGTAGGTAGCACGCAAGACCTCTGAAAAAGCACAGGAGCCTTGAATGGCACGCCTCGCCGGCGTTGATCTCCCCCGTGAGAAGCGGATCGAGATCGCCCTTACCTACGTGTACGGCATCGGCCGTACCCGCGCCCAGCAGACCCTGGTCGAGACCGGTGTCAACCCGGATGTCCGCGTTCGCGACATCTCCGAGGAAGACCTCGTGAAGCTGGGCCAGTACATCGACGCCAACTACACGGTCGAGGGTGACCTCCGCCGTGAGGTGGCCGCCGACATCCGCCGCAAGGTCGAGATCGGCTGCTACGAGGGTCTGCGTCACCGCCGCGGCCTGCCGGTCCGCGGTCAGCGCACCCACACCAACGCGCGTACCCGCAAGGGCCCGCGTCGCGCGATCGCCGGCAAGAAGAAGCCGGGCAAGAAGTAGTCCGTCCCGTAACCGGACATCCCTCCGGCCCGCGGGTCAGCGGACCGACCACCTCAGTAGGAGAACAGACTTATGCCCCCCAAGGGTCGTCAGGCTGCCGGCGCGAAGAAGATCCGCCGCAAGGAAAAGAAGAACGTCGCTCACGGCCACGCGCACATCAAGAGCACGTTCAACAACACCATCGTTTCGATCACCGACCCCGCGGGCAACGTGATCTCCTGGGCCTCCGCCGGTCACGTCGGCTTCAAGGGCTCGCGCAAGTCCACCCCGTTCGCCGCGCAGATGGCCGCCGAGGCCGCTGCCCGTCGCGCGCAGGAGCACGGCATGCGCAAGGTTGACGTCTTCGTCAAGGGTCCGGGCTCCGGCCGCGAGACCGCGATCCGCTCGCTCCAGGCCACCGGCCTGGAGGTCGGCTCGATCCAGGACGTCACCCCCACCCCGCACAACGGCTGCCGTCCGCCGAAGCGCCGCCGCGTCTGACGCAGCGCCTTCGGGCTCGCAGTACCTGCTTTGAACCTTCGTACGGGGTCCCACGCGGTGATTCGTCGCTGTTCGCGGGACCCCGTACGCTTGGTCCTGTCGGCATCAAATAGTGGGTGCCGAAGACAACTGGAGGAATACCCCCCATGCTTATCGCTCAGCGCCCCTCGCTGACCGAAGAGGTCGTCGACGAGTTCCGCTCGCGGTTCGTGATCGAGCCGCTGGAGCCGGGCTTCGGCTACACCCTCGGCAACTCCCTGCGCCGCACGCTCCTGTCGTCGATCCCGGGTGCCGCTGTCACCAGCATCCGCGTCGACGGCGTCCTGCACGAGTTCACCACCGTGCCGGGCGTCAAGGAGGACGTGACCGACCTCATCCTCAACATCAAGCAGCTGGTCGTCTCCTCGGAGCACGACGAGCCGGTCGTGATGTACCTGCGCAAGCAGGGCCCGGGTGTCGTCACCGCCGCCGACATCGCCCCGCCGGCGGGTGTCGAGGTGCACAACCCGGAGCTGGTCCTCGCCACGCTGAACGGCAAGGGCAAGCTGGAGATGGAGCTGACCGTCGAGCGCGGTCGCGGCTACGTCTCCGCCGTCCAGAACAAGGCCTCCGGCCAGGAGATCGGCCGCATCCCGGTCGACTCGATCTACAGCCCCGTGCTGAAGGTCACCTACAAGGTCGAGGCCACCCGTGTCGAGCAGCGGACCGACTTCGACAAGCTGATCGTCGACGTCGAGACCAAGCCCGCCATGCGTCCGCGTGACGCCATGGCCTCGGCCGGCAAGACCCTGGTGGAGCTGTTCGGTCTCGCCCGCGAGCTGAACATCGACGCCGAGGGCATCGACATGGGCCCGTCCCCGACGGACGCCGCCCTGGCCGCCGACCTGGCGCTGCCGATCGAGGAGCTGGAGCTCACCGTCCGCTCCTACAACTGCCTCAAGCGCGAGGGCATCCACACCGTGGGTGAGCTCGTCGCCCGCTCCGAGGCCGACCTGCTCGACATCCGCAACTTCGGTGCGAAGTCGATCGACGAGGTCAAGGCGAAGCTGGCCGGCATGGGCCTGGCCCTCAAGGACAGCCCGCCCGGGTTCGACCCGACCGCCGCCGCCGACGCCTTCGGCGCCGACGACCTGGACGACGCGGGTTACGCCGAGACCGAGCAGTACTAAGAGATTTGGCCGCGGGGGCGGTTCCACCGAACCGCCCCCGTCGTCGTGAAAGTCGTCCGGGCAACAGTGCCCGGACGCCCGCTGCGGTACCTGATACGGCCGTAGTCGGAGATTCAAGGAGTCATCCATGCCGCGTCCCACCAAGGGTGCCCGCCTCGGCGGCGGCCCGCACCACGAGCCGCTGCTGCTCGCCGGTCTGTGCCGGGAGCTGTTCCAGTACGGCCGCATCACCACGACCGAGGCCAAGGCCCGTCGGATGCGCCCGCTGGCGGAGAAGCTGATCACCAAGGCGAAGAAGGGCGACATCCACAACCGTCGCCTGGTGCGCAAGACGATCACCGACATCGCCGTGCTGCACACCCTCTTCACCGAGATCGCGCCGCGCTACGAGAACCGCCCGGGTGGTTACACCCGTATCACCAAGATCGGTCCCCGTCGTGGCGACAACGCCCCGATGGCCGTGATCGAGCTGGTCGAGGCGCTGACCGTCGCGCAGACCGCCGTCGGCGAGGCCGAGGGCGCCACCAAGCGCGCCGTCAAGGAGGCCGAGGCCAAGGTCGAGGCTCCGGCCGACGCCAAGGCCGACGAGGCCGTCGAGGCCGAGCAGGCCTGACACCGCTAGGTGTGGTCGCGGGCCCGCTCTCCCATCCGTGGGGGAGCGGGCCCGTTCCTTCTGTCTGGAGTGGATTGTGGTCAACGATTGCGCCGAGCAGCCGCCGGTGAAGGACGGCCCGGCCGACGGGTGCGTCCGGGTCCGGCTCGATCTCGCCTACCAGGGCGCCGAGTTCTCCGGCTGGGCCCGCCAGCGCGGCGGCCGCCGGACGGTCCAGGAGGAGATCGAGAGCGCGCTGCAGATCGTCACCCGCAGCCCCGAGCTGTTCCCGCTGACCGTGGCCGGGCGCACCGACGCCGGGGTGCACGCCCGCGGCCAGGTCGCGCACGTCGACCTGCCGGCCGAGCTGTGGGAGGCGCACCGCGAGAAGCTGCTGCGCCGGCTGGCCGGCCGGCTGCCCGGGGACATCCGGATCTACCGGATCGGCGAGGCGCCGGCCGGGTTCGACGCCCGCTTCTCCGCGATCTGGCGCCGCTACGCCTACCGGGTCGCCGACCACCCCGGCGGGGTCGACCCGCTGCTGCGCGGGCACGTGCTCTGGCACGACCGCCCGCTGGACGTCGACCGGATGAACGAGGCAGCGAAGCTGCTGCTCGGCGAGCACGACTTCGCCGCGTACTGCAAGAAGCGCGAGGGCGCCACCACCATCCGTACCCTGCTGGAGCTGCGCTGGGACCGCGTCCCGGTGGACTCCTACGCCGCCCAGGAGGGCTCGCTGGCGGTCGCCACCGTCCGCGCCGACGCGTTCTGCCACAACATGGTCCGGGCGCTGGTCGGGGCGATGCTGCTGGTCGGCGACGGGCACCGGCCGGTGGAGTTCCCCGGCGAGGTGCTGGCCGGCGGGGTCCGCAACTCGGCCGTCAACGTGATCCGGCCGTACGGGCTCACTCTCGAGGAAGTCGGCTACCCGGCGGACGACCAGCTCGCCGAGCGCAACCGCCAGGCCAGGCGGCTGCGCACACTGCCCGGTCAGCCGCCCGTCGGGTAATCCGTTTGGGCCGGGCGCGTCGGCTTGGGACAATCGTCCGCATGGGACACGTCGAGATTTCGCACCTTGAGTACTACCTGCCGGACGGGCGGGTGCTGTTCGACGACGCGTCCTTCCGGGTCGGCGAGGGCGCCGCGGTCGCCCTGGTCGGCGCCAACGGGGCCGGCAAGACCACCCTGCTGCGGATGATCGCGGGGGACCTCCAGCCGCACGGCGGCACGGTGACGATCAGCGGCGGGCTCGGCGTGATGCGCCAGTTCGTCGGCACCACCGGCCGCGAGGACGAGCGGGCCACCCCGGGCGCGCTGGCGCCGGACGCCTCGGTCCGCGACCTGCTGGTGTCCGTCGCCCCCGAGCGGATCGCCGTCGCCGCCCGCGCGGTGGACGCCGCCGAGCTGGCGATGATCGCCCAGGACGACGAGAAGACCCAGATGGCCTACGCCCAGGCGCTCTCCGACTGGGCCGACGTCGGCGGCTACGACTACGAGACCGACTGGGACGTCTGCACCATGGCGGCCCTCGGAATGCCCTTCGACAAGGCCCAGTGGCGCGGCCTGAACACCCTCTCGGGCGGTGAGCAGAAGCGGCTCGTCCTGGAGGCGCTGCTGCGCGGCCCCGAAGAGGTGCTGCTGCTCGACGAGCCCGACAACTACCTGGACGTCCCGGGCAAGCGCTGGCTGGAGGAGGCCCTCAAGGCCACCTCGAAGACCGTCCTGTTCATCTCGCACGACCGCGAGCTGCTCTCCGAGGCCGCCGACAAGATCATCGCCGTCGAGTCCGGCGCGGCCGGGAGCAGCGTCTGGGTGCACGGCGGCGGGTTCGACAGCTTCCACGAGGCCCGCAAGGACCGCTTCGCGCGCTTCGAGGAGCTGGGCCGGCGCTGGGACGAGGAACACGCCAAGCTCAAGAAGCTGGTCGTCACCCTGCGCCAGGCGGCCTCCGTCAGCCACGCGCTCGCCACCCGCTACGCCGCCGCCCAGACCCGGCTGAAGAAGTTCGAGGAGGCCGGCCGCCCGGAGGAGCCCCCGCGCGAGCAGAGCATCACCATGCGGCTCAAGGGCGGGCGTACCGGCGTGCGCTCCTTCACCGTGGAGCAGCTGGAGCTCACCGGTCTGATGAAGCCCTTCGACCTGGAGGTGTTCTACGGCGAGCGGGTCGCCGTGCTCGGCTCCAACGGCTCCGGCAAGTCGCACTTCCTGCGGCTGCTGGCGGGTGACGAGAGCGTCGCGCACACCGGCACCTGGAAGCTCGGCGCCAGGGTCGTCCCCGGCCACTTCCGGCAGACCCACGCCCACCCGGAGCTGTTCGGCCGGACGGTGCGCTCGATCGTCGAGGAGGAGCACGCGCTCAGCCGCAGCGCCGCGATGGGCGCGCTGCGCCGCTACGAGCTGGACCGGCAGGAGGAGCAGAAGTTCGAGTCGCTGTCCGGTGGGCAGCAGGCCCGGCTGATGATCCTCAAGCTCGAACTCTCCGGCGTGACGGCCCTGTTGCTCGACGAGCCGACCGACAACCTGGACCTGGACAGTGCCGAGGCGTTGCAGGCCGGGCTGGAGGCCTTCGACGGCACCGTGCTGTGCGTCACCCACGACCGCTGGTTCGCCAAGACCTTCGACCGCTACCTGGTGTTCGGCGCCGACGGCCGGGTCTACGAGTCGCCCGAGCCGGTCTGGGACGTCAGCCGGGTGGAGCGCGAACGCTGAGTGACGGCGGGGGTGGGGGAAGCCGATTTTTGACCCCCACCCGCGCGCCCGGTAACCTGGACGCTTGATGTGCGTATTGGCTCGCTCTATCTCACGTGAGAGGTCGGTACGCCGGAGACATCAGGTTCGACGACCAGCGGTCCCCCTTGAATTGCGTCCAAGGTTGGCCAGGCTGCTCTTCCGTCCCGGGTGCTCCTGTCAGGACTCACTCACTGAAAAGCGAAGGCTACGACCGTGCGTACGTACAGCCCCAAGCCCGGCGACGTCCAGCGTCAGTGGCACGTCATCGACGCGACCGACGTCGTGCTCGGCCGTCTGGCTTCCCAGGCCGCCAACCTCCTCCGGGGTAAGCACAAGGCGATCTACGCGCCGCACGTTGACACTGGTGACTTCGTCATCATCATCAACGCCGACAAGGTGCACCTGTCCGGTAACAAGAAGACCCAGAAGCTGGCCTACCGCCACTCTGGCTTCCCGGGCGGTCTGCGGTCGGTGCGCTACGACGACCTGCTGGCGAACAACCCGGAGAAGGCCGTCGAGAAGGCCATCAAGGGCATGATCCCCAAGAACAGCCTGGGCCGCCAGATGCTCTCGAAGCTGAAGGTCTACTCGGGCGACCAGCACCCGCACGCTGCCCAGCAGCCGGTGCCGTTCGAGATCACCCAGGTCGCGCAGTAATTCGGCCACCAAGCCCCCCAACACTGAAAAGAGCTGAGGAACACCGTGGCCGAGACCACTGAAACCCTTGAGGTCGACTTCGACGAGGCCGTTGAGGCCGTCGAGGGCGAGTACACCTCCGAGGAGAGCTACACCTCCGAGTCGCTGGCCGGCCGCTTCGGCGAGGCCATCCCGGGCGCCGGCCTCGGCCGTCGCAAGGAGGCGATCGCCCGCGTGCGCATCGTCCCCGGCACCGGCCAGTGGAAGATCAACGGTCGCACCCTGGAGAACTACTTCCCCAACAAGGTGCACCAGCAGACCGTGAACGAGCCCTTCAAGCTCCTCGAGCTTGACGGCCGTTACGACGTCGTCGCCCGCATCACCGGTGGCGGCGTCTCCGGCCAGGCCTACGCGCTGCGCCTCGGCGTGGCCCGTGCCCTGAACGAGGCCGACGTGGACAACAACCGCGGCGCGCTGAAGAAGGCCGGCTTCCTGACCCGTGACGCCCGCGCCGTCGAGCGCAAGAAGGCCGGTCTCAAGAAGGCCCGCAAGGCGCCGCAGTACAGCAAGCGCTAATCGCGTCCCTGGGGGTGCGGTCCGCCCTGGCGGCGCACCCCCTGGTTGCGCGAACCGTCGCCCCGGAGTACCACGTGTACTCCGGGGCGACGTGTTCCCCGGCTATCGTGCGGCGGCCGGGTGCCATCGGTTGGGTTCCGAGCAGTGGTGATGGAGGACGGGACAGTGGGACGACTCTTCGGTACGGACGGCGTGCGCGGGGTGGCCAACGAGGGCCTGACGGCCGAGCTCGCGCTCGGGCTGTCGGTCGCGGCGGCCCATGTGCTCGGCGAGGCCGGCGCCTTCGAGGGCCACCGGCCGGTCGCGGTGGTCGGCCGGGACCCGCGAGCCTCGGGCGAGTTCCTGGAGGCCGCTGTCATCGCCGGCCTGGCGAGCGCCGGTGTCGACGTGCTCCGGGTCGGCGTGCTGCCGACCCCGGCCGTGGCCTATCTCACCGGCGCGCTCGGCGCCGACTTCGGCGTGATGCTCTCCGCCAGCCACAACGCGATGCCCGACAACGGCATCAAGTTCCTCGCCCGCGGCGGCCACAAGCTGGACGACCGCATCGAGGACGCGATCGAGGCCCACTACCGCACGCACACGCTCGGCAGCGAGGACTGGAACCGCCCGACCGGCGCCGCCGTCGGCCGGGTGCGCGAGTACACCGAGGGCTTCGACAAGTACGTCGCCCACCTGATCGGCGTGCTGCCCAACCGCCTCGACGGCATCAAGGTCGTCATCGACGGCGCCCACGGCGCCGCCGCCTACGTCGCCCCCGAGGCCTTCGCCCGGGCCGGCGCCGAGGTCGTCCACACCCTGGGGGCGGAGCCCACCGGCCTCAACATCAACGACGGCGTCGGCTCCACCCACCTGGACCGGCTGCGGGCCGCCATGACGGAGTACCGCGCCGACCTCGGCATCGCCCTCGACGGCGACGCCGACCGCTGCCTGGCCGCCGACGCGGACGGCAACGAGGTGGACGGCGACCAGATCATCGCCATCCTGGCCGTCGCCATGAAGGACGCCGGCACCCTGCGCCGCAACACCGCGGTGGCCACCGTGATGTCCAACCTCGGCTTCAAGCTGGCGATGGAGCGCGAGGGCGTCGACCTGGTGGAGACCGCCGTCGGCGACCGCTACGTGCTGGAGGCGATGAAGGAGCACGGCTTCGCGCTGGGCGGCGAGCAGTCCGGCCACGTCATCCTGCTCGACCACGCCACCACCGGCGACGGCACCCTGACCGGCCTCATGCTGGGCGCCCGGCTGGCCGCCACCAAGCAGCCGCTGGCCGACCTGGCCGCCGTGATG
The DNA here is from genome assembly GCF_056435345.1 of Kitasatospora sp. NPDC043950. Lineage (NCBI taxonomy): Bacteria > Bacillati > Actinomycetota > Actinomycetes > Kitasatosporales > Streptomycetaceae > Kitasatospora > Kitasatospora sp. NPDC043950. Next base: position 54,543 of record NZ_JBWKER010000019.1, read on the forward strand.
ACCCGTCTGCCGCAGCAGCTGATCAACGTCAAGGGCGTCGACAAGAGCCGGGTCCACACCAGCGTCGAGCTGGCCGCCGCGGTCGCCGAGGCCGAGGCCGAACTGGGCTCCACCGGCCGGGTGCTGCTGCGCTCGTCCGGCACCGAGCCGCTGGTCCGGGTCATGGTCGAGGCCGCCGACCCGGTGCAGGCCGAGTCCGTCGCGCAGCGGCTGGCCGAGGCCGTGCGGACGCACCTGGGCTGAGCGAGCCCGGCATGACGGAAGGGGCCCCGCCGCCGGCGGGGCCCCTTCCGTCGCATCGGTGTCAGAGCTTGCGCAGCAGCGCCCGGCGGACCTTGTGGTCCGCCCCCTTCTGGAGGATCAGGGTGGCCCGGCCGCGGGTCGGCAGCACGTTCTCCAGCAGGTTCGGCTTGTTGATGGTGCGCCAGACCTGCCGGCCGTACTCCATCGCCTCCTCCTCCGGCACCTCGGTGAAGCGGCGGAAGTAGGAGTTCGGGTCCTGGAAGGCGGTCTGCCGGAGCTTGCGGAAGCGGTCCAGGTACCAGTGCTCGATGTCGTCGGTGCGGGCGTCGACGTAGATCGAGAAGTCGAAGTAGTCGGCCACCGCCAGCCGGGTGCGCCCGTCGCTGCCGGGCAGGGCCGGCTGGAGCACGTTCAGGCCCTCGACGATCAGGATGTCCGGGCGCTCCACGGTGAGCCGCTCGCCCTGCACGATGTCGTACACCAGGTGCGAGTACACCGGCGCGGTGACGCGCTCCTTGCCCGCCTTCACGTCCGCGACGAAGCGCATCAGCGCCCGGCGGTCGTACGACTCCGGGAAGCCCTTGCGGGCCATCAGGCCGCGGCGGCGCAGCTCGGCGTTGGGCAGCAGGAAGCCGTCCGTGGTCACCAGCTCGACCCGCGGGTGCTCGGGCCAGCGGGCGAGCAGGGCCTGGAGCAGGCGGGCCGTCGTCGACTTGCCGACCGCGACCGAGCCGGCCACCCCGATGATGAACGGGGTGCGGGTGCGTTCGGTGTCCGGCGTGTCCAGGAAGGTGCCCAGCGTGCCGCGCAGCTCGTGCGTGGCGTGGATGTACAGGTTCAGCAGCCGGGACAGCGGCAGGTAGACGTCGCGGACCTCGTCCAGGTCGAGGGCGGTACCGAGGCCGCGTAGCCGTTCCACCTCCTCGGCGGTCAGCGGCAGCGGCGTACGCTCGCGCAGTGCGCTCCACTCGGCCCGACTGAGGTCCACGTAGGGGGACGGCGACGGGCCGGGCGTGGCGGCGCCCCGCGTACAGAGTTCGGTCAGCACATGCTCCATTGTGAGCCGTGGCGGCGTTCACCGTGGTTGTGGTGTCGGTCACGCACTGTTCGCGGGAATCGGGAAAAGGGCCCCAGAACCGCCCTTATGCTGGCACGCATGTGCGGAATTGTTGGATACGTGGGCGCGCAGTCCGCCCTCGACGTAGTAATCGCAGGCCTGCAGCGACTGGAGTACCGGGGCTACGACTCGGCCGGTGTCGCGGTGCAGGCGCAGGACTCCGACGGGCAGTGGAGTCTGGTCACCGACAAGCGGGCCGGCAAGCTCGCCAACCTGGAGAAGTCGCTCGCCGAGACCCCTCTGCCCGGCGGCACCACCGGCATCGGCCACACCCGCTGGGCCACCCACGGCGGCCCGACGGACGCCAACGCCCACCCTCACCTGGACGACCACCTCCGGGTGGCCGTGGTGCACAACGGCATCATCGAGAACTTCGCCCAGCTGCGGGCCGAGATCGCCGAGCGCGGCCACACCCTCCGCTCCGAGACCGACACCGAGGTCGTCGCGCACCTGCTCGGCGAGGCCTACGACGGCGACCTCGCGGAGGCCATGCGAGTGGTCTGCCGCCGCCTCGACGGCGCCTTCACCCTCGTCGCCGTGCACGCCGACGCGCCGGACGTGGTGGTCGGCGCCCGCCGCAACTCGCCGCTGGTGGTCGGGCGCGGCGAGGGCGAGAACTTCCTCGCCTCCGACGTCGCCGCGTTCATCGCGCACACCCGCGAGGCCGTCGAGCTGGGTCAGGACCAGGTCGTCGAGCTGCGCCGGGACGGCGTCACGGTGACCAACTTCGACGGCACCCCGGCCGACGTGCGCGAGTACCACGTCGACTGGGACGCCTCGGCCGCCGAGAAGGGCGGCTACGACTACTTCATGCTCAAGGAGATCGCCGAGCAGCCGAAGGCCGTCGCCGACACCCTCCTCGGCCGGATCGGCACCGACGGCCGGCTCATCCTCGACGAGCTGCGCATCTCCGACGCGGACCTGCGCTCGGTCGACAAGGTCGTCATCGTCGCCTGCGGCACCGCCTTCCACGCCGGCATGATCGCCAAGTACGCGATCGAGCACTGGACCCGCATCCCCTGCGAGGTCGAGGTCGCCTCCGAGTTCCGCTACCGCGACCCGATCATGGGCCCGGGCACGCTGGTCATCGCCATCTCCCAGTCCGGCGAGACCATGGACACCCTGATGGCCCTGCGGCACGCCCGGGAGCAGGGCGCCAAGGTGCTGGCGATCTGCAACACCAACGGCTCCACCATCCCGCGCGAGTCGGACGCGGTGCTGTACACCCACGCCGGCCCCGAGGTCGCCGTCGCCTCCACCAAGGCGTTCCTGACCCAGCTGGTCGCCTGCTACCTGGTCGCCCTCTACCTGGGCCAGGTGCGCGGCACCAAGTGGGGCGACGAGATCTTCGCCGTCATCAAGGAGCTCGGCGACGCGCCCAAGCAGGTCGAGCAGGTCCTGGAGACCATGGAGCCGGTACGCGAGCTGGCCCGCTCGCTCGCCGACGCGCGCTCGGTGCTGTTCCTCGGCCGTCACGTCGGCTTCCCGGTGGCCCTGGAGGGCGCGCTCAAGCTCAAGGAGCTGGCGTACATGCACGCCGAGGGCTTCGCGGCGGGCGAGCTCAAGCACGGCCCGATCGCGCTGATCGAGGAGGGCCTGCCGGTCGTCGTGGTCGTCCCCTCGCCGCGCGGGCGGTCGATCCTGCACGACAAGATCGTCTCCAACATCCAGGAGATCCGGGCCCGTGGCGCCCGCACCATCGTGATCGCGGAGGAGGGCGACGAGGCGGTCGTCCCGTACGCGGACCACCTGATCCGCATCCCGGTCACCCCGACCCTGCTCCAGCCGCTGGTCTCCACCGTGCCGCTCCAGGTCTTCGCGTGCGAGCTGGCGACGGCCAAGGGCCACGAGGTCGACCAGCCTCGCAACCTGGCCAAGTCGGTCACCGTCGAGTAGTAGCGCTCGCGGCGTCCCTGCGGTGGCTGTGCCCTACCGCAGGGGCGCCGTGTCGAGCGTGAAGGAGAAGGGGGCGGGCAGGTCGATCGGCTTGCCGAACTCGACCTGCGTGCGGGTGATGTAGTCCTCGCCCTCGGGTTTGGTGAACAGCGTGACCATGCCCTCGCTGCGGTCGATCAGCAGGTAGCACGGGATGCCGGCGGCGGCGTAGCCGCGGCGCTTGGGTTCGCGGTCCTTGTGCGGGTTGGTCGAGGTGATCTCGAAGACCAGCAGGACTCCCGTGGCGGAGGCCCAGGAGTCGGCGTGCTCGAAATGGCCGACCGGGCTCAGGGTTCCGTCGGGGATGAACCGACCCTTGGGTGTGATCAGTCCCTTGTTGCCGGAGATGTCCAGCTCGATCTCGACCTTGCGCATGAACTGCCGGTTGAGTAGCGAGAACGCGGTTTCGTGGGCCCCGTCCGGTGGTGGCGTCACGACGATTTCCCCTTCGACGAGCTCTGCCTTGTAGCCGGGCGGGGTGTCCAACTCCAGGAACGCCTGGACGAGGTCGTCCCGGCCTCGCGGGCCCTCGACAGCTGGCATGGCGACCATGGCCCTTCTCCCTCCTGTGGGTCCGTGCCGAGCCACAAGGTAGGCGCGCGGACCGACACCGGTGGGGGATCGAAGTGGTTGTCACTCGAAAGTGTCCCGCAGCTCGGCCTGCCGTGGGGCGGTGGCGCGGGCTAGCGTCGGCGGTACGTCGACCGCTGAAGGAGCCCTCTCATGCGTCATGCCCATCGGGTGGAAGTCGTCCGGGCCGCCGAGGCCGCGCTGATGGCGCGGCTGCCGGAGGGGACGCTGATGCAGCGGGCGGCCGCCGGGCTGGCGGCGACCTGTGCCCGGCTGCTGGCGGGGCGTCGGGGGCGGGTGTACGGCAGTCGGGTGGTGGTGCTGGCCGGCAGCGGGGACAACGGGGGTGACGCCCTGTACGCCGGGGCGGCGCTGGCCCGGCGGGGCGCGCGGGTGACGGCGGTGCTGCTCGCGCCGGAGCGTGCGCACGCGGGCGGGCTGGCCGCGCTGCGGGCTTCCGGCGGGCGGGTGGTGCTGGATCAGGAAGTCGGCCTGGCCGACTTCTCGCGCGCCGACCTGGTGCTGGACGGCATCGTCGGCATCGGCGGCCGGGGCGGGCTGCGGGCCGGGGCCCGGCCGTACGCGCGGGCCGGGCGGCGCGGGGTCGTGGTGGCCGTGGACCTGCCCAGCGGGGTCGACGCCGACACCGGCGAGGTGCCGGGCGAGGCGCTGCGCGCGGACGTCACGGTCTGCTTCGGAACGTACAAGCCGGGCCTGCTGGTCGACCCGGGCGCCTCCTACGCGGGCGCCGTCCAGCTGGTCGGGATCGGACTGGAGCCGCCCGCGCCGGAGGTGACGGCCCTGCAGCACGCGGACGTGGCGGCGCTGCTGCCGCTGCCGGGCGCCGAGAGCGACAAGTACCGGCGGGGCGTGGTCGGGGTGGCGGCCGGTTCGGCGACGTACCCGGGCGCGGCGCTGCTGGCGGTCGCCGGGGCGCTGCACGGCGGCGCGGGCGCCGTCCGGTACGTCGGCACGGCGGCCGAGGAGGTGGTGCGGCGCTTCCCGGAGGTGCTGGTCACCGAGGGCGGGCCGGCCGGGGCCGGGCGGGTGCAGGCCTGGGTGGTCGGGCCGGGCGGCGGCGAGGGGGCGCGGCAGGCGCTGGCCGAGGCACTGTCGAGCGACGTCCCGGTCCTGGTGGACGCGGACGGGCTGACCGAGCTGGCCCGGCTCGGCCCGGACGCGCTGGCCGGCCGGACGGCCCCCACCCTGCTCACCCCGCACACCGGCGAGGCCGCCCGGCTGCTCGCGGGCGCAGACGGCACCGCGCCGCCGCCCGCCGACTCGCTGGCCGCCGCCCGGCTGGCCACCGCCCGCCGACTGGCGGCCGCCTACCGGGCGACGGTCCTGCTCAAGGGCTCCACCACGGTGATCGCCGACCCGGGCGGCGCCGTCCGGGTCAACCCGACCGGCACGTCCTGGCTGGCCACCGCAGGCAGCGGCGACGTCCTGGCCGGCCTGGCGGGCTCCCTGCTGGCGGCCGGCCTGTCGCCGCTGGACGCCGCGTCGGTGGGCGCCTACCTGCACGGCCTGGCGGGCCGCCACGCGGCGGGCGACCCGGGCGCGCCGGTGACGGCGCCCGCGGTGGCGCAGGCGCTGCCCGCGGTGTGGCGGGCGGTGCGGGAGGCGTAGCCGGGGGCGTCGGTCGAGGGCGGGCGGGCGGTGCGGGAGGCGTAGGCCCGGGGCGGGCGGTGCGGGCGGTGCGGAACCGATCGGTCCTCCGTGGGCGTCCGGAACAGGGTGACGAGCGGTGCGCCGCAGGTCGGCGCGGTGCCGGGGGTCCTGGCACCGGCCGCCGCACGGACGGGCCGTTCGGCGAGGACTCCGGGATGTCTGGGAGACTGACCCTGATGACAACTGCGAACACGACCGGCACGGCGACCCTGACCGACGGCGTACGGGCCGAGGCGACCATCGATCTGGCCGCCCTGCGCGGCAACCTCGCCGCGCTGCGCGAGCGCGTCGGCAGCTCGGCGGTGATGCTCGCGGTCAAAGCGGACGCCTACGGCCACGGCGCCGTCGAGTGCGCCCGCGAGGCGGTCGCGAACGGGGTCGGCTGGCTCGGCTGCGCGACGCCCGAGGAGGCGCTGGCACTGCGGGCCGCGGGCATCCGCCCGGAGCAGGCCCGCGTCCTGTGCTGGCTGTGGACGCCGGGCGGGCCGTGGCGGGAGGCGCTGCGCGCGGACATCGACATCTCGGTGAGCGGCCAGTGGGCGCTGGACGAGCTGCTGTCGGCCGTCCGGGAGACCGGCATCCCGGCCCGGGTGCACCTGAAGGCGGACACCGGTCTGGGCCGCAACGGCTGCCAGCCGCACGACTGGCCGCACCTGGTGGCCGCCGCCCGCCGCGCCGAGGCGGAGGGGCTGCTGACCGTGGTCGGCGTCTGGTCGCACTTCGCCGCCGCCGACGAGCCGGGCCACCCGTCGATCCAGGCCCAGCTGGACTCCTTCCACGCGGCGCTGGCCCGGGCCGAGGCCGCCGGGCTGCGCCCGGAGGTGCGGCACCTGGCGAACTCGCCGGCCACCCTGCTGCTCCCGCAGTCGCACTTCGACCTGGTCCGCACCGGCCTGGCCGCGTACGGGCTGTCGCCGGTGCCGGAGGTCGGGTCGCCGGCCGACTTCGGGCTGCGTCCGGTGATGGCGCTGACCGCGCGGCTGGCGCTGGTCAAGCACGTTCCGGGCGGGCACGGGGTCAGCTACGGCCACCACTACGTGACGCCGGGCCCGACCACGCTGGGCCTGGTCCCGGTCGGCTACGGCGACGGCATCCCGCGGCACGCCAGCGGCACCGGCCCGGTGCAGATCGGCGGCAAGTGGCGCACGATCGCCGGCCGGGTCGCGATGGACCAGTTCGTCGTGGACCTCGGCGGGGACACCCCCGCGATCGGCGACGAGGTGCTGCTGTTCGGCAACGGCGAGCAGGGCGAACCGACCGCCGAGGACTGGGGCCGGGCCTGCGGCACCATCTCGTACGAGATCGTGACCCGGATCGGCGCCCGGGTCCCGCGCCGCTACCTGGGCGGCTGCCGCACCGAGGGCCCGGGCGCATGACGGAGGGACCGGCCGAGAGCGGCCCGGTCGCGGCGGTGGCCAAGGCGGCCGGCGCGGCCTCCGGGGTGAGCCGGGCCGGTGTGATCGGGATCTCGGTCGGCGTGCTGGCGGCCGGGGCGGCCGCCGGGGTGGCGATCGAGCGGCTGACCGTCGGCCGGGCGACCCGCCGCCGGGCCCGGGCCGAGCTGGACGCCGAAGCCCCGTACGGCTCGCTGCGCGGGCGCCCGCGGACGGTGGCCGCGCCGGACGGCACCGAGCTGTACGTCGAGCTGGACGGCACCGGCCCCGAGCCGGACGGCGACACCTCCGGCCCCGAGCCGCTGACCGTGGTGTTCTGCCACGGCTACTGCCTCAACCAGGACAGCTGGCACTTCCAGCGGGCCGCGCTGCGCGAGGGACTGCGGCTGGTCTTCTGGGACCAGCGCAGCCACGGCCGCTCCGAGCGCTCCCGCTCCTACCTGGCCGGCGAGCCGGCCAGCATCGACCAGCTGGGCGGCGACCTCAAGGCGGTGATCGACGCCGTCGCGCCGACCGGGCCGCTGGTGCTGGTGGGCCACTCGATGGGCGGCATGACGGTGATGGCGCTGGCCGACCAGCACCCGGAGCTGTTCCGGGAGAGGGTCGCCGGGGTGGCGCTGATCGGCACGCTGGCGGGGGACTGGAACGAGGTCAGCCTCGGGCTGCCGTCGGCCGGCGCGAAGCTGTTCAAGAAGGTCGCGCCCGGGATGATGCGGCTGCTGGGCCGACAGGTCGAGCTGGTGGAGGCGAGCCGGCGGCTGGGCGCGGACGTCGCCGCCGTCTTCTACCGGAGGTTCTCCTTCGGGGGGCGGGACGTCGACCCGGGCGTGGTGCGGTTCGCCGAGCAACTGCTGGACGCCACCCCGATCGACGTGGTCGCCGAGTTCTACCCGGTGTTCGGCACGCACGAGAAGTACGCGGCGCTCGCCGCCCTGAGCGGCCTGCCGACGCTGGTGCTGGCCGGTACGAAGGACCTGCTGACGCCGTCGGCGCACAGCGAGGCGATGGTCGCGCGGCTGCCCGGCGCGGAGCTGGTCCTGGTGGAGGGCGCCGGGCACCTGGTGATGCTGGAGCGCCCGGAGCTGGTCGACCACGAGCTGGTGGCGCTGCTGCGCCGGGCCGCCGACTTCGCCGCCGCCGCGCCGCCCCCGGCGGCCCTGGACGGCTCCTGACCCCTTCCCGGCGCGCGCCGGGCCGGCGATGTGGCACGGTAGCGGTGGCGGCCGGCGGTCGGCACGCCGGTACGGACCGAAGGGCAAGACACGCGCATGGGCTCGCACGCCACTCTCACCGTCCCCACCCCGGAGCGGATGGGCCGGCTCGGCCGGGAGCTGGCCGCGCTGCTGCGGCCCGGGGACCTGGTGCTGCTCTCCGGTGAACTGGGAGCGGGGAAGACCACGCTGACCAGGGGCCTGGGGGAGGGGCTGGGGGTCCGCGGGGCGGTGACCTCGCCGACCTTCGTGATCGCCCGGGTGCACCCGTCGCTGGTCGGCGGCCCGGCGCTGGTGCACGTGGACGCGTACCGGCTCGGCGGGGACCTGGACGAGATGGAGGACCTCGACCTGGACGTCTCGCTGCCGGAGTCGGTGGTCGTGGTCGAGTGGGGCGAGGGCAAGGTCGAGCGGCTGTCCGAGGACCGGCTGGAGGTGCGGATCGAGCGGGCCCTCGGCGACACCGTCGACGAGGACGACCTGGACCCGCGCCGGGTGGTGCTGACCGGCCTCGGTCCGCGCTGGGCGGGCGTCGCGCTGGAGGCGCTCGGCTGAGGCCCGCACCCGGGTGTGCGCCGTTTTGCCGACGGGCTGTCGGGAAGTGTTGCGGGCGGGGTGCCGGGCGTGGTGGGATGGGTGCTGCGGTTAGGTCTGCCTAACTAGGGAGGCGCCATGTCGAGCACCACCCCCGCCCCGAAGCGCGCCGGGCACGGCGCCGGGGCCGGAGAGTCCGCCCGCCGCGTCCAGGGGGCGCCGATGCGGGCGCTGTTGGCCGCCTGTGCGGCCGCCGAGGCGGTGTCCACCCCGCCCGAGCCGGAGCCCCGGCGGGCCGAGGAGCCGGAGACGGGCACGCCCCGCGCGGCCTGACTCACCTGGGCCGAGCTCAGGCGACCACGACCACCTTGGTGCCGTTCGGCGCGAAGTCCCAGAGCAGCTGGCCGTCCGGGCGGCCGCTGCGGATGCCGCCGGTCTTGGCGTTCGGCTCGGCGGTCGGGGTCGCGCCGTCCACGGCGGCGCTGAAGCCGAACACCACGCCGTTCTGCTGCGCGAAGCGCACCACGTGCTCGATCTGCTTGCCGTCCGTCCCGGTGGTCGTCGGGGTGCGGCTGTAGACCGAGTAGCTGCCCGGAGCCGGCTCGACCGAGCCCGGGGTGACCGGGAAGCCGGGTGTGACCTGCGGGTTCTTCTTCGGGTCGACCAGCCAGACGTAGTGGCTGCTGATCGAGTAGACCACCCTGGTGCCGCTGCCCGAGATGGTCGGCAGCGGTGGGGCCGTCGGGGTGGCCGAGGCGCTCGGCGTCGGGGAGGCGGCCGGCCCGCCGGACGTCGTGGTGCTGGCGGTCGGCTTGGCGCCGGCCGCCCGGTCCTGAGCACCGTTGGCCTGGAAGGCCAGCAGGCTCACCACCGCCAGGGCCCCCAGGGTCAGCCCCGTGACCACCACACCAGGACCCATCTTCGCCACGTGCCGCTCCCGCCGCCGTCCCTTTACGTACCGCCCCATCGTGCCAGGTCCGTCCAGCCGGGGCGCGGCGCCCCGGATGTGTGTTCCCGGGCGGCACGCCCGGTCGATCAGCCGGTCGGACCAACGTCGGTCTAACCTTGACCCGTGCTGCTGCTCGCGTTCGACACCGCTACCCCCGCCGTCACCGCCGCCGTCCACGACGGCACGGCCGTCCTCGCCGAGACCCACCAGGTCGACGCCCGGCGCCACGGCGAACTGCTCCTGCCCGCGATCGACCAGGTCCTGCGGGCGGCCGGCGTCGACAAGCACCGGCTCACCGGCATCGCGGTGGGAGTCGGCCCGGGCCCGTACACCGGCCTGCGGGTCGGCCTGGTGACCGCCGCCGCGCTCGGCCACGCCCTCGGGCTGCCGGTGCACGGCGTCTGCACCCTGGACGCGATCGCCCACCAGGCCCGCGCCGAGGGCCTGGCCGGGCAGCCGTTCACGGTGGCCACCGACGCGCGCCGCAAGGAGGTCTACTGGGCCTCCTACGACGCCGACGGCCACCGCACCGAGGGCCCCGGCGTGGACCGCCCCGCCGAGCTGGCCCCGCGCCCGCGGTCGGTCGGCGCCGGCGCGCTGCTCTACCCCGAGACCTTCCCCGGCGCGCACGGCCCCGAGCACGTGTCGGCCGGCGCCCTGGCGGGCTTCGCCGCCGCCGAGCTGGCGGCCGGCCGCGAGCTGCTGCCGAACGTCCCGCTGTACCTGCGCCGCCCGGACGCCCAGGTGCCGGCCGCCTTCAAGAACGTTCTAGGGGGCAAGGCGGTGCTCCCGGCGTGAAACACGGCACCACCCTGCGCCCGATGCGCTGGTGGGACATCGCGCCGGTGATGGAGCTGGAGCTGCGACTCTTCCCCGAGGACGCCTGGTCCACCGGGATGTACTGGTCCGAGCTGGCCGAGACCCACCCCGGCGGCACCCGCCACTACACCGTCGCCACCAACGCGGACGGCGCCGTCGTCGGCTACGCCGGGCTGATGGCGATCGCCGGCGAGGGCGACGTCCAGACCATCGCCGTCGACCAGCGCCACCAGGGCGCCGGCCTCGGCGCGGCGCTGCTCACCGACCTGATCCGGGAGGCCGCCCGCCGCGGCTGCGCCGAACTGCTGCTGGAGGTGCGGGTGGACAACCCGCGCGCCCAGCAGCTGTACGAGCGCTTCGGCTTCCAACCGGTGGGCATCCGGCGCGGCTACTACCAGCCCGCCAACGTCGACGCGCTGGTGATGCGCCTCGACCACCCCAGCACTGACCCGAAGGACCTTAAGGACACCCGCCATGGCTGACGAACCGCTCGTCCTCGGCATCGAGACCTCCTGCGACGAGACCGGCGTCGGCATCGTGCGCGGCACCACGCTGCTGGCCGACGCGGTCGCCTCCAGCGTCAACGACCACGCCCGCTTCGGCGGCGTCGTCCCGGAGATCGCCAGCCGCGCCCACCTGGAGGCGATGGTCCCGACCATCCAGCGCGCCCTGGACACCGCCGGCGTCAAGGCGAGCGACCTGGACGGCATCGCGGTCACCGCAGGCCCCGGCCTGGCCGGGGCGCTGCTGGTCGGTGTCAGCGCTGCCAAGGCGTACGCCTGGGCGCTGGACAAGCCGCTGTACGGGGTCAACCACCTCGCCTCGCACATCTGCGTCGACCAGCTGGAGCACGGCCGGCTGCCGTCGCCGACGATGGCGCTGCTGGTCTCCGGCGGGCACTCCTCGCTGCTGCTCAGCGAGGACATCACCAGCGACGTCCGCCCGCTCGGCGCGACCATCGACGACGCGGCCGGCGAGGCCTTCGACAAGGTCGCCCGGGTGCTCGGCCTGGGCTTCCCGGGCGGCCCGGTGGTCGACCGCACCGCCCGCGAGGGCGACCCCAAGGCGATCGCCTTCCCGCGCGGCCTGAGCGGCCGCAACGACCCCGCGTACGACTTCTCCTTCTCCGGCCTGAAGACCGCCGTCGCCCGCTGGGTGGAGGCCAAGCGCCGGGCCGGCGAGGAGGTGCCGATCGCCGACGTGGCGGCGTCCTTCCAGGAGGCCGTCACCGACGTACTCACCCGCAAGGCCGTCAAGGCGTGCCGGGACAACGGCGTCGACCACCTGATGATCGGCGGCGGGGTGGCCGCCAACTCGCGGCTGCGCGAGATGGCCCAGCAGCGCTGCGACCGGGCCGGCATCCGGCTGCGGGTGCCCCGGCCGGGCCTGTGCACCGACAACGGCGCGATGGTGGCCGCGCTGGGCTCCGAGATGGTGTGGCGCGACCGCACGCCGTCCGCGCTCGACCTGTCCGCCGACTCCTCGCTGCCGGTGACCGAGGCGCACGTGCCAGCCGCGGACGTCCGGCACGGCGACGTCCACGGCCAGGCGTACCAGGCCCTCACCGGTGGCGCCAAGTGACCGTCGCCGCGATGTGGGAGGCCCGCGCCGCCGCCGGCCGTGGGGCCGAACTCGCCTCCTGGGTACGGGAGGTGGTGCTGCCGTCGGTGCGCGGCTCGGCCGGGCTGGTCCGCACCGAGCTGCTCGGCGCGCCCGGCGAACGCGTGCTGCTGATCACCTGGTGGACCGGCGAGCCGGTGCCGGTCGCCGACCCGCCGGCCGACCTGCTCGGCCGCCCGGTGCACCGCTGGTCCTTCACCAGCGAGCACGTCGAATAGGCCCCGTCCGGGAACCGCCGCCCCGACCGCTACCGTGCATAGCTGAGAAGAAGCTGGACGGGAACCGGGAGCGCGCTGCGGTGAACAGGGACGGTCGGAGCAGGACCAGGACGTACGCGGTGGGGGCGCTGGCCCTGCTGGCCCTGGCCACCGGATGCGGCGACAACGGGGGCGCCGCCGCCCCGGCGGCGGCCGGCGGCAGCTCGGCGGCCACGCCCCAGCCCACCGGCGGAGGCGCCGTGCCGACCAGCCCGGCCGGCACGCCCACCACCCCGGCCCCGGCCGGCGGGGACCCGGCGGCCTGGGCGAAGTGGAACCTCAAGCCGCTGGCGCCGGCCCCCGCACCGCCCGCGGACAAGCCCATCAAGCTCGAACGGACCGGCCCCGTACCGGTGTTCAGCGAGGTGAAGACGAGCGACAAGGTCGTCTTCATCACCATCGACGACGGCGCCGAGAAGGACCCGAAGTTCGTCGAGATGCTGACCGAGCTCAAGGTGCCGATCTCGATGTTCCTGACCCGGGACATCGTCAAGAACGACTACGGCTACTTCAAGCCGCTCCAGGCGCTCGGCAACCACATCCAGAACCACACCGTGGACCACCCGGTGATGAGCAAGATCCCGGCGGAGAAGCAGAAGTCCGAGATCTGCGACGCGCAGTCCGCGCTCACCCAGCAGTACGGCACCGCCCCGCTGCTGTTCCGCCCGCCGTTCGGGGACGGTGCCAACACCCCCACGCTGAACAACTCGGTCCAGCAGTGCGGCCCGCGCGCGATGGTGCTCTGGCGCGAGTCGATGCAGATCCACGACATGCAGTACCAGGCGGCGGACAAGAAGCTGAAGTCCGGCGACATCATCCTGGCGCACTTCCGCGGCCCGAAGGAGCTCAAGGGCGCCACGATGACCCAGATGTTCGGCGACCTGCTGGCCCGGATCCAGGAGCAGGGCTTCTCGGTGGCCCGGCTGGAGGACTACATCCAGGCGCCCGCCTCGTAGTCCGGGCGCCCGCCGCGCAGCCGCCTCAGGCGGGTCGGCCGAGCATCATCAGCGGCCCGTTGTCGGTGCGGCTGAGGATCACCGTGACGGCGTTCGGCCCGGAGGGCTTGAGCTGGCGGCGCAGCTCCTCCGGGGTGATCGCCATCCCGCGCTTCTTGATCACCACCGTGCCGACCCCGCGCTCGCGCAGCAGCGCCTTCAGCCGCTTGATGTGGAACGGCAGCACGTCGGTGAGCTCGAAGGCGTGCGCGTACGGGGTGGCCACCAGCTGGTCCGAGGTCAGGTAGGCGATCTTCGGGTCGATCAGCCGACCGCCCACCTGCTCGGCCACCTCGGCCACCAGGTGGGCCCGGATCACCGCGCCGTCCGGCTCGTACAGGTAGCGCCCGACCGGGCCGGCCGGCGGGTCGGGCAGGTCGCCGCCGGTGAGGCTGGCGGCCTGCGGCAGCAGGGTGGCGCGGTGCGGGCGGGCGGCCCCGGTGCCGAACCAGAGCACCGCCTCCTTCACGTCGCCGTGGTCGGAGACCCACTCCGCCTCGGCGTCGGCCGGGACGGCCTCGTGCGGGATGCCCGGGGCCACCTTCAGCGCGCCGATCGGGGTCCGGCGGCCGGCCTCGATCGCCCAGGAGAGCGGCGGGGCGTACGCCTCCGGGTCGAACACCCGGCCGCGCGCCGTCCGCCGCGCCGGGTCGGTGAACACCGCGTCGTAGCCGGTGACGTCCACCTCGGCGACGTCCGCGCAGCGCACCTGGACCAGGTCGGCCAGGCCCAGCGCGGCCGCGTTGGCGGCGGTGGCGGCACAGGCCGCCGGGTCCTTGTCGACGGCCAGCACCTCGATCCCGGCCCTGGCCAGCGCCAGCACGTCCCCGCCGATGCCGCAGCACAGGTCGGCCAGCCGGCGGACGCCCAGCTCGGCGAAGCGGCGCGCCCGCCACTCGGCCACGCTGCGCCGGGTGGACTGCTCGACGCCGTTGGGCGTGAAGTACATCAGGTCGGCGTCCGCCCCGAACTTCGCCCGCGCCCGCTGCCGCAGCCGGGCCTGCCCGAAGGCCGCCGACACCAGCTCGGCCGGGTGCTCCCGCCGCAGCCTGGTGGCCAGCGCCAGCTCCTCCTCGGGCGTGAACTCGCGCAGTTCGGCGAGCAGGGCCTGGCCCTCGGGGGCCAGTAGGGGCTGGAGGTTCTCGGTGTCCACGGGGCCATTCTGGCGGGTTGGCGGCCCCACCGGCTCCGACGGCCGGCGCGGTGGGCGGGGTCGCGGTTCGCGGCGGGAGTCCGCCCGGGGCGGGGTGGTCGCACAGGAGTACGGCTCCGCGCCCGCGGTTCGGGATGCCCGGGCGCGCCGTTGGCACTCTGGTTGACTGAGTGCTAACACCGGCCTATGGTCGTCCTTGGCACTCCCCACTGGGGGAGTGCTAACGCGAAGACGTGTGCCTGACCCCCGCGACGGCAGGCCCACAGGTTCGCTCCTACCCGTTAGAAACCCCGTAATCTCCGAAGGGGAGCTCGGACGTGACCACCAGCAGCAAGGTTGCCATCAAGCCGCTTGAGGACCGCATCGTGGTCCAGCCGCTCGACGCCGAGACCACCACGGCCTCCGGCCTGGTTATCCCGGACACCGCCAAGGAGAAGCCCCAGGAGGGCGTCGTCCTGGCCGTCGGCCCGGGCCGCTTCGAGGACGGCCAGCGTCTGCCGCTCGACGTCGCCGTCGGTGACATCGTCCTGTACTCGAAGTACGGCGGCACCGAGGTGAAGTACCAGGGCGAGGAGTACCTGGTTCTTTCCGCCCGCGACGTTCTCGCCATCATCGAGAAGTAAGTCGTTCCGACCCGCCCCGGATCCGTGTCCCAAGTGACAGGGGCCCGGGGCGTGGTTGTTGGTTCACGTAGTCCGGCGGCCGGTGGGCCGGCCGAAGCCCCGAGGGAATAGGGAACATGGCGAAGATCCTGCAGTTCAACGAGGACGCCCGCCGCTCGCTGGAGCGCGGTGTCAACAAGCTGGCCGACACCGTCAAGGTGACCATCGGCCCCAAGGGCCGCAACGTCGTCATCGACAAGAAGTTCGGCGCCCCGACCATCACCAACGACGGTGTCACCATCGCCCGTGAGGTCGAGCTGGATGACCCGTACGAGAACCTTGGCGCGCAGCTCGTCAAGGAGGTCGCCACCAAGACCAACGACGTCGCGGGTGACGGCACCACCACCGCCACCGTGCTGGCCCAGGCCCTGGTCAACGAGGGTCTGCGCAACGTCGCCGCCGGTGCCGGCCCGGCCGCCCTGAAGAAGGGCATCGACAAGGCCGTCGCCGCCGTCTCCGAGCACCTGCTCTCGGTGGCCCGCGAGATCGAGGGCAAGGACGACGTCGCCGCCGTCGCGTCCCTCTCCGCCCAGGACACCCAGGTCGGCGAGCTGATCGCCGAGGCGATCGACAAGGTCGGCAAGGACGGTGTCATCACCGTCGAGGAGTCGAACACCTTCGGCGTGGAGCTGGACTTCACCGAGGGCATGCAGTTCGACAAGGGCTACCTGTCGCCGTACTTCGTCACCGACGCGGAGCGGCAGGAGGCGGTCCTGGAGGACCCGTACATCCTGATCAACCAGGGCAAGATCTCCTCCATCCAGGAGCTGCTGCCGCTGCTGGAGAAGATCCTCCAGGGCGGTGCCTCCCGGCCGCTGCTGATCATCGCCGAGGACGTCGACGGCGAGGCGCTGTCCACCCTCGTGGTGAACAAGATCCGCGGCACCTTCAACGCGGTCGCCGTCAAGGCCCCGGGCTTCGGCGACCGCCGCAAGGCGATCCTCGGCGACCTGGCCACCCTGACCGGCGGCACGGTCATCTCCGAGGAGGTCGGCCTCAAGCTCGACCAGGTCGGCGTGGACGTGCTGGGCACCGCCCGCCGCGTGACCATCACCAAGGACGAGACCACCGTCGTCGACGGTGCCGGTGACACCGAGGCCGTGGCCGGCCGCGTCGCCCAGATCAAGGGTGAGATCGCCGCCACCGACTCCGACTGGGACCGCGAGAAGCTGCAGGAGCGCCTGGCCAAGCTGGCCGGCGGCGTCTGCGTCATCAAGGTCGGCGCCGCCACCGAGGTGGAGCTGAAGGAGCGCAAGCACCGCCTGGAGGACGCCATCTCGGCGACCCGTGCCGCGGTCGAGGAGGGCATCGTCGCCGGTGGCGGCGCCTCCCTGGTGCACGCCGCCAAGGTGCTGGACGGCGGCCTGGGCCTGTCGGGTGACGAGGCGACCGGTGTCGCGGTGGTCCGCAAGGCGCTGCACGAGCCGCTGCGCTGGATCGCCCAGAACGCCGGCCTGGAGGGCTACGTCATCACCTCCAAGGTCGCCGAGCTGGAGATCGGCCAGGGCTACAACGCGGCCACCGGCGAGTACGGCGACCTGGTGAAGGCCGGCGTCATCGACCCGGTCAAGGTCACCCGCTCCGCCCTGGAGAACGCGGCCTCGATCGCCTCCCTGCTGCTCACCACCGAGACCCTCGTGGTGGAGAAGAAGGAAGAGGAGGCCGAGGCGGGCCACGGCCACGGTCACGGCCACTCGCACTGACGCCTGACGGTCGACCGGAGGCCCGGTCCGCGCCCCTCGGGGTGCGGCCGGGCCTCCGGCGTGTTTGGCGTTTGAGGCTTCAATCATCAGCAGAATTTTGCCATTGGCAAAGATTGCCTTATAACTGAGGCATGATCGAGGCCCGTCACCTGCGCGTTCTGCGTGCCGTCGCCCGCACCGGCTCCTTCTCCGCCGCCGCCCGCGAGCTGGGCTGTACGCAGCCCGCCATCAGCCAGCAGATGAAGGCCCTGGAGAAGTCGGTGGACACCCCGCTGGTGGTCCGCTCCGGCCGGGGCATGCAGCTCAGCGAGGCGGGGCGGGTGTTGCTCAAGCACGCCACCGGGATCCTGGCCGGGCTCTCCGCGGCCGAGGAGGAGATCGCCGCGATCGCCGGGCTGCGGGCCGGGCGGGTGCGGCTGGTCTCCTTCCCGACCGCGAGCTCCACCCTGGTGCCGCCCGCGGTCGCCCGGCTGCGGGACAGCCATCCGGGGGTGCGCGTGTCGCTGGTCGAGGCGGAGCCGCCGGAGTCGCTGGCGATGCTGCGCGGCGGCGAGTGCGAGATCGCGCTGGCCTTCCGCTACCCGCAGTCCGACGGCGGCGCCGCGCTGCCGGCGCCCGCGCACGGGACGCCGCGCGAGGCGCGGGCCGAGGCCAACCTGGAGGCGCAGCAGCTGAGCGCCGGCTCCGACTGGTCCGATCTGGTGGTCACCCCGCTGCTGGACGACCCGCTGGTGGGCCTGCTGCCCGCCGCGCACCGGCTGGCGGGGCGCGGCAGGCCGGTGGAGCTGGCCGAGCTGGCGGGGGAGCAGTGGATCGCGGGCTGCCCGCAGTGCCGGGGGCACCTGGTGGAGCTGTGCGCGGGGGCGGGCTTCGAGCCCCGGATCGACTTCGCGACCGACGACTATCCGGCAGTGGTCGGCCTGGTGGCGGCCGGGCTGGGGGTGGCGGTGCTGCCCCGGCTGGCGCTGGAGTCGGTGCGCCCGGACGGGGTGTCGACGGTGCCGGTGCGGACGGCCGCGGGGGCGCCGGCGGTGCGGCAGGTGGTCGCGCTGACCCTGCCGGATCTGGCCGAGGTGCCGGCCGTGGCGCTGATGCTGGAGCGGCTGGCGGGGTCGGCCGGGCGCTGACCTCTGGGGCCTGAGCGTTCTGGACTGGGCTTGAACAGCCCGGGACGCCGAGAGGAAACGTTTCTTCACGGCGCGCCGTGGAGGCGGGGCTAGCGCCGGGCGATCGCCGGCGGGGTCAGCGGGACCTCCACCAGCCGGTGCCGCGAACGCCCCAGCATCTCCTCGCGCTCGTCCTCGGTCATCCCACCCCAGACGCCGTACGGCTCGCGGACCGCCAGCGCGTGCGCCGCGCACTCGGTGATCACCGGGCAGCGCATGCAGACCTCCTTGGCACTGGCCTCGCGCGAACTCCGCGCGGCCCCGCGTTCGCCCTCGGGGTGGAAGAAGAGCGAACTGTCCACGCCACGGCAGGCTGCGGAGAGCTGCCAGTCCCAGAGGTCCGCGTTGGGACCTGGGAGGCGGGAGAAATCTGCCATGGCTCATTCCCTTCAGAGGCTCGTCGGCCGTGGGCCGGCGCTCAGCGGGCTGCTGCTGGGCGGCACGGCGGGCGTCGATGCACTGGTGTGGACACCTGGAAATATGACTTACGGCAACTCCATGGACAAGTCACCCACAGAGTGGCACAACAGTCAATGACCATACGAAAGCTATAAAAACGGGCAAAGTGGGCAAGGGGTTCGGCGGGCGCGGGCGTGGCATTCGGGTGGCCGACGGGCGCGCGACACTCCGCACCGGTGTGCGGGTCGTGCGCCCACCGCGCGCGAGCTGGGGAAAAGTGCGGCGTGTGCACCGCGATGCGGCTGATCGGTAATGGGTTGGCCACGTACAGTGGTGGAGATGGCCCCGAAGGCCGTAACTCATTCGAGTGACGGTCGTTGGAAGTGCGGAGGCGGTTAGCGGGCGCCGGACGTCGGGAACGATCGCGCGGAATTTGAGGCGATCAGCACGGACTCTGTCGCCGATCGGCCGTGTCGGAGAGGTTCGTACCAGCCAGGAGGCTCAACGTGACGCGGATCAGCTGCGGAGGACGACGGTCATGACTTCCGTTCTCGTTTGCGACGATTCCCCGCTCGCCCGCGAGGCGCTTCGCCGCGCGGTCGCGACCGTACCCGGTGTGGACCGGGTCACCACCGCGACGAACGGGGAGGAGGTCCTCCGCCGCTGGGTGGCCGACCGCTCCGATCTCGTTCTGATGGACGTCCGGATGCCCGGCCTCGGCGGGGTCGAGACGGTCCGGCGGCTGCTGTCCGCCGATCCGGGCGCGCGGATCATCATGCTCACCGTCGCCGAGGACCTCGACGGGGTCGCGCTCGCGGTGGCCGCGGGCGCCCGCGGGTACCTGCACAAGGACGCCTCGCGCGCCGAGCTGCGGGCCACCGTCACCCAGGCCCTCGCCGACCCGACCTGGCGGCTCGCCCCGCGCCGGCTGCGCAGCCCCGACATGGGCGCGGCGCCCACGTTGACGGCGCGTGAGATCCAGGTGCTGGAGGGCATGAGCCACGGCCGCAGCAACGCCGAGATCGGCCGCGAGCTGTTCCTGTCCGAGGACACCGTCAAGACCCACGCCCGACGGCTGTTCAAGAAGCTCGGGGCCTCCGACCGCGCGCACGCGGTGGCGCTGGGTTTCCGCTGGGGCCTGGTCCGCTGACCGCCGGTGGCGCCGCCGGCTGCGGCGCGCCGCCGGCGGTTCCCGGGACGGACGCCGTCCGGGCGTGTGACGTTACGGTCCCGAGGTTGCACCATGGAGGAGTGGAGCACCTCGGGGACCAGCGGACAGGCACTGCGGCGAACCACACGGCCGCGGGACATGCGGCGGACGGCGCGAAGGACGGGACCACCGACGGCGGCGGGGCGGGAGGCGGCACGGTGCAGGAGGGGCCGGTGGTGCGCGGCGGCACGCCGTACGGCGCCGCAGCGCATAACGTTCCGGTGCACAACTCCGGACGCGGTGCCGCGTTTTCCCGCTCGACCAGGCACCATGGACCGATGCGTGACGACGTCGCCGGTGCGGCCGGCCAGGCGGACCCGGTGGAGGCCGAGCCCTCCGGCCCGGGTGGCGATCCGTCGTACGCCGACCCCGGCGGCCCCGGCGCGGTGCCCGGCCCCGGTCGACCGCCGGTGCTCGGCGCGGGCGGTTCCCCGCTGGTGGGCGAGCTCGTCGCGGCCGCCGTCCGCGGTGAGGGCCCGGCCATCGACGCCCTGCTCGCCTACGTCCATCCGCTGGCGCTGCGCTACTGCCGCGGCCGGCTGGTCCGGCTGCCCGGCGGCGCCCGGCACCACGTGGACGACGTCGCGCAGGAGGTCTGCGTCGCGGTGCTGTGCGCGCTGCCCCGGTACAAGGACCAGGGGCGGCCGTTCGAGGCCTTCGTCTACGGCATCGCCGCGCACAAGATCGCCGATCTGCAGCGGGCCGCGATGCGCGGGCCCGGCTCGACGGTCGTTCCGCAGGACGACCTGCCGGAGGTGCCGGACGAGGCGCTCGGCCCGGAGGAGCAGGCGCTGCTGAGCAGCGACGCGGCCTGGGCCAAGGAACTGCTCTCCAACCTGCCGGCCCGTCAGCGCGAACTGGTGCTGCTGCGGGTGGCCGCCGGGCTGTCGGCGGAGGAGACCGGCGAGGTGCTGGGGATGTCCCCGGGCGCCGTCCGGGTGGCGCAGCACCGGGCGCTCAGCCGGCTGCGGGCGCTGGCGGAGGAGTCCTCCTGAAGCCCTGACCGGCCGGAATGAGCCACGGGGGGCCGGTGTTGTCAAGGGCACACGAGGACACATTCGCGGTGCCAGTACCATGGGGTATCGGCGCCTGGGCGGGTTGCCAAAGTTTCGCGGGTGCGCGCGGGGTTCCCCTGGAGGTTCCTCCAAAACCACCCGGCTTCGGCGGTCTGCTGCGAGTGAGCGATGAACGCGCCCCACCCTCAGGGCGTGAGCGGAATAGGCCGGCCACGGAAGGTACCCCCCAAATGTCTTACAACGCCGCAGGCGTACCCGAGAAGTTCGCCATGCTCGGGCTCACGTTCGATGACGTCCTGCTGCTGCCCGGGGCCTCCGCGGTGCTGCCGAACCAGGTCGACACCTCCTCGCGGGTCTCCCGGAACGTGCGCGTCAACATCCCGCTGCTCTCCGCCGCGATGGACAAGGTCACCGAGGCGCGGATGGCGATCTCGATGGCCCGCCAGGGCGGCGTCGGCGTGCTGCACCGCAACCTGTCGGTCGAGGACCAGGCCAACCAGGTCGACCTGGTGAAGCGCTCCGAGTCCGGCATGGTCACCGACCCGATCACGGTCGGCCCGAACACCACGCTGGCCGAGGCCGACGCGCTGTGCGCCAAGTTCCGCATCTCCGGCGTGCCGATCGCGGACGAGGCCGGCAAGCTGCTCGGCATCGTCACCAACCGTGACATGGCCTTCGAGTCGGACCGCAGCCGCCAGGTCCGCGAGATCATGACCCCGATGCCGCTGATCACCGGCAAGGTCGGCATCTCCGGGGTGGACGCGATGGCGCTGCTGCGCCGCCACAAGATCGAGAAGCTGCCGCTGGTCGACGACGAGGGCCGGATCAAGGGCCTGATCACCGTCAAGGACTTCGTCAAGGCCGAGCAGTACCCGAACGCCGCCAAGGACGCCGAGGGCCGTCTGCTGGTCGGTGCCGCCGTCGGTGCCAGCGCCGAGGCGTTCGACCGGGCCCAGGCCCTGGTCGAGGCCGGTGCGGACTTCCTGGTCGTGGACACCTCGCACGGCCACAGCCACAACGCGCTGGCCTGGATCGGCAAGATCAAGTCGGCCGTCGGGATCGACGTGGTCGGCGGCAACGTGGCCACCCGTGACGGCGCCCAGGCGCTGATCGACGCCGGCGTGGACGGCGTCAAGGTCGGCGTCGGCCCCGGCTCCATCTGCACCACCCGCGTGGTCGCCGGCATCGGCGTCCCGCAGATCACCGCCATCTACGAGGCCGCGGTGGCCTGTCAGGCGGCCGGCGTGCCGGTCATCGGCGACGGCGGTCTCCAGTACTCCGGCGACATCGGCAAGGCGCTGGCCGCCGGCGCCGACACCGTGATGCTGGGCTCGCTGCTGGCCGGCTGCGAGGAGTCCCCGGGTGAGCTGATGTTCATCAACGGCAAGCAGTTCAAGTCCTACCGCGGCATGGGCTCGCTGGGCGCGATGCAGTCCCGCGGCCAGGGGCGCTCGTACTCCAAGGACCGCTACTTCCAGGCCGAGGTGGCCTCGGACGACAAGCTCGTCCCCGAGGGCATCGAGGGCCAGGTGCCCTACCGCGGCCCGCTGTCGGCCGTGCTGCACCAGCTGGTCGGCGGCCTGCGCCAGACCATGGGCTACGTCGGCGCCGCCACCATCGCCGAGATGGAGAGCAAGGGCCGCTTCGTCCGGATCACCTCGGCGGGCCTCAAGGAGAGCCACCCGCACGACATCCAGATGACCGTCGAGGCGCCGAACTACTCCAACCGCTGAGTCCGCGGACATCGAGGGCCCGTCGCCGCACCCCGGCGCCGGGCCCTTCGGCGCGCCCGGGAGCGGGGGCGGGCCGCCGGGGTGGGCCCCGCGCCCCGGAGGCGAGCGCGCGAGGCAACCGGGGTGCGGGATACTGGGGGCGGCCGGGGTGACCCGGCGGGCATGAGCAACAAACCAGAAGGGCTCGAAGTGACTGAGATCGAGATCGGGCGAGGCAAGCGCGGCCGACGGGCGTACTCCTTCGACGACATCGCCGTCGTCCCCAGCCGCCGTACCCGGGACCCGAAGGAGGTCTCGATCGCCTGGCAGATCGACGCCTACCGCTTCGAGCTGCCGTTCCTGGCCGCCCCGATGGACAGCGTGGTCTCGCCGCAGCAGGCCATCGCCATCGGCCGCCTCGGCGGCCTCGGCGTGCTGAACCTGGAAGGCCTCTGGACCCGCTACGAGGACCCGCAGCCGCTGCTCGACGAGATCGCCACGATCACCGACGAGGCCGCCGCGACCCGCCGCCTCCAGGAGATCTACGCCGCGCCGATCCGCGCTGAGCTGATCAAGCAGCGGATCCAGGAGGTCCGCGACTCCGGTGTGGTCACCGCCGCCGCGCTCTCGCCGCAGCGCACCGCCGAGTTCTCCAAGGCCGTCGTGGACGCCGGCGTCGACGTCTTCGTCATCCGCGGCACCACCGTCTCGGCCGAGCACGTGTCCAGCGGCGCGGAGCCGCTCAACCTCAAGCAGTTCATCTACGAGCTGGACGTCCCGGTGATCGTCGGCGGCTGCGCCACGTACACCGCGGCCCTGCACCTGATGCGCACCGGCGCGGCCGGCGTGCTGGTCGGCTTCGGCGGCGGCGCCGCCCACACCACCCGGGGCGTCCTCGGCATCCAGGTGCCGATGGCCACCGCCGTCGCCGACGTGGCCGCCGCCCGCCGGGACTACATGGACGAGTCCGGCGGTCGCTACGTGCACGTGATCGCGGACGGCGGCGTCGGCTACAGCGGCGACATCCCGAAGGCCGTCGCCTGCGGCGCCGACGCGGTGATGATCGGTGCCGCGCTGGCCCGCGCCACCGACGCGCCCGGCAAGGGCTTCCACTGGGGCATGGAGGCCGTCCACGAGGAGCTGCCGCGCGGCAAGCGGGTGGACCTCGGCACGGTCGGCACCACCGAGGAGATCCTGACCGGTCCCTCGCACACCCCCGACGGCACCATGAACCTGTTCGGCGCGCTGCGCCGCGCGATGGCCACCACCGGCTACACCGAGCTCAAGGAGTTCCAGCGGGTCGAGGTGACCGTCAACCCGGCGCTCAACCACCGCTGAGACGCGTCGTGGTGAAGGCCCCCGTCGGTTCCGCCGGCGGGGGCCTCGGGCTGTCCGGACCGGAGTCAGCCGCGGTTGGCGGTGCGGCGGGTGAGGAGGAAGCCGCCGACCAGGGCGATGCCGTAGAAGGCGAGGTCGAGCGCGCGCAGCTCGGCGCGCCAGTGCGCCAGGGCGTCGTGCGGCAGGCCGCGCGGGCCGGGGCCGGCCGCGTGCACCCGGCGGAGCTGGCCGGTCAGCTGGCCGAGCAGCAGCGCGCAGGCCGCGAGCAGCGCGCCGAGCAGCGGCAGCACCCGGCTGCGGCCGCCGAGCCGGCCGAGCGGTAAGGCGACCAGGGCGGCGAGGGCGATGGCCAGCCAGCCGAGGCTGTCCGCGGCCCGGGCCGGCGCGCAGCCGTAGGCCAGGCCGCCGAGCAGCATGGCGAGGAGGGCGAGGGTGACCGCCAGGGCGGTGCGGCGGTGCGGGCCCGTCCGGTGGGAGCGGACGGCGGGGAGGTATCCGGCCACCGGGACACCGGGCATACCGGGCGCGACGTAGCCCTCGGGGGAATCCAGGGTGGGTGTGACCGAGTAGTGCTGGGCGGTGCGCGGCCGGCCCGACTGGCCGTCAGCGCCCGGTGCGGGTGCGGTCATGGGCGTCGGATCCCCCCGGAAAGACGATGAGCTGCCGAACGGTAGCAGCGCCCCGGCCAGATCTTGGCGAGTTTTCGATCACAGATCGGGCACGGAGCGCCGAGCCCGATCCGGCACGCCCCGGATCGGGTGCGGGGGCCGGGTGGTCCCGGCCCCCGGGGACAGGGGATGATGGAGACTTGGGCGTTCGGGCCTGAGGCCGGGCCGACACGCCGTCACCACGACCGCCAGCAGCACATGGGGGAACGTTCCGAATGACCCAGGCGCAGGGTTCCACCGGCCGCCTCCTGGCCGGCCGCTACCGGCTGAACGGCGTGCTCGGGCGCGGCGGCATGGGCACCGTCTGGCGCGCCGAGGACGAGATGCTGGGGCGGACCGTCGCGGTCAAGGAACTGCGGATGAACGCCAGCGTCGAGGAGGAGGAGAAGCACCGGCTGATCGTCCGGACGCTGCGCGAGGCCAAGGCCACCGCCCGGATCCGGCACAACTCGGCGGTCACCGTCTTCGACGTGGTCGACGAGGACGACCGGCCGTGGATCGTCATGGAGCTGGTCGAGTCCCGCTCGCTGGCCGACGTCATCCGGGAGGACGGGCCGCTGGCCCCCGCCCGGGCCGCCGAGATCGCGCTCGACGTGCTCGGCGTGCTGAGCGCCGCGCACGCGCTGGGCATCCTGCACCGGGACGTCAAGCCGTCCAACGTGCTGATCGGCGACGACGGCCGGGTCGTGCTCACCGACTTCGGCATCGCCAGCGTGGAGGGCGACGCCTCGGTCACCTCCACCGGCATGCTGGTCGGCGCGCCCTCGTACATATCCCCGGAACGGGCCCGCGGGCAGAAGCCCGGGCCGCCGGCCGACCTGTGGTCGCTGGGCGGCACGCTGTACGCGATGGTCGAGGGCCGGCCGCCGTACGACCGGGGCTCGGCGCTGGCCACCCTGACGGCGGTGATGACGGAGGAGCTGACCGCTCCGGTGAACGCCGGGGCGCTGCAGCCGGTGATCGAGGGGCTGCTCGCCAAGGACCCGGCCGAGCGGCTGGACGCCTCGCAGACCCGGTCGATGCTGAAGCGGGTCGTCGCGGAGGCCACCTCGAAGGCCGAGTCGACCACCGTGCACGCGCTGCCGGTCGAGCGGCCGACCGCCGCGGTGGAGCCGGAGGAGGCCCCGGCGGAGGCCGAGGAGGGCCGCAAGCGGTCCATCGGCGGGCTGCTGGGGACGGTCCGGGTGGGCAGCCGGGCCAAGGACGAGGAGCCCGCCGCCGCGGCGGAGCCCGTCGTGGAGCCGGCGCCCGAGCCCGCTTCGCCGTCCTCGGAGGTGGCGTCGGGCTCGGCGTCGGGTCCGGCTCCGGGGGCCGAGCCGATCCGGCCGGTGACCAGCGAGTGGACCCTGGGCGCCACGCAGGCGGCCGGTGCCGACCCGCGCAACGGACGGCGGCGGCTGGCCGTCGTCACCGTGGTGCTGGTTTTGCTGCTGATCGCCGGGGTGGTCGCGGTGCTCCAGGCCGTCGGGAACGGGGACGACTCGTCGGCGAACGGTGCGGGCGCCACCTCGTCGGTCTCGACCGGCCCCGAGACCGGGCCGAGCGGGACCCAGACCGCGTCCGTTCCGCCCGCGGAGCCGGAGCCGGGCACCGACAAGCCCGCCCCGGAGAAGCCGGCCACCGACACGCCGGCCCCCGACAAACCGGCCGACACGCCCGGCCCCTCCGCGGCGAACCCGCCGGCCGCCGGCTCGCCCGCCACCACCCCCGCGCAGAGCCCGACCCCTCCGGGGACCGCCGTGCCGGCCGGTTACCACGAGTACAAGGACCCGACCGGCTTCTCGGTCGTCCTGCCGGACTGGCTCCAGCCGGCCGGTTCGGAGGGCGTCCGCCGGATCTTCAAGGGCAACGGCAGTACCCTGACCATCGAGTGGACCACCAGCCCCGGTCCCAGCGCCGTCGCCGACTGGCAGGAGTCCGAGCCGGGCCTGCGTTCGAAGGTCACCAACTACCAGCGGGTCAACCTGGCCGCGATCAACTACCGGCAGTGGAGCAACGCGGCCGACTGGGAGTGGATCAGCGGCACGCCGCGCACGCACTCGCTCAACCGGGGCTTCGTCACCGGGAACCCGGCCAAGTACGGCTACGCGATCTACTGGATCACCCCGGACGCGGACTGGGGTGCCCCGGCCAACTCCCAGGCCCGGGACACGGCCTTCGCCAGCTTCCAGCCCGCGCCGTAGGCCATGGCCCCGGCCGGGCAGGGCCTAGCCGATCAGGCGGGCCTTGGCCCGGGTGAACTCCTCGTCGGTGAGCGCGCCGGAGGCGTGCAGGGCGGCCAACCGCTCCAGCTGGCCGAGGAGTTGGTCGCCCGCGCTGAGGTCGGCGGGGGCGGTGTCGGCCGCCGGGCGGGCGGCCGACGCGGCTTTGCGGGCGAGCCGGGCGGCCTCCCGGAGCTGCTCGGCGAAGACGTCGGCCTTGGCCACGTCCTCGAACCGGTGCGAGCCGGTCAGCGCGACGACGGTGAGCACGTCGCCGTTGAGCTTGGTCCTGGTCACGGCCGCGTCCGTGACCGCCGTAAGCGGAACCGGGACCGGCGGTTTACCGTCCTTGAGAAAGAGCAGTCGGTGGGTCGTGAGGACGAGCACGCCCTTGCGGAAGTGGTCGGGATGGCGCCCGGCCGTCGAGGCGACCGGATTCTCGCCGTCGATGACGGCCGCCTCCACGGTGCGCACGGCCTCGGCCTGATGGGCTTGGCTGTTGTTTCCCGCCACCTTGAAGGCGGTGTCGATCAGATCGGTCCAGTCCATGGGACCGAGCGTAAAGGAGCCGCTCAGTAGGCTGCTCGGTGAGCGAGAGGAACTGGCATGCGAGGCGGCCCGGGGCAATTGCTGGCGGGACGGTACCGGCTGACGGACCGTCCCGAACTCCTGCGGGCCCTGGCGGTGGACGACCGCACCGGGGAGTCCGTGCTGCTGCGCGCCCTGGAGCTGCCCGCGCTGCTGACCACCGGTCAGGACCTGGACGGCGAGGTGCCCGCGCACGCCGACCGGCTGGTCCGCCGGGTGGCGGCGGTCGGCTCGTCCGCGCCGACCGGGCACCCCCGGCTGCTGCGCGGGCTCGGTGCCTTCGTCGAGGGCGAACTGCTGTGGACGGTGGAGGAGCGGCCGGGCGCCATGACGCTGGCGGACCTGGTGGCGGCCGGACCGGTGCCGCCCTACCGGGCGGCCGAGCTGGCGGCGGACCTGGCCGGTGCGCTGCGGGCGCTGCACGAGGACGGACTCGTCCACGGGAACCTGACCCCCGAGTCCGTGCTGGTCTGCGAGGACGGCGCGGCGATGCTCGGCGGGCTGCTGTCCGGGGTGGCGCAGGAGGCGCTGGCCGAGGACCTCGGCGGCCCGGGCGGGCGCCGCCGGTACGACGTGCGGGCCACCCTGGTCGGCCCGGTGGCGGAGCGCTGGCCGCTGGACGGCGGCCCGGCGGGCGACTGCTGGGCGCTCGGGGTGCTGGTGCAGCGGCTGGTCACCGGCCGCTCGCCGTTCCCGGACGGCGGCGTGCCGGAGCTGGTGTCGGCGGTCCGGGACGGGCGGCGGGAGCCCGCCGCGGCCTGCGGGCCGCTGGCGCCGCTGGTCGAGCGGCTGCTGCAGCCCGACCCCTCGCTGCGGCCGACCGCCGAGGAGGCCCGCTGGGAGCTGGCGGCGCTGCTCGCGGGCGCGCCGGAGCCGGTCGACGAGGAGTGGGAGGCGCGGGCGCTGGTGCTGAGACCGGAGGCCCCGCTGGTGCGGCGTCGGCGCGGGCGGGGTGGTGGACGGGGGCGGCCGGAGGTCGTCGTGGGTACGAACGTCGGGGTGGGCGCCGGGGTGGGCGCCGGGCGGCCGGACGAGGTGCGGCCGCCGCGGATACCTCCGGCGCTGCTCGGCCCGCTGCTGGTCGGGGGCGTGTTCCTGCTGCTGGTGCTGGGAGTGACCGCGGTGGTGCTGTTCGCAGGCTGACGGCCCCGGAGTGTCCCGGGCCGTCGGTCCGACGGGTGAGCGTGATTACCGGGGCTGGCAAGGTGCGCCTAATGTGTGCGTGGGATTTGTTCGAACAGTGGTCTGCACCAGGCCCTCCGTCGCTGTGACGGCAGACGGATGTGAGGGGGAGTGGTCGCCGATGGGCGTGCAGGACCGGCCGGAGACGGCCGAGACGGAGCGGCTGCTGGCCGGGCGGTACGAGCTGGGCGACCGGCTCGGCCGCGGCGGGATGGGGACCGTCTGGCGGGCCTGGGACCGGATGCTGAACCGCGAGGTCGCGGTCAAGGAACTGACCGTCAACCACCTGCCTGAGGACGAGCTGCAGATCCTGCACGCCCGGATGAAGCGGGAGGCCAGCGCGGCCGCCCGGATCAAGCACCCCGGCGTGATCACGGTGCACGACGTGCTGGAGCAGGACGGCCGGCCGTGGATCGTCATGGAGCTGGTGGACGGCCGCTCGCTGGCCGACGTGATCAGCCAGGACGGCACCCTGCAGCCGCGCGCCGTCGCCGAGGTCGGCAGCCAGGTGCTCGCCGCACTGCACCGCGGCCACCAGCTCGGCGTCCTGCACCGCGACGTGAAGCCGGCCAACGTGCTGCTGGAGCGCGGCACCGGGCGGGTGGTGCTGCTGGACTTCGGCATCGCGACGTACGAGGGCTCGGCCGAGTTGACCCGGCCGGGCGATCTGGTCGGCTCACCGGACTACCTGGCGCCGGAGCTCGCCCAGGGCGAGCGGCCCGGGCCGGCCTCCGACCTGTGGGGCCTCGGGGCGACGCTGTACGCCGCGGTGGAGGGCCAGTCGCCGTTCCGCCGGACCTCGCCGATCACCACACTGGCCGCCGTGGTGGGTGAGCCGCTGCCGGAGCCGCTCCGGGCCGGGCCGCTGGGCCCGGTGCTGGCCGCGCTGATGGCCAAGGACCCGGCCGAGCGGCCGAACGCGGACGAGGCCGCCCGGATGCTGGCCGAGGTGAAGGCCGGGCACACGATCGGCCTGAAGTCGGTCGCGCCGCTGCGCGCGCCCACCCAGTCGGTGCCCGTGGTGGACCGCAGCGAGCGCCCGGCGGCGGCGGAGGACCACGCGGAGGAGGCCGCGCCGGGGACGACGGTGGAGGAGGCCGAGGAGCCGACCGGGGTGCGCTCGGGGGCCGTTCCGGACACCACCGGGGGCGCGGCCGACGGGGCGGCGGCGCTCACCGCAGCGGTCGCGCCGGTGGCGCACCCCGTCACGCCCGCGCGCGGGCCGGCCAAGCGCCGCAGCACCCTGAAGATCGTCGTGATCGCGGTGGCCGTCGGCCTGCTGGCGGCCGGCGCGACCTTCCTCGCCACCCGGAACACCACCACCGGGCACGTCGCCGCCTCCACGGCCGACGAGCCCGTCCCGACCGCCTCCGTCAACCCGGACCCCACCAGTGGCGCCAGCCCGGGGCCGGCGGCGCCCAACGGCTACCACTGGGTCGACGACCCGGCCGGCTTCCGCTTCCCGCTGCCCTCGGTCACCCCGGCCTGGCAGCGCAGTGCCACACCCGACAACCAGGTCTACTACAGCCCCGACAACAAGGTGCACTACCTGCAGTTCGCGGTCACCGTCGGCCAGTCGGTCAAGCCGCTGGACCACCTGCGGCAGATGGAGGCCACCGTCTCCAAGAACCTGAAGGAGTACAAGCAGCACAAGATGACCGGCGTCGCGGTGAACGGCCACGAGGCGGCCGTCTGGGAGTTCAGCTACCTCGCCAAGGAGGGCGGCCGGCGCCGGGCGGTCGAGGCCGAGTTCATCGACGACGACGGCACCAGCTACGCGATCTACTCGTCCAGCCCGGACCGGGGCAACGAGTGGAACGAGGCGGAGCAGCGCTTCAACGCGGTGCTGCACTACTTCGCGCCGACCCGCTGACCGGGGGGAGCCCGCTCCACCCGGCCGCGGCAGATTCTTGTTACCGACGGGTACCGGACCGGCCGCCGAGCGCCTAGGCTGCGCCGTATGTCGGACCTCACAGCAGGCGCAGCGGCCACCGAACACCCCGCGACCGGGAACCCGCCCGCCCCCGGCGGGGGCCGGACCGTCGCGGCGGCCGTCCCGCCGTCCCTGGTCGCCCGGCTGGCCGCCGGCGTCACCGCCACCGGCGAGCCCAGCCTGGTGGAGACCGTCGCCCCGCTGACCGGCGAGCGGCTGGCGAGCCTGCCGCGGTCCACCCCGGCCGACGTCGAGGTCGCCTTCGAACTGGCCCGCCGCGCCCAGACGGCCTGGGCCGCGCTGCCGGTGCGCCGCCGGGCGGCCGTCCTGCTGCGCTTCCACGACCTGCTGCTCAAGCGGCAGGACGAGGTGCTGGACCTCGTCCAGGCCGAGACCGGCAAGGCCCGGCTGCACGCCTTCGAGGAGGTGCTGGCCGTCGCCATGGCCGCCCGGCACTACGGGCGGGCCGCGCACGGCTACCTCCGGGACAAGCGGCGCGGCGGGGCGCTGCCGGTGCTCACCCACGCGGTCGAGGCCCGCCGGCCCAAGGGCGTGGTCGGCCACATCTCGCCCTGGAACTACCCGCTGGAGCTGTCCGTCGGCGACGTCCTGCCCGCCTTCGCGGCAGGCAACGCCGTGGTCAACAAGCCGGACACGCAGACCGCGCTGACCGCGCTGTGGGCCCGCGAGCTGCTGATCGAGGCCGGGCTGCCGGCCGACCTGTGGCAGGTCGTGATCGGCGACGGCCCGGTGATCGGTCCCGCCGTGGTGGAGCACGCCGACTACGTCTCGTTCACCGGCTCCACCCGCACCGGCCGGGAGGTCGCCCAGCGCGCCGCCGCCCGGCTGGTCGGCGCCTCGCTCGAACTCGGCGGCAAGAACGCCATGCTGGTCCTCTCCGACGCCGACCTCGACCGGGCCGCCGCGGGCGCCGTGCGGGCCTGCTTCTCCTCCGCCGGGCAGCTGTGCATCTCGATCGAGCGGCTGCTGGTGCACCGCTCGGTGGCCGACGACTTCCTGGAGCGCTTCGCCGCCCGCACCCGGGCGCTGCGCCTCGGCGGCGGCCTGGCCTACGGCGCCGACATGGGCTCGCTGGTCTCCGTCCGCCAGCTGGAGACCACCACCCGACACGTGGAGGAGGCGGTCAAGGCGGGCGCCACCGTGCTGGCCGGCGGCCGGGCCCGGCCCGACCTCGGCCCGTACTTCTTCGAGCCGACCATCCTCGACGGGGTCACCCCGGACATGGCGGTCTGCGGCGAGGAGACCTTCGGCCCGGTCGTCTCCGTCTACCGCTTCGACACCGACGACGAGGCGGTGGCCGCCGCGAACTCCACGCCGTACGGCCTGAACTCCAGCGTCTGGACCAGGGACACCCGGCGCGGCCGGGCGGTCGGGGCCCGGCTGCGCACCGGCACGGTCAACGTCAACGAGGCCTACGCGGCCGCGTACGGCTCGATCGGCTCGCCGATGGGCGGCATGGGCGACTCCGGGCTCGGCCGCCGCCACGGCGCCGAGGGCATCCTGCGCTTCACCGAGGCACAGACCGTCGCGACCCAGCGGCTGATGCCGATCGCGCCCTCGTTCGGGCTGGACGACCGGCAGTTCGCCGCGGTGATGACCGGCGGGCTGCGGGTGCTGAAGGCGCTGCGGTTCAAGTAGCCGTCCCGGGCCGAAGGTTCAAGTAGCCGTCCCGGGCCGGCGGTTCGTCCCCGTGGGTCGGAGTCGGCCCGGCCGGTGGTCCGATCCGACCGTCCCGCAGCCAGGTTCCGTCCCGCAGTCAGGTTCGCCCGTCCCGCAGTCAGGTCCGCCCGTCCCGTAGTCAGGTTCGTGTCCCGAAGGAGCAGTGGCAGATGGTGGAGTCCGGCGGTGCGGCGGAGTTCGACTACGACGTGGTCGTGGTCGGCTCCGGCTTCGGTGGTTCGGTCGCCGCGCTGAGGCTGACCGAGAAGGGCTACCGGGTCGCCGTCCTGGAGGCCGGTCGGCGCTTCGAGCGGGACGAACTGCCCAGGAACTCCTGGGACCTGCCGAACTACCTGTGGGCGCCGAAGCTCGGCCTCTACGGCATCCAGCGGATCCACCTGCTGGCCAACGTGCTGATCCTGGCCGGCGCCGGGGTCGGCGGCGGCTCGCTGAACTACGCCAACACCCTGTACGTGCCGCCGAAGGCCTTCTTCGAGGACCGCCAGTGGCGCCACATCACCGACTGGCAGGAGGAGTTGGCGCCGTTCTACGACCAGGCGCAGCGGATGCTCGGGGTCCGGCTCAACCCGACCGTCACCCCCTCCGACGTGCACCTCAAGGCCGCCGCCGAGCAGATGGGGGTGGGCGACACCTTCCACATGGCGCCGGTCGGGGTCTTCTTCGGGGACGGCCGGGACGCCGGCGGCAGGGCCAAGGCGGCGCCCGGGGACGAGGTCGCCGACCCGTACTTCGGCGGTGCCGGGCCGGCCCGCAAGGCCTGCGTGGAGTGCGGCGAGTGCATGACGGGCTGCCGGCACGGGGCCAAGAACATGCTCACCGAGAACTACCTGCACCTGGCCGAGCGGGGCGGCGCCGAGATCCACCCGCTCACCACGGTGGCCCGGATCCGGGAGCTCCCCGGAGCCGACGGGAGCCACGGCTACGCGGTGGACGTGCGCCGGACCGACTCCCGCTCCCGCACCGACCGGGTGAAGGCGGGCGCGCGGACCATCACCGCCGCCCGGGTGGTGGTCGCGGCCGGGACGTACGGCACCCAGTCGCTGCTGCACCGGATGCGTGACGGGGGGCACCTGCCCCGGATCTCCGCCCGGCTCGGCGAGCTGACCCGCACCAACTCCGAGGCGCTGGTGGGCGCGCAGACCACCGACCGGCGCTACGGCAGCCGGGTGGACTTCACCAAGGGCGTGGCGATCACCTCCTCGATCCACCCGGACGCCAGCACCCACATCGAGCCGGTCCGCTACGGCAAGGGCTCCAACGCGATGGGCGCGCTGTCGATAGCCCAGGTCAAGGGCGGCGGACGGGCCCCGCGCTGGCTGCGCTACCTGGGCGGGTCGGTGCGCCACCCGGTGACCTTCGCCCGCTCGATGAACCAGCACCGCTGGTCCGAGAAGACGATCATCGGCCTGGTGATGCAGTCGCTGGACAACTCGATCACCGTCTCGCTGAAGAAGGACCTGCTCGGCAAGAGCCGGCTCACCTCCGCCCAGGGCCACGGCGCCCCCAACCCGACCTGGATCCCGGCCGCCGAACAGGGCGCCCAGGCGCTGGCCGAGCAGATCAACGGCTTCGCGGGCAGCAGCGCCGGCGAGATCTTCGACATCCCGATGACCGCCCACTTCCTCGGCGGCTGCCCGATCGGCGACGCCCCCGAGACCGGCGTGGTCGACCCCTACCACCGGCTGTACGGCCACCCCGGGATCAGCGTGGTCGACGGCGCGGCCGTCTCCGCCAACCTCGGGGTGAACCCCTCGCTGACCATCACCGCGCAGGCCGAGCGCGCCATGTCGATGTGGCCCAACAAGGGCGAGGCGGACCGCCGCCCGGCCCAGGGCGAGGCCTACCGGCGGGTCGCCCCGGTGGCGCCGTCCCGGCCGGCCGTCCCGGAGGACGCGTTCGGCGCGCTCCGACTGCCGCTGCTGCCCGTCCCGGAGGTCCCGAAGAAGCGCGGCTGAGCAGGCCTCGACGGGCCAACCCGCCCGGCTCGGTACCCGGTTGACATTCGTTCGGATCCGATGGGATAAACGGGCTTTCTGGGGGACCAGGAACTCGTCGAGCGGGGGGAAACCGGTCCATGGCCATCTGCGCATCGTGCGGCGCGGCATCGGTGGAAGGGGCGTCCGCGTGCGTCTCGTGCGGGCGGCCGCTGACGCCGCCCCCGCCGACGGCCGCCATGCCCGCGGTACCTCCCGTCGTTCCGCTGGCCGTACCGCCTGCCGTACCGCCAGCCGTACCGCCCCTGCCGGCGTACGGTCCGCCGTCCGCCGCGCCCGGGTACCCGCCGCCGCCTCCGCCGCCCGGGTACGGCCCGCCGCCCGGCTACGGCCCGGGCCACCCGCAGCCCGCCGGGCCGCCCACGCTGGGCAGTTGGGGCGCCGGGCAGCCGTACGACCCGCGGGCCGGGCGGCCGACCGTGCTGAGCCAGCTGCTCGGCGCGGACTGGCGCCCGGCGCTCCTGGTCGCCGCCGCCCCGACCGCCGTGCTGCTGCTGGCGGCGCTGATCGTGGCGATCCCGAGCGACTACCAGTACGCCTACCTGGTCCGGGCGCCCGGGTTCGGCGAGCGCTTCGGCGCCGCCCTGTCGATGGCGCTGAGCGCGCTCGGCGCGCCGTTCAAGCTCGGGTACACCAGCGCGTTGCGGCGCGGCGACGCGGAGGGCATGGACGCGCTGTTCCGGGCGGTGCCGCTGACGGTCACCGTGCTGTGGGCGCTGGCGCTCTGGCTCGGCCTGCGGACCGGGGCGCGCCGCCGCCGGGCCGCCGGCCTCCAGCTGACCCGGGCCCAGGCCGCGGGCGAGGCGCTGCGTACCGCGGTGGTCCTGGCGGCGGTGACCGCGCTGCTCGGGCTGGCCGGCGGGACGTCCTGGCAGCCGCAGCGCACCGGCCTCGTCGGCCGCGCCCTCGGGGTGACGTACACCGTGGACTCCGGCTGGCTGGAGGCGACCGGCTGGACCGCCCTGCTCGCCGCGCTGACGGCCTTCGCCGTCCACGGCACCGACGCGCTGCGCTGGGCCGCCTGGCGCAGCCGGGCGGTGCGCGGCTGGGCGGTCGCCGCGCTCACGGGCGGCCGGGCGCTGGCACTGTCGCTGGGCCTGGCCTCGGTGACGGGTTTCGTGCTGGTCGCGGTCAACAGCGAGGAGGGCTGGCAGACACCGGTCTCGGCGGCCTTCCTGCCCAACCTCGGCCTGGGCCTGCTCGGCCTGGGCTCGGGGGCGACTTTGCAGGCGTTCAGCGGGGCGAGCGGCGGGGCGAGCGACGCGGCGGCCGCGATCGGCGGCGACTGGCAGGACACCCCCGACAGCATGGAGGTCTCCTTCTTCGACCTGCACGACCAGACCGCCGACTGGCGCTGGACCGGCCTGCTGGCCCTCGCCACGGCGGGCGTCCTCGGCTGGTCGGCGTACCGGCGGCGGCTGGACGCGGCCGACCGGCTCCGGCTGGCGGCCGTCCACGCCGTGGCGCTCACCGCGCTGATGGCGGTGGGCGGTGCGCTGATGACGACCTCGACGTCCTCGGCGACCCCGGGGTGGAACACCTTCGCGAACCAGACGGTGCTGTCCCGGGAGACCTCGATCAGCCTGGGCTTCGCCAGCGTGCTGGTGGCCAACCTGGTCTGGGCGGCGATCGGCGCGCTGCTGGTGCCGCCGCTGCTGGCGGCCGTCCGCGGCCGGGGCGCGGTGGCCCGCGAGGACGCCTACGGCGCGCCCCCGTACGGCGCGCCCCCGTACGGCGCGGTGCCGTCGCCGGGGGCGCCGTACGGGGCCGGGCCTGAGCCGCAGCCGTACGCCTCCGGGGCGGCGGTGGGCGACGTGGTCGGCTCGGACGACGCGCCGCTGGTGCCGCCGCCCGGCTCGCCGGCCGAGGAGCCGGTCGATCCGAGCGTCTGGCGCAAGCAGCCCTGAGCCGGGCAGCCGCGAGCGGAGCAGCCCTGAGCGGAGCGTCCGTGGGCGGAGCGGCCCGGACAGGGCAAAGGGCCCCGCGGGGGAACGGGGCCCTTTGTCGCTCAGCACGCGGCGTCAGGGCTGCGCCGGTGCTGGGGGTGACGGCGCCGGGGGAGGGGCGCCGTCGGGTCGGTCGGCTCAGGGGTCGCGCCGTCGCGGGCCGGCGTGGGTGGCCGGTGGCGCGGGGCGCGCACGCTCGCGGTGCGGCGGGTCGGCGCGCAGGTCTGCGCCGGGCCTTCGCTCACGGAGCGTGAGGTGACGTACGGGGCTGTCGCCCAGTGCGGCGGCAGCGGTCGGGGTCTCCGCGGTGAGCCTGCCGGCCGCCGGGAGAACCGCTTCCACGCAGCATCGTGCTGGACGAAGGGCTTGCTCTGCAACCGATTCGGCACAGTTCGGCCCAGCGCATTTGGTGCGGGTGCCGACTCCCTGGTGTGGCCCGGGCACGGGTGCGGGCCTCGCCCCGCCCCGTCGGGCGGTTGCGGGCAGGTGCCGACGCGAGGCGTCGATGATCACGGTGCGTAGTGGTGTGGGTGGCTGCAGCGCACGGGGACGCGCGTAGCGGCGCGGGACGGGGAAGGGTGTGCGCCCGGGTGTGCCCGGCTCGCGGCGGGGGGTGCGACGACCGGCCCGGGCGTCCCCGGGGACCGGCCGTCCCACCTCTCGGTCCAGTCGCGGCCGGGGTCGCTGTCCCCTGCTGTCCGGCCGCGGCACCCGCGCACGGTCCCACGGCACCGCGCTCCCGGCGGGGCCGGGGCGGCGGTGCCACATGCGCCGGTGGACTGGGATGAAGCTCCACGCGTGGTCCTGCAGTCCGTACGGCGGCGCCCCTGGCCGGGGCGAAGGCGGCGCGTCTGGCGGGCGCGGCGCGGTCGTACGGTCGTCTGAAGCAACGAAAGGCGGCCCCGCCCGGTCACGGTCGTTTGGACGGGCAGACGAGTGAAACCGGACAGCCCGGTAGAATCGGTGTCCAGACACCCCCACCCGTCGCCGCCGCGGCCCCCGCCGGGGAAGCGGTTCGGTGTGACACCTCTCGTACCGCTGCCGGAAGGCCGTCTGTGTCCTCTGCAATTCCCGTCCAGTCCGCGCCGGACAACGACACCGTCCTGGTGGTCGACTTCGGCGCCCAGTACGCCCAGCTCATCGCCCGTCGGGTGCGTGAGGCGCGGGTCTACAGCGAGATCGTGCCGAGCAGCATGCCGGTCGCCGAGATGCTCGCCAAGAACCCCAAGGCGATCATCCTCTCCGGCGGTCCGTCGTCGGTCTACGAAGAGGGCGCGCCGCAGCTCGACCGCGCGATCTTCGAGGCCGGGGTCCCGGTCTTCGGCATGTGCTACGGCTTCCAGCTGATGGCCAAGATCCTCGGCGGCACGGTCGACAACACCGGCGCCCGCGAGTACGGCCGCACCCCGCTGACCGTCAGCCGCACCGGCTCCACCCTGTTCGAGGGCGTTCCGGCGGAGCACTCGGTGTGGATGTCGCACGGCGACGCCTGCTCCGCCGCCCCGGAGGGCTTCACCGTCACCGCGTCCACCGCGGTGGTCCCGGTCGCGGCCTTCGAGAACGACGAGGCCCGCCTCTACGGCGTCCAGTACCACCCCGAGGTGCTGCACTCCGACCACGGCCAGCAGATCCTGGAGCACTTCCTCTACCGCGGCGCCGGCATCGCCCCGACCTGGACCACCGGCAGCGTGGTCGAGGAGCAGGTCGCGCTGATCCGCGCCCAGGTCGGCGAGAAGCGCGCGATCTGCGGCCTCTCCGGCGGCGTGGACTCCGCGGTCGCGGCGGCCCTGGTCAACAAGGCCATCGGCTCCAAGCTGACCTGCGTGTACGTCGACCACGGCCTGATGCGCAAGGGCGAGACCGAGCAGGTCGAGAAGGACTTCGTGGCGGCCACCGGCGTGCAGCTGAAGGTGGTCGACGCCGCGGAGCGCTTCCTGAACGCGCTGAAGGGGGTCACCGACCCCGAGGAGAAGCGCAAGATCATCGGCCGGGAGTTCATCCGGGTCTTCGAGCAGGCCCAGGCCGAGATCGTCGCCGAGGCCGGCGAGCACGGCGAGTCGGTCGACTTCCTGGTCCAGGGCACCCTGTACCCGGACGTGGTGGAGTCCGGCGGCGGCACCGGCACCGCCAACATCAAGTCCCACCACAACGTCGGCGGCCTGCCGGAGGACCTCCAGTTCCAGCTGGTCGAGCCGCTGCGCAAGCTGTTCAAGGACGAGGTCCGGATGGTCGGCCAGGAGCTGGGCCTGCCGGAGGAGATCGTCCAGCGCCAGCCGTTCCCGGGCCCGGGCCTGGGCATCCGGATCGTCGGCGAGGTCACCCAGGAGCGGCTGGACCTGCTCCGCGACGCCGACGCGATCGCCCGCGAGGAGCTGACCGCGGCCGGCCTGGACCGCGAGATCTGGCAGTGCCCGGTCGTGCTGCTCGCCGACGTGCGCAGCGTGGGCGTGCAGGGCGACGGCCGCACCTACGGTCACCCGATCGTGCTGCGCCCGGTCTCGTCCGAGGACGCCATGACCGCCGACTGGTCGCGCCTGCCGTACGACGTGCTGGCCAAGATCTCCACCCGGATCACCAACGAGGTCCGCGACGTGAACCGAGTCGTCGTCGACGTCACCAGCAAGCCGCCGGGCACCATCGAGTGGGAGTGAGCACTCCCGCCGGCCGCTGAGCCGCTGCTGAACGGCCGTGCCGTCGTTCCCGTACCAGGGAACGACGGCGCGGCCGTTCGCGGTGGGGCGGTCGCCGCCGGGGTGGGGACCTCCCACCGAAAGCGATCGGGAGCGGGCAGAATGCGGACCGGACCTGTCAGGGAGTGGCGGGCCGCGAGGGAAGGTGTGAGCGATGTCGGAGGCTGGCAACTCCGTGGCGGGTGACGGGGAAGCGGGCGACGGGGGAGCGGCCGGGCCGGCCGACCGGGCGGCGCAGTGGCGGGCGTCCGCGTCCCGGTACGCGCTGCTGCCGCTGCGGCTCTTCCTCGGCGTCACCTTCGTGTACGCCGCCCTCGATAAACTGTCCGACGCGCACTACCTGGCCGGGGCGGCCGACCCGGCGTCGTTCGTCTCGCAGACCCAGGCGGCCAGGGGCGGCAGCCCGATCTCCTTCCTGCTCGGCGCCGCCCTGGACGCGCCCACCCTGTTCGCGCTCGCCGTCGCCTTCGGTGAGCTGGCGGTCGGCCTCGGCACCCTGCTCGGCCTCTGGGGCCGGGTCGCGGCGCTCGGCGGCGCGCTGATCAACCTCAGCCTCTGGCTGTCCATCAGCTGGAGCGTCTCGCCCTACTACCTGGGCAACGACCTCGGCTACCTGATGGCCTGGACGCCGCTGCTGCTGGCCGGCACCCCGGACCTGTCGGTGGACGGCTACCTCGCCCGGCGGGCCGGCCGGGAGCGGGTGCGCGGGCTGGGCGAGGACCGCGTCAGGCGCCGGGCGCTGGTGGACGGCGGGATCGCCGCCGTCGCGATCGGCGGCGCCGGGCTGCTCACCGGCTCGCTCACCCGGACCTTCGGCCGGGCCAAGCACTCCGCGCCCAAGCAGTCCGCGGCCCCGGCCACCACCCCGGCGCAGTCCGGACCGGCCCCCTCGGTGGCCGCCGCGAGCGTGCCGGTCGGCGGCTCGGCCCAGGTCAAGGACCCGGCCACCGGGGACGCCGTCTACATCGTGCAGCCCAAGGCGGGCCAGTACTGCGGCCTGTCCGCGGTGTGCACCCACTCCGGCTGCGCGGTCGACGCCCCGAAGAACGGCCAGCTGTACTGCCCCTGCCACGGTTCCCGGTTCGACGCCGCGACCGGCGCGGTGGTCAACGGGCCGGCGGTCAAGCCGCTGCCGAAGTACACCGTCACCCAGGACGGCGACAAGCTGAACCTCGGGCCGCTGCAGGGCTGAGCCTGATCGGGCGGGTTCAGTCCCGGCGGTCGGTGCGACCGCGCCGGGCGACCGCCGCGACCGCGCCGGCCAGGCCGCCGAGGCCGAGCACGATGAAGGTGACCGGGATGACGATCCGGCCGTTCACCGCCTGGTCGTTGAGCGCCGCGACCAGGTAGACCACCGCGATCGTGCTGAACAGCGCCCCCGCGATCAGCGAGAACAGGTCGAGCCGGTGCTTCCTCACTGCTGGACCACCTTGATGTTGCCGATCCCGACCGCGAGTTCGAGGTCGAATGTGCCCTTGGACGGATGGCCGCTGCCGGGTGGCAGCAGGTAGGTGTGGCGGCCGGTGCCGTTGTTGCGCTCACCGGGGGTGGAGACGTCGCCGAGGCCCACCCGGGCCACCAGGTTCACCGTCACGTCCGGCGGCAGGACGACGGTCAGCTCGCCGGCGCCGAGTTCGACCTTGCTGGTGAGGGTGGCCCCGGCCGGGTCGAGCCCGCTCAGGTCCAGCTGGAGCCGGCCGGCCCCCAGGGAGTACCGGGGCTGGAGTTCGGCCGAGGCGACGACGGTGAAGTCGCGCCGGCCGACGGCGTTGCGCATGGAGTCCGGGGAGTGGCCGACGAAGACCAGCGCCAGGGTGAGCAGCAGGCCCGTCACCGCGAGCTTGCGGGCCCGGCCGAACTTCGCGCCGAGCAGCAGCGTCAGGCCGATCACCAGCAGCGCGGTGGCCAGCACGGTCGCGCTCAGCACGGTGACGTCGGTGTGGCCGGCCGAGGCGGACCAGACCGCGGCACCCGCGCCGATCGCCAGCAGCAGGCCGAAGAAGCCGAGTGCGGACCGCTCCCGGCGTTGCCGGACGGCGGCGGGCCGGGGCCGGCCGGGCGGGCCGTCCTTGCGCAGAGGGTCGCCCGCGGGCAGGTCGACGCGCTGCCACCAGGGCTGGGCCGGGCCGCCCGCCGGCGGCACCGGGGTGCCGAACGGCGGGGTGGGGCCGGCGCCGTACGGGTTGCGCTCGGGGTGGCGCGGGTCCCACAGGTAGCCGGTCGGGCCGGGGGCCGGGGAGTCGGCGGGCACCGTTCCGGCGGCGCGCTCGGCCGCGTGCCGGGCGCGGGCGGCCTCGTCGTCCTCCGGCCCGGACCACGGGTACGGGCCGTACTGGTCCCCGTCGGGGTAGTGGCGGTCGTACGGGCCGCCGCGGCGGCGCCGGCGCACCCGGCCGCGGCGGCGGTCCGGGTCGTAGCGCACCGCCAGGAAGACCAGGCCGGCGAGCAGCAGCAGCGGGAACAGCTGGTCGTCCTGGCCCATCGAGGAGAAGAACACCCCGGTACCGATCACGGCCAGCAGCACCGCGCCGACCGACTGGCCGTCCACCCGGCCGGTGAGCACCCGCTGGAGTTCGGTGCGCCCGTGCCGGGTGCCGCCCCGGCCGTCCGGCACCGGCTCGGTGGGGACGATCAGCCAGGCCAGGCCGTACAGGAACAGCCCGAGGCCGCCGGAGAGGCAGAGCACCACGGTGACCACCCGGAAGACCACCGGGTCGATGTCCAGGTGCCGCCCGAGGCCGCCGCAGACGCCGGCCACCACGCGGTGGTGCTCGGTCCTGGTCAGCGGGGGGCGGTCCGGTTCCGGCGGGGCGGCGGGCCCGGTCTCCTGGATGCGGTGGTCGTCGGTCATGGGCACCATCCTCCCGGCTGCCCCGGTCCGGCCCAACCGGTGCGAGCCCTGCCCGGACCCTGACTTGTCCCTGAGAAGGGGTCAGGGGCACACCCTGATGCGTCCGTGTGCGCGGGCGTGGAACCATCGGTGGCGTGGCAGCACCCGGTTCCGACCCCCGATCCCTCGCCCCCGACGCCGTGCCGGCGGGCGGCACCGACCCGACCGCGCCCGACGGCGGACGGCCGCCGTACCGCCGGCTCTACCGCAGCCCGCAGCGGCGGATGCTCGGCGGCGTCGCGCAGGGGCTCGCGGTGCACCTCGGGCTCCCGGTGCGGTGGGTGCGGCTCGCGTTCGTGCTGCTGTTCTTCGCGCAGGGGATCGGCACCCTGCTGTACGCGGCGTTCTGGTTCGTGGTGCCGATCGGCATCGGCGAGCCCGCGCAGCGCGGCGCCGCCCACTGGGTGTACGTCAACGGCGCCTTCGTCCCGACCGGTTCGGGGCAGCAGCCGGGCGGCGCGCTGAGCAAGGGCCGCGGCGGCTGGCTCGGCCGGCTGCGCGAACTGCTCCAGCACGCCCTCCAGGGCGAGCCGGCCGCGGCCCCCGCGGAGGGGGAGGACGGCGCGGGCGGCAAGACCGGGCAGGGCGGCCTCGGCCAGCTCGCGGCCCTGGTGATGATGGTGATCGGCATCACCGCCCTGCTCAACGCGCTCGGCCTGCAGACCGCCAAGCCGTACACCTGGCCGCTGCTGGCGATCGGCGTCGGCGTCGCGCTGGTCTGGCGGCAGGCCGACGACTCGCGCTGGCAGCGCTGGTTCGGCCTGGAGGAGGGCGACAAGCGGCGCGGCGCCTACACCCGGGTCGGTGCCGGCGTGCTGCTCGTGGTGGCCGGCACCATCGCCTTCCTCGCCATGCAGGGCAGCGGCTCGACGCTCGGCTCGGTGGTCGAGGCCTCGCTCGCGGTACTCGCGGGGGTGCTGGTGCTGCTCGGCCCGTACGGGCTGCGCCTGTGGCAGGACCTCGGTGCCGAGCGCACCGCGCGCATCCGCGCCCAGGAGCGCGCCGAGATCGCCGCGCACGTCCACGACTCGGTGCTGCACACCCTGACCCTGATCCAGCGCCGGGCCGAGGACCCCAAGGAGGTGCTGCGGCTGGCCCGTGCCCAGGAGCGCGAGCTGCGGCTGTGGCTGTACCGCCCGGAGGCCGCCGCCGAGGCCGCGCCCGACACCATGGCGGAGAGCCTGCGCGCCGTCGTCGCCGAGGTCGAGGACCGGCACGGCGTCCCGGTCGAGGTGGTGATCGTCGGCGACTGCCCGATGGACGAGCGGATCGCGGCCCAGATGCAGGCCGCGAGGGAGGCGACCGTCAACGCGGCCAAGTACGGTGGCGGGGGACCGGTCCAGGTCTACGCCGAGGTGGAGGGGAAGACGGTGTCGGTGTTCGTCCGCGACCACGGTCCCGGCTTCGACCCCGACACGGTGCCCGAGGACCGGATGGGCGTACGGGAGTCGATCATCGGCCGCATGAAGCGCAACGGCGGCACCGCACGGGTGCGGCCCGCGCCGGACGGCGGGACCGAGGTCGAGCTGGAGATGGAGAGAACGAATGACTGAGGCAGCGCCGGAGCGCACCGCGAGAGTCGTCCTGGTGGACGACCACCGGATGTTCCGCACCGGGGTTCGGGCCGAGATCGGCCGCACCGAGGCGACCGGCATCGACGTGGTCGGCGAGGCCGACGACGTCGAGTCGGCGGTCCGGGTCGTCGCCGAGACCCGGCCGGACGTGGTGCTGCTGGACGTCCACCTGCCCGGCGGCGGCGGTGTCGAGGTGCTGCGCCGCTCGGCCGGGGTGATGGGCGAGCAGGGCGGGGTCAAGTTCCTCGCCCTGTCGGTGTCGGACGCCGCCGACGACGTGATCGGCGTCATCCGCGGCGGCGCGCGCGGCTACGTCACCAAGACCATCACCGGCACCGACCTGGTCAACGCGATCTTCCGGATCGCCGACGGCGACGCGGTGTTCTCGCCCCGGCTGGCCGGCTTCGTCCTGGACGCCTTCGCCGCCACCGACACCCCGCCGGTCGACGAGGACCTGGACCGCCTCACCCAGCGCGAGCGCGAGGTGCTCCGCCTGATCGCGCGCGGCTACGCGTACAAGGAGATCGCCAAGCAGCTCTTCATCTCGGTGAAGACGGTCGAGAGCCACGTCTCCGCCGTCCTGCGCAAGCTCCAGCTGAGCAACCGGCACGAACTGACCCGCTGGGCCACCGCCCGCCGTCTGGTCTGAGCCCCGGCCTGGGCGGCCGAGCCGGTGCGCCGCTGAGCCGGTGCCTCGCTGAGCCCACGTGCCGCTGAGCCCCGGTCGCGAGCCCGCCCGGTCCGGTTCCTCCGGGCCGGGCGGGCTTGTCGGTGGGTGGCCATAGACTCGGAGTGCCATGAGTAGCCTCTTTGACGACCTCCCGCTCCCCGGTTTCGAGGCACCCGCCGCCGGGTCGAAGCAGCCCGCCGTGCCCCTCGACGAGGAGCCCCCGCCGTACGAGGACGACGCCCCGTACGAGGCCTACGAGGAGGCCATCCCGGAGGGGCTGTTCCAGACCGACCACGCCGCCGAGACCGCGCGGGACGCCTGGTACCGCAACGGCGCCGCCCGTACGGTGGTGGATCCGGTGCAGCTGCTGGAGGGCATGAACGACCCGCAGCGCGAGGCGGTGCTGCACGCGGGCTCGCCGCTGCTCATCGTGGCCGGCGCCGGTTCCGGCAAGACCCGGGTGCTGACCCACCGGATCGCCCACCTGCTGGGCGCCCGCGGCGTGCAGCCGGGCGAGATCCTGGCGATCACCTTCACCAACAAGGCCGCCGGCGAGATGCGCGAGCGCGTCGAGGCGCTGGTCGGCCCGCGGGCCCGGGCGATGTGGGTGTCCACTTTCCACAGCGCGTGCGTGCGGATCCTGCGCCGCGAGTCCAAGGTGCTGGGCTTCACCTCCAGCTTCTCGATCTACGACTCGGCCGACTCGCAGCGGCTGATGTCGCTGGTCTGCCGCGACCTCGACCTGGACCCGAAGCAGTTCCCGCCGAAGTCCTTCACCGCGAAGATCAGCAACCTGAAGAACGAGCTGATCGACGAGGAGACCTTCGCCGACCAGGCCGCCAACCCGATGGAGAAGAAGCTCGCCGAGGCGTACACGCTCTACCAGCGGCGCCTGCGCGAGGCCAACGCGCTGGACTTCGACGACATCATCATGACGACGGTGAACCTGCTCCAGGCCTTCCCCGACGTCGCGGAGCACTACCGGCGCCGGTTCCGGCACATCCTGGTCGACGAGTACCAGGACACCAACCACGCCCAGTACATGCTCGTCCGCGAGCTGAGCGGCGGATCCGTCGCGGCCGCGCCGAAGCGCACCGTGGA
Organism: Kitasatospora sp. NPDC043950; assembly: GCF_056435345.1. Taxonomy (NCBI): domain Bacteria; kingdom Bacillati; phylum Actinomycetota; class Actinomycetes; order Kitasatosporales; family Streptomycetaceae; genus Kitasatospora; species Kitasatospora sp. NPDC043950. The sequence goes on from NZ_JBWKER010000019.1 coordinate 99,355, forward strand.
CGGGGAGTTCGTGAACCCGGCCGCCGGGCGCCTGTCCGAGGTGCCGCCGGCCGAGCTGTGCGTCGTCGGTGACGCGGACCAGTCGATCTACGCCTTCCGCGGCGCGACGATCCGCAACATCCTCCAGTTCGAGGAGGACTACCCGAACGCGACCACGATCCTGCTGGAGCAGAACTACCGTTCCACGCAGACCATCCTGAGCGCCGCCAACGCCGTCATCGAGCGCAACGCCAACCGGCGCGAGAAGAAGCTCTGGACGGCCGGCGAGCACGGCGAGAAGGTCGTCGGCTACGTCGCGGACGACGAGCACGGCGAGGCCCAGTTCATCGCCGACGAGATCGACCGGCTCACCGACGCGGGCGACGCCAAGCCCGGCGACGTCGCGATCTTCTACCGGACGAACGCCCAGTCCCGCGTGTTCGAGGAGGTGTTCATCCGGGTCGGCCTGCCGTACAAGGTGGTCGGCGGGGTGCGCTTCTACGAGCGCAAGGAGGTCCGGGACGTCCTGGCGTACCTGCGGGTGCTCTCCAACCCGGAGGACACCGTGCCGCTGCGCCGGATCCTCAACGTGCCCAAGCGCGGCATCGGCGAGCGGGCCGAGGCGATGGTCGACGCGCTGGCCGCGCGGGAGCGGATCTCCTTCGCCCAGGCGCTGCTGCGCGTCGACGAGGCGTACGGGATGGCCGCGCGCTCGGCCAACGCGGTGAAGAAGTTCAACGTCCTGATGGCCGGGCTGCGGCAGGTCGTCGAGTCGGGCGCGGGCCCGGCCGCGGTGCTGGAGGCCGTCCTGGAGGAGACCGGCTACCTGGCCGAACTCCAGGCCTCCACCGACCCGCAGGACGAGACCCGGGTGGAGAACCTCCAGGAACTCGCCTCCGTCGCCCTGGAGTACGAGCAGGACCCGGGCGAACGGCCCGACGCCGACGAGGAGGGCACCCCGCCGGTCGGCTCGCTCCCCGACTTCCTGGAGCGGGTCGCGCTCGTCGCCGACTCCGACCAGATCCCGGACGACGAGGAGGGCCGGGGCGTCATCACGATGATGACCCTGCACACCGCCAAGGGCCTGGAGTTCCCGGTGGTCTTCCTGACCGGCATGGAGGACGGGATCTTCCCGCACATGCGGGCGCTCAACCAGGTCAAGGAGCTGGAGGAGGAGCGGCGGCTCGCCTACGTGGGGCTCACCCGGGCGCGGCAGCGGCTATACCTGACCCGCTCGGTGCTGCGCAGCGCCTGGGGGCAGCCCGCGTACAACCCGGCCTCGCGGTTCCTGGAGGAGATCCCGGAGAACCTGGTGGAGTGGAAGCGGACGGGGGCGGCGCAGGCGCCGGCCGCGCGCGGCTTCTCCTCGGGGTCGTCCTGGGGCAAGTCCTCGTCGGGGGGCGGCGGTTCGCGCTCCTCGTCGGGCTCTTCGGGCTCGTCGGCCTCGGCGAAGCCCAAGGCGGGCTGGGGGCAGTCGGCGCGGCGCGGCGGCCAGGTCGTCGAGCGGGACGCCGTCTCGCTCGCGGTCGGGGACCGGGTCACCCACGACACCTTCGGGCTGGGCACGGTGGTGGGCGTCACCGGCGTCGGCGACCGGGCGCAGGCCACGGTCGACTTCGGTTCGGAGGGCCGCAAGCAACTGCTGCTGCGCTACGCGCCGGTGGAGAAGCTCTAGCCTTCCCTAGCGGGGGTCGAGCCCGTTCGAGAGGAACCACGGCAGCGGGTCGACCGGCCCGCTGCCGGCCGGGCGGATCTCGAAGTGCAGGTGCGGCCCGGTGCTGTTGCCGCTGCTGCCGACGAAGGCGATGACGTCGCCCTGCTTCACCGGCCCCTTGCGGACCTTGTACGCCCGCAGGTGGCAGTACCAGGCCTCGGTGCCGTCGGACATCTTCAGCACCGTCATGTAGCCGTACGACGGGTTCCACTGCGTGCGGATCGTGCCGTCGGTGACGGCCATCACCTCGGAGCCGCCGTCCACCGGGAAGTCGATGCCGGTGTGGCGGTTGGCCCAGTGGGTGCCGGCCTCGCCGAACAGCTCGCCGAGGCCGTGCCGGGCGACCGGCATGACCACCTTGGGCTTGACGGGCTCGGCGCTCGGCTGCGCGTCCGGGGTGCCCTGGGCGTCGGCGGGCTGGGCGCCGGCCAGCGGCTGGCGGGCGTCACCGCGGGAGGCCTGGGCCGGGTCGCCGGCCGCGACCGCCTGCCGGGCGGCCGTCCTGGCGGCTTCGGCGCCGCCGTCGGCCGGGTTGTCCGGGCTCTTCGGGCTGTCCTGGGCGCCCGGGGCGTCGACCGCCGTCCGTGCCGTCCGTCCGGCCGCCTGGGCGTGCTGATCGGCCTCGTCCCGCACGGTGACGGCCGCCGCGGCGGCGACCCCGAGCGCGGCCACCGACGGCAGCGCGACCCGCAGCAGTGCGGTTCTGGTGGCGGCCTTGGCGGCGCCGCGGCGCTGGGCGCGGGACTGCTCGCGGGCGGCGAGGCGCAGCTCCGCGCGGGTCGGGCGGGCGGCTGCGTCGGGAGCCATCGGGGGCTGCCTCCTCGGTGGGCCTGGGGCGCGTCGTCGGGCAGGGGAGCGGCGGGGAAAGCGACAGGGAGAAGCGGTGGGGAGAAGCGGTGGGGAGAAGCGGTACCGGGGAAGCGGGGAGAAAACAGCCGAGACTGTATCCGCAAGGCCGACGCCCCGGAAAAACCTCCGGTTGTCAAGAGGTCGGCCGGGGGTCTGTGCGGTGGACGGGTGGACGGGCATACCCACTGGTAGCAAGGCCGGGGGCTGTGACTTTGCCCTCCTCTTGGGAGGTGGCGCGGCCAACCGGGCCGGGTGGCGCTAACCTCCCCTCAGGTTGGTTATCGACCGTTAACCGCACCCGTGGCCCGCGAGGTCCGGTCGGATGGTGGACGACGAGGTCCAGGAGGCAGTCATGAGTGTGTCGGGGCCGATCCGTGTGGTGGTCGCCAAGCCGGGGCTCGACGGTCACGACCGTGGCGCCAAGGTCATTGCGCGTGCCCTGCGCGACGCCGGTATGGAGGTCATCTACACCGGGCTGCACCAGACGCCCGAGCAGGTCGTCGACACCGCGATCCAGGAGGACGCGGACGGCATCGGGCTGTCGATCCTCTCCGGTGCCCACATGACGCTGTGCGCGCGGGTGCTGGAGCTGTTGAAGGAGCGCGACGCGGCGGACATCAAGGTCTTCTGCGGCGGGATCATCCCGGACGACGACATCGCCGAGCTCAAGGCGATGGGCGTCGCGGACATCTTCACCCCGGGCACGTCCACCCGGGACGTCGTGGCCTGGGTCGCGGCCAACCTGCGGGCGGCCGGCTGAGGTTGACGGTGCGGGACGGGCCGGCCCCAGGCTTCGGCGGGGCCGGCCCGTCCTGTCGTCCTGTCGTCCTGTCGTTCTGCCGCTTCGGGAGCGGGCGCCGGACACTCGCTAGGCGTCAGGCGTCAGGCGTCAGGCGTCGAGTTCGGCGAGCATCGCGGCCCGGAAGCGCAGCGTCCCGGCCAGCCGGGCGAAGGTCTCCGACCAGGCGGAGTCGGGCGCGGCCCCGGCGGCCAGCTCCTCCACGGCGGACGCCGTCTCCGGGGCGAGCGCGCGTTCCGTCATCCCGAGCACTCCGCTGTGGCTCCACGGGTACGCGCCGGAGCCGGCGGCGCGGGCCAGGGCCGTCACCACGGCGGTGGACAGCGGCGGCGTCCACGGCGTGCCGCAGGCGCCGAGCAGTTGGAAGGCCTCGCCCAGGCCGTGCACCTCGATGAACGCGGCCGTCCGGGCGGCCCGCTCCTCGGGTGGGAGGACGGCCAGCAGCTTGGCGGGGGCGCCGGTGACACGGGGCGCGCGGGCCCGTCCGGCGCCGCGGGCGGGCGGTGCGGGTGCCGGGCCGAGCAGCGCCCGGGCCCAGTCGGCGTCGTGCTGGCGGACGGCGGCGCGCGCCCAGGCCTCGCGCAGGTCGTCGGCCCAGCTGCTGCTGGTCTCGTCGATGCTGTCGCCGACCCGCAGGGCGAGCAGCTGCTCGGGTGTCAGGCCGGTGCTCTCGGGCCAGAGCCGCAGCGGCGCGGCGGCGATCACCTCGCCGAACCACCAGGCCCGTTCGCCGCGCCCGGTGGGGGACTTGAGCGGTATGCCGTCGCGCTGCATGGCCGCGTCGCACTCGGCGGGCGGGGTGACCAGCAGGTGCGTCCCGGTCGCGGCGAGGCGGACGGCGGCCCCCGCCCGCTCGGCCATCCGCCGGGCGAGGGCCGAGCCGGGCAGGGTGGAGAGCAGTTCGGCGGCGGTGGCGCGGACGTTCTTGCTGCGGTCGCCGAGGGCGGCCTCCAGGAAGGGCTCGTCGGCGGCGGAGAGGCCGTCCTGGAGGGAGTCCAGGAAGAGCAGGCGGTCCTCGGCGCGCTCGGTGGACCAGGTGCCGCTCAGCAGCTCCAGGCCGGCGGCCGGATCGCGGCGGCGCAGCAGGGTGAGGTGGGTGACCCGCTCGGCGAACAGGCCCTCGTGCCACAGCTGGTGGTCGGTGGGCCCGCCGGGCTGCTCGGCCGGATCGGGGGCGGCGGTGCGCAGCACGAAGCGCCAGTCGGGGTTCTGTTCGGCCAGCCAGCGGCCCAGCGGTCCGGCCAGCGCGACGGCGTCGGAGCGCAGTTCGCTGCGGGCGCGGGCGGCGTCGAGCAGGCCGGGTATCAGTGCGCCGGGCGGGCGCAGGCCCCGGGCGCGGGCGGTGGCGAGCCACTGCGGGAGCAGTTCGGCGAGGTTGGCCAGGGTGGCGCCGCCGCTGCCGCCGCTGCCGCCGGACCGGCCGGCCAGCAGGACGGCGAGCCGGCGGGCGGCCGTCGCGGGCAGCTCGGGGCGCCCGTCCTCGGGGGCGGGCGGGCCGGGCGGTCCGGCGGCCGGGACGGGCAGGGCGCCGGCCCGGCGGCGGACGGTGGCGAGGGCGGCCAGCTCCAGCAGCGCGGTGGCCGGGTCGGCCTGGTCGACGGTGTCGGCGAGCGGCAGGGTGGTGGCCGGGAGCGGGCGGCGGTCGGTGCCGAGCAGGGCGGTGGTGTGCAGGGTCTCCCACGGGTCCTGGGTGATCGTCATCTTCGATGCTCCTGAGGTGTGCTGGACGCTAGACGGTGGTGAGGCCGATCGGGCGGTCGTGGCCGGCCCAGGCCGTGACCGGGGCGAAGCCCTGGTGGCCGTACTCGCCGAAGACCGTCAGCGGGCGGCCGGTGGAGACCGCGGCCAGCCGCCACAGGGCCGCCTCCGGGAGGGCCGAGGTGCGGACGGGCAGGGTGTGGTGGCCGTCCGTCAGGTACCAGCCGTCCGGGGTGCGGACGGGCATGGCGCCGGCGAGGACGGTCGGCCAGCTGTCCAGCCACGGGTCGTCGGCGACGGCGGTGCCGTAGCCGGCCACCGCCTCGGCGACGGTGAGGCCGTCGGGCGGGCCGGCCGGGCCGGGCCCGGGGGCGCCGTAGCGGGTGCCGAGGGCGGCGCGCAGCGGGCGGGCGCCGGGGTGGAAGGCCAGGTCGGCCTCCAGCAGGTGGCCGGTGGGCAGGGCGAGGTCGGGGGCCTGGCCGGGGCGGCCGAAGGCGAGCAGCAGGGCGGTGCGGCCGGTCTTGGCGCCGCGCAGCCAGACCCGGCGGGTGGTGAGCCGCTCGTCGGCGGAGTCGCGGCTGCCGAGCACCTGCCAGCGGTCGCGCACGGTGGGGCCGGCCAGGATCTCGGCGGTGTCGGTGGGGTAGCCGACCCGGGTGCGGACGGTGGCGGCCAGTTCGGCCGGCAGCTCGTCGACGCGGGTGGCGGCGGTGGCGAGCAGGTGCAGCATCGCGTACTCCTCCAGGAGCCGGTCCTGCGGGGCGGTGTCGAGTTCGCGGACCCGGGTGGCCAGGCCGGGGGCCTGGGCGTCGACCATCCGGGCGGCGACCTCCTCCCAGGGCCCGGCGGTGGACTGGTCGGCCAGGCCGTGCCGGATCCGGTCGGCCAGGCGCAGCCGCAGCTCGGCCGCGCCGGCCGCCACCCGGGCGCCGCGCCGCTCGGCCCGGCGGCGGGCGGCGACCGGGTCGGCCGGGGGCGCGGCGCGCTTCTCGGCGCGCTCCTCGCGGGACGTGAGCCAGTCGGCCGCCCACGCGGCGGGTTCGGCGGCGGGGACGGTCTCCGGGGCGCCGCTCCACAGCAGGAGGAGCCCGAGCGCGTGCTTGCACGGGAACTTCCGGCTGGGGCAGCTGCACTGGTAGGCGGGCGTGGCGAGTTCGATCACGGTGCGGTACGGCGTGCTGCCGCTGCCCTTGCACTCGCCCCAGAGCGCGGTGCCGTCGGTGCCCGCCCCGGACCAGGACGCGGGCGAGGAGAGCTTGCCGGCCGCCTTCTGCGACGCGGCGTCAGGTGCCAGGGACAGGACGTGTTCGGTGCTCCAGCGTTCCTCCATGCGACCGACGGTAGGCGGTGCCACTGACATCGGCTGACTGCCCGTCGGGAGCGCCCCGGGGTTTGTCAGTGCCGGGGTGCAGGGTGGTTCCCACAGGCCGGGACGCCGGCCCCAGCTCCCCCCGATCACCCTGCCGCCGGGGCACCCGTGTGCCCGGCGGCCGACCCGAAGGAGCCCCCGTGACCGACGTTCTGCGGCAGCATGCCGAGGACGCCTTCGCCGGTGAACTGGCCGCGCTGGCCGCGCAGGACGACCGTCCGCGCCCGGAGCGCTGGAAGCTCTCGCCGTGGGCCGTGGCGACGTACCTGCTCGGCGGCGAACTGCCCGACGGCACCCCGATCACCCCCAAGTACATCGGCCCGCGCCGGGTGGTGGAGGTCGCCGTCACGACCCTGGCGACGGACCGCGCGCTGCTGCTGCTCGGCGTGCCCGGCACCGCGAAGACCTGGGTGTCCGAGCACCTGGCCGCCGCGATCAGCGGCGACTCCACCCTGCTGGTGCAGGGCACCGCCGGCACCCCGGAGGAGGCCGTCCGGTACGGCTGGAACTACGCCCGGCTGCTCACCGACGGCCCGAGCCGGGACGCCCTGGTGCCCTCGCCGCTGATGCGGGCGATGGCGGACGGCAAGCTCGCCCGGATCGAGGAGCTGACCCGGATCCCGGCCGACGTGCAGGACAGCCTGATCACCATCCTGTCCGAGAAGACGCTGCCGGTGCCGGAGTTGGGCGGCGAGACGCAGGCGGTGCGCGGCTTCAACGTGATCGCCACCGCGAACGACCGCGACCGCGGCGTCAACGAGCTGTCCAGCGCGCTGCGCCGGCGGTTCAACACCGTCGTGCTGCCGCTGCCGGGCTCGCTGGAGGAGGAGGTCGACATCGTCACCCGCCGGGTGAACCAGCTCGGCCGCTCCCTGGAACTGCCCGAACTGCCCGGCGGCGCCGAGGAGATCAGGCGGGTGGTCACCGTGTTCCGCGAGCTGCGGGCCGGGATCACGACGGACGGGCGGACGAAGGTCAAGAGCCCGAGCGGCACCCTCTCCACGGCGGAGGCGATCTCGGTGGTGGCCAACGGCCTCGCCCTGGCCACCCACTTCGGGGACGGCGTGCTGCGCGCCGGGGACGTGACGGCCGGCATCCTCGGTGCCGTCGTCCGGGACCCGGTGGCGGACCACGCGGTGTGGCGCGAGTACGTCGAAGGGGTGGTGCGCGAGCGCGACGGTTGGAAGGACTTCTACCGGGCCGCCCGCGAGGAGGTGCGATGACCGAGGACGTCGCGCTGCTCGGCATCCGGCACCACGGCCCGGGCTCGGCCCGGGCGGTGGCCGCCGCGCTGGAGCGCTGGCGGCCGGACGCGGTGCTGATCGAGGGCCCGCCGGAGGCCGACGGCATCGTCCACCTCGCGGCCGGGAACGGCCTGGTGCCGCCGGTCGCGCTGCTGGCCCACGCGGTGGACGACCCGGCGAGGGCCGCGTTCTGGCCGTACGCCGAGTTCTCCCCGGAGTGGGTGGCGATCCGCTACGGCGTCGAGCGGGAGCTGCCGGTCCGCTTCATCGACCTGCCCGCCGGGTACGGCCTCGGCCCCGTCCCGGAGGCCGGGGAGCCGGGGGAGCCGGGGGAGCCCGCCGGGCCGGTCGCCGACCCGCTGGCGCTGCTCGCCGAGGCGGCCGGGTACGACGACCCGGAGCGCTGGTGGGAGGACGTGGTCGAGCACCGCGCGCCCGCCGCGCCCGGTGCGGACGGCGGCGGGGACGACCCGGACGGACTGGCGCCGTTCGCCGCCGTGGCGGAGGCGATGGCGGCGCTGCGCGCGGAGGGCCTCGGCGAGTCCCGGCGGGACGACCTGCGCGAGGCGTACATGCGCCAGCAGATCCGGGCCGCCCGCCGCGCCGGGCACCGCCGGATCGCCGTGGTGTGCGGGGCCTTCCACGTGCCCGCGCTGGCGGTGCTGCCGACGGTCGCGCACGACCGGGCGCTGCTCGCCGGACTGCCGCGGAAGGTGAGGACGGACATCACCTGGGTGCCGTGGACGCACCGCCGGCTCTCCCAGGCCACCGGCTACGGCGCGGGCGTGCGGTCACCGGGCTGGTACCACCACCTGTTCAGCACCGAGGGCGATCCGGTGCCGCGCTGGCTCGCCCGGGCCGCCGAACTGCTGCGCGCCGAGGACCACCCGGTCTCCTCCGCCCACGTCATCGAGGCGGTCCGGCTCGCCCGCACGCTGGCGGTGCTGCGCGGCCGCCCGCTGGCCGGGCTGACCGAGACCCTGGACGCCGTCCGCGCGGTGCTCTGCGAGGGTTCGGACATCGCCCTGGAGCTCGTCCGGGACCGTCTGGTGGTCGGCGACGCGCTCGGCGAAGTCCCGGACGCGGCACCGGCGGTGCCGCTCCAGCGGGACCTCACCCGCTGGCAGCGCACGCTGCGGCTCAAGCCCGAGGCCGCGCCGAAGGACCTCGACCTCGACCTGCGCAAGGACACCGACGCGGCCCGCTCGCGGCTGCTGCACCGGCTGCGGCTGCTGGGCGTCGACTGGGGCGTGCCGGCCCGCTCGGCGGTCAACTCGACCGGGACGTTCCGGGAGAGCTGGCGGCTGTGCTGGCAGCCCGAGTTCGCGGTCCGGATCGCCGAGGCCGCCCAGTGGGGCACCACGGTGGAGGAGGCGGCGACCGGCAAGGCCGTCGGCACCGCCCGCGCCGCCGTCGAACTCGCCGAGCTGACCGGGCTGGTGGAGACCTGCCTGCTGGCCGGGCTGGCCGGCGCGCTGCCCGCCGTGATGCGGGTGCTCGCCGACTGCGCTGCCCTGGACACCGACGTCGCGCACCTGGCCGGGGCGCTGCCCGCGCTGGTCCGGGCGCTGCGCTACGGCGATGTGCGCGGCACCGACCACGGCGCGCTCGGCGAGGTCGCCACCGGCCTGGCCGACCGGATCTGCGTCGGGCTGCCGCCCGCCTGCGTCGGGTTGGACGCCGAGGGGGCGGCGGCGATGCGCGGCCGGCTCGACGAGGTGCACGGCGCGATCGGCCTGCTCGGCCCGGCCGCTCGTCCGGAGCCGGAAGGCCCGGACGCCCCGGACGAATCAGCGGGCCCGGGCACCCCGGCAGCCTCCCCGGGCCCGGACGGTTCAGAGGGCCTGGCCGGTTCCGAGGGCCTAGCCGACCGCTGGGCCGCCGCCCTGCGTTCGCTGGCCCGCCGCGAGCCAGCCGACGGCCCGGCCACCGGAGCCCCCGGCCTGCTGCGCGGGCGCGCCGTCCGGCTGCTGCTGGACGACGGCCGGCTCGACTCCGAGGAGGCCGCCGGCCGGCTGCGGCTGGTCCTGTCCACCGCCAACGCCCCGGCGGACGCGGCCGGCTGGATCGAGGGCTTCCTCACCGGCGGCGGCGCCCTGCTGCTGCACGACCCGCGTCTGCTCGCCCTGCTCGACGAGTGGCTGACCGGCGTGCCCGGCGAGGTCTTCACCGACGTCCTGCCGCTGCTGCGCCGCACCTTCGCCGGGCTGGAGGCGGGCGTCCGCAGCACCATCGGCGGCCGGGTCGCGGCCGGCCCGCTCGGCGAGGCCCCGGCGGCCCGGACCCCGGGCGGCACCCTCGACCGGGCCCGGGCCGACGCCGCCGTCCCGGTGGTGGCCCTGCTGCTCGGCGCCCGCCCCCGGATCCCCCGGCAGGCCGCCGGCCGCAACACCTGACACCCGTGAAGGAGGACCTGATGGCGACCACGACCGACGAACGGCTGCGCCGCTGGCGGCTGGTGCTCGGCGGCGAGGCCGACGGCACCGGCTGCGCCCTGCGCGGCCGGGACGCCGCGATGGACGGCGCCCTGGCCGCGCTCTACCGCGGCGCGCCCGAGGAGGGCGGCCGGGCGGCCCGCGGCGGCCGGCGCGGCGCCGGGCTGGGCGGCTCGGCCCCGCAGGTGGCGCGCTGGCTGGGCGACATCCGCGAGTACTTCCCGTCCACCGTCGTCCAGCTGATGCAGCAGGACGCGATCGCCCGGCTCGGTCTGGAGCGGCTGCTGCTGGAGCCCGAGATGCTGGAGGCCGTCGAACCGGACGTGCACCTGGTCGGCACCCTGCTGTCGCTCAAGCACGCGCTGCCCGAGACCACCCGGGAGACCGCCCGGGCCGTGGTCGGCAAGGTGGTCGCCGATCTGGAACGCCGGCTCGCCGACCGCACCAGGGCCACCCTGGGCGGCGCCCTCGACCGCAGCGCCAAGGTCAACCGGCCCCGCCACCGCGACATCGACTGGGACCGCACCATCCGGGCCAACCTGAAGAACTACCTGCCCGAGCACGGCACCGTCGTGCCCGAGCGGCTGGTCGGCTACGCCCGCGCCCAGCGCGCGGTGAAGAAGGACGTCATCCTCTGCATCGACCAGTCCGGCTCGATGGCCCCGTCGGTGGTGCACTCGGCGGTGTTCGGCGCGGTGCTCGCCTCGATGCGCACGCTGGACACCCGGCTGGTTGTCTTCGACACCTCGGTGGTCGACCTCACCGAACAGCTCACCGACCCGGTCGACGTCCTGTTCGCCACCCAGCTCGGCGGCGGCACCGACATCAACCGCGCGCTCGCCTACTGCCAGTCGAGGATCACCCGGCCGTCCGAGACCGTGGTCGTGCTGATCAGCGACCTCTACGAGGGCGGCATCCGGGACGGCATGCTCAAGCGCGTCGCCGCGATGAAGGCGGCCGGCGTCCAGTTCATCGCCCTGCTGGCGCTCTCCGACGAAGGTGCGCCCGCCTACGACCACGCCCACGCCGCCGCCCTGGCCGCCCTGGGGGCCCCGGCCTTCGCCTGCACCCCGGACGCCTTTCCGGAGATCATGGCCGCGGCGATCGAGAAGCGCCCGCTGCCGGTGCCTGACCAGGGAGTGTGAGGATTCACCCGGACGTGCGAACCGGCCGACCGGCGGACGGGGGGTGCGCCGACCGCCCCCGTAGGCTGTCTGTGACGGTTCTCACCACGGACGGGCAGGCCCCGGGCGAAACAGTCCCGTCGTACGGGGATAACCTGCCAGACGGACGTGACGCGCGTGTTGATTGACGTGTGCGCCCGTGGCTGTGTGGGCCGCAAGGCCGTACCTCTGCGTACCCGCACCGCCCCGACGACCCGCAGCGAAGATCCTGCCGTGGCACGCTCGTAGAGACACAATCCGCGACCACGAACAAGGACAAACACGTGGACCTGTTCGAGTACCAGGCGAGGGACCTCTTCGCCAAGCACGGTGTGCCCGTGCTTGACGGTGATGTGATCGAGACCGCCGCAGACGCTGCCGCCATCGCGGAGCGCTTCGGCGGCCGCGCCGTCGTCAAGGCTCAGGTGAAGGTGGGTGGCCGAGGCAAGGCCGGTGGCGTGAAGCTCGCCTCCGACCCGGCTGACGCCGTCGCCAAGGCCGAGGCGATCCTCGGCATGGACATCAAGGGCCACACCGTCCACAAGGTGATGCTGGCCCAGACCGCGGACATCAAGGACGAGTACTACGTCTCGTTCCTGCTGGACCGCACCAACCGCACCTTCCTGGCGATGGCCAGCGTCGAGGGCGGCGTGGAGATCGAGGTCGTCGCCGAGGAGAACCCCGACGCGCTCGCCAAGATCCCGGTCGACGCCAACGAGGGCTGCACCCCGGAGAAGGCCGCCGAGATCGTCGCCGCGGCGAAGTTCCCGGCCGAGATCGCCGACCAGGTCGCCGACGTCCTGCAGAAGCTGTGGAAGGTCTTCATCGCCGAGGACGCCCTCCTCGTCGAGGTCAACCCGCTGATCAAGTCCGGCGAGGGCAAGATCATCGCGCTTGACGGCAAGGTCTCGCTGGACGAGAACGCCGAGTTCCGCCAGCCCGAGCACGAGGCCCTGGAGGACAAGGCCGCGGCCAACCCGCTGGAGGCCGCCGCCAAGGCCAAGGGCCTGAACTACGTCAAGCTCGACGGCCAGGTCGGCATCATCGGCAACGGCGCGGGCCTCGTGATGAGCACCCTCGACGTGGTCGCCTACGCCGGTGAGAACCACGGCGGCGTCAAGCCCGCCAACTTCCTCGACATCGGCGGCGGCGCCTCCGCCGAGGTCATGGCGAACGGCCTGGAGATCATCCTGGGCGACCCCGACGTCAAGTCGGTGTTCGTCAACGTCTTCGGCGGCATCACCGCCTGCGACGCGGTCGCCAACGGCATCGTGCAGGCCCTGGAGCTCCTGAAGAGCAAGGGCGAGAACGTCACCAAGCCGCTGGTCGTCCGTCTGGACGGCAACAACGCGGAGCTGGGTCGCAAGATCCTCGACGACGCCAACCACCCGCTGGTCCAGCGCGTGGACACCATGGACGGCGCCGCTGACCGCGCCGCCGAGCTGGCCAACAAGTAAGGAAGGGGACTTTCACACCATGGCTATCTTCCTTACCAAGGACAGCAAGGTCATCGTCCAGGGCATGACCGGCTCCGAGGGCATGAAGCACACCCGCCGCATGCTCGCCTCCGGCACCCAGATCGTCGGCGGTGTCAACCCGCGCAAGGCCGGCACCACGGTCGACGTCGACGGCACCGAGGTGCCCGTCTTCGGCGGCGTCGCCGAGGCCATGGAGAAGACCGGTGCCGATGTCACCGTCATCTTCGTGCCGCCGAAGTTCACCAAGGACGCCGTCGTCGAGGCCATCGACGCCGAGATCGGCCTGGCCGTCGTGATCACCGAGGGCGTCCCGGTGCACGACACCGCCGCCTTCTGGGCGTACGCCGGTTCGAAGGGCAACAAGACCCGGATCATCGGCCCGAACTGCCCCGGCCTGATCAGCCCCGGACAGTCGAACGCCGGCATCATCCCGGCCGACATCACCACCTCCGGCAAGATCGGCCTGGTCTCGAAGTCCGGCACCCTGACCTACCAGCTCATGTACGAGCTGCGGGACATCGGCTTCTCCTCGGCCGTGGGCATCGGCGGTGACCCGGTCATCGGCACCACCCACATCGACGCCCTCAAGGCGTTCCAGGAGGACCCGGAGACCGAGCTCATCGTCATGATCGGTGAGATCGGTGGCGACGCCGAGGAGCGTGCCGCGGCCTACATCGCCGAGCACGTCACCAAGCCGGTCGTCGGCTACGTCGCGGGCTTCACCGCCCCCGAGGGCAAGACCATGGGCCACGCCGGCGCCATCGTCTCCGGCTCCTCGGGCACCGCCCAGGCGAAGAAGGAGGCCCTCGAGGCCGCCGGTGTCAAGGTCGGCAAGACGCCGTCCGAGACCGCCCGCCTGGCGCGCGAGATCATCGCCGGCTGACGTCGGTCGACCGCGCAGCGAGCGCCCCTGCCCTTCACGGGCAGGGGCGCTCGCGCGTCCGCGGACGCCGTCAGTACGGCGTGGGCCCGGTCGTGCACGGCAGCGGTGACCACAGCGGGCAGACCTCCGGACCCTGCGGCGGCGGGGCGCCCGCCCCCCGGGCGACCGCCGGCAGCTCCCACCGCGCGGCGGCCTGCGGCGCCGACTCCATCACGACCGCCTCCACCCCCGGCGTCGGGCTGCACCACAGGCTGCGGACGACGTTCGGCGGCCCGCCCGGCAGCGCCGGCACACCCGGCTCGCCTGCGCCCGCCGCCGACAGGCACATCGCCGGCTCCGGCGGCTCCGGGGACCGGAACAGCGTCACCGGCCGGATCCCCACCAGCGTCGCCAGAGCCGCCCCGCCCACCGCCGCCGTCAGCAGCGCCGCCGCCCCCGTCCGGCTCGCGGTCCACAGGCGGTGCCGGGCCCGCAGCACCGGCACCGGCGGCCGGTGCGGTTCCGGGCAGCCCCGGACCGCCGCCCGGTGCAGCAGCCCGCTCAGGCCGTCCGCGAACCCCGGCGCCGCCGGATCCGGCCCCAGCAGCTCCGGTACCCACCGGGCCAGTGCCACCCGGGCCGCCCACACCCGCCCCTCGGCCGCCGCCAGCGTCGACTCCACCTCCACCGCGACCGCCGCCGCCGGCAGGCCCAGCCCGTCGTGCAGCACCAGCGCCCGGCGCTGCGGCCGGGACAGCCGCCGCAGTGCCTTCAGCAGCGCCCGGTCCCGGTCGGTCAGCCGGTCGTGATCGGGCAGCACCGCCTGCGACTCGTCCGCCGGCCGCACCCGGATCCGCCGGTGCGGCAGCTTCCAGGCGTGCATCCGCCGGGGCCCGCCCCGGTGCCACGGGGACAGTGCCAGCTCGCACGCCCGTACCCGCACCCACCCTTCCGGATCCCCCGTCGCGGCCACCTCCGCCCAGCCCCGGCGCGCCGCCCCGAACGCCAGCCGGACGCAGTGCGCCGCCCGGTGCCGGCAGGCGGTCAGCAGGAACACCTGCTGCACCAGCCGGGTGTGCGCCTGCTCGTACAACTCCTCGAAGCTCTTGGCCGGCCCGGCCCGCTCGCCGTCGGCCGGCGTGGCCACGTGGGCGGGCCGCCCGGGGTCGGCGGCCGGGCCGTCGGGTCGGTCCTGCGCCGCGGGCGGGGTGTCGCGGGTGCCAGGCGGTGTCGTGGTGACGGCGGGTGTGCTGATGCTCCCTCCCGGGGCGTTCGGGGCGGTCTGGGCGTGGGCGTGGGCGGCGGCGGTGGCGTGGGCGGCCTGGCCGGGGTGCGCGAGGGCGGGCCCGGCGTGCTCTCCTCCGGTGCCGAGGACGGGCGGGCGCTGCGGCGCGGGGTCGGGGGTACGGGGGTCGGCGGGAGGGCCCGTCTGGGCGTCGCCCGGTGCGTCGGGGCCGGGCGGTGCGTCGGGGCCGGGCGGTGCGGGGTCGGGCGGTGCGGGGTCGGGGCTCTTCGGGCGGGCGGTGGTGAGGGCGACGGCCTCGGCCTCGGTGGCCGCGCCGAGTTTGCGCATGGCCCGCTGGACGTAGCTGCGGGCGGTGGCCGGGGTGACGCCGAGGGCGGCGGCCGACTGCTGGAGGTCGCGGCCGGCGGCGAGGTGGGCGAGCACCTGGGCCTCACGGGGTGTCAGTTTCCGTAGGAGGCGGGCCGCGTCCTGGTCGGGGTGGGTGGTCCGGGGCTTGCGGGCGCGGTTCCCGGGGGTGGGGGAGTCGGCGCCGGCGGGGTGTTCGGCGGTGGGTGGCGTGGTCATCAGACGCTCCGGGCCGGTCCGCCGGCGGCTTGGGGATCGGGTCTGAAAATGCGCATAAGCCAATAATCTGGGACACGGCGGCGGTTTGCCGCTTCACGAGGCATGGCGAGTCGCCTTGGCACCATGAGGCGCATGACGCAGCTGATGGGCCGTCCGATCCTGGAACTGCCGGGCGAACTGGGCGGACGCCCGTTGCCGGCCGACCTGTTGGCGGGGGTGCGGACGGCGCTGGTCGGCCTGGCGGTTGTCGGGGTGCCGGTGCTCGGGCTCTGGGTGGCGACGCCGTACGCGGACAACGGGGCGACCGGCGCCACCCGGTTGGCGGGGGCGTTGTGGCTGCTCGGGCACGGCGCGCCGGTGCTGCGGGGGGACGCGGGCGCGCCGCTGACCGTCACCCCGCTGCTGCTGGGCGTGCTGGCGGTGGCTCAGCTGTACCGGGCCGCCGCCGGGGTGGCGTCGCGGCGCGGGCCCCGGCCGCGCTGGGGCGGCCCGGTTGCGGTCTGGGCGGGCTACTGCGCGGTCGCGGTGGCGGTGGTGCTGCACTGCACGGGCGCCGGGCTGTTCCGGGCCAGGGTGCTGCCGGACGTGCTGGTGGTGGGGTTGCTGGCCGGGCTGGCGACGGCGGCGGGCGCGCGTTCGGCCCGGGCCGCCGGCCCCGACGCCCCGCCCCGCCGCCCGGCGTGGCAGCTGCTGGACCGGCTGCCCGCGCCGCTCCGACCGGTCGGCGGCGCGGCGGCGGTGCGCGGCTCGGTGCTGGCGGCCGGGGCGGGCCTGGTGGCGGCGGGCGGGGTGCTGGTGGCGGTGGCGGCGGCGCTGGACGCGGCGTCCGGGGGCGGGCACGGGATGGCGGTGCTCGGGCGCGGACCGGCGGCCCTGGTCGGGCTGCTGCTGCTCGGGGTGGTGCTGCTGCCGAACGCGGTGCTCTGGGGGACGGCGTACGCCCTGGGCCCGGGGTTCGCGGTGGGTTCCGGGACGGTGGTGGCGCCGGGCGGCACCGTGCTGGGCCCCGTCCCGGAGTTCCCGATGTTCGCCCTGCTGCCGGCGGAGGGCCCGGGCGGCTGGCGGCTGGCGGCACTGCTGCTGCCGGTGCTGGCGGGGGTGGTGCCGGCGGTGCTGCTGGGCCGGGCGGCGGCCGGCCCGCGCGCGGCGGCCGGGGCCGACGACAGCGACGGCGTCGACGACGGTGACGGGGGCGGCGACGGACCGTGGCCGCTCGCGGCGACGGTGGTGGCGGTGCTGGCGGCGGCGCTGCTGACGGGCGTCGCGGTGGCGGCGGCGGGCTGGCTGTCGGGTGGCGCGCTGGCGGGCGGCCGGATGGCCCGGCTGGGACCGGCACCCTGGTGGACGGGACCGGCGGCGGCGGGCTGGTTCGCGCTGGTGGCCGTGCCGGGCGCGCTGCTGGTCCGCCATCGGGCGCTGTGCCCCGCAACGGTCCCGGAGGCCGACGAAGAGGTCGACAGAGAGGTCGACGGGCAGACCGCCGAGAAACTCGACGCGTACGCCGACGAGGAGGTCCCGCCCGCGGCCCGCGCCCGGTCCGCCGAGCGGCTGCGCCGGGGGGTGCTGCTGCTGCGGGCCCGCGGGTACGCCGCGGTGCTGCGCCTGGGCGGGCGGGCCCCCGGGAACGACTAGCCCTGTCCGTCCTGGGCCTTGTCCGGCAAGACCGGACGGACAGGACCTAGCCCGCGTTCCCGGTGAAGTCGACGTACCACTTGGGCGCGAACCGGTCGCAGTTCTCGGCGCCGACGGAGGTCAGCGAGTCCCGGACGCAGGTGACGTAGTCGTTGTAGTACATCCCGAGGCCGATCACCGAGGTCGCGACCACGACGGTCATCGCGCCGGTGAGGATTCCGGCGAGCGCGGCCGGGGTGAGCGGGTTCGGGGCGGCGGGCTGGTGGGCGGCGCCGGTGACGGCGGCGGCTGGGGCGGGCTTGGGGGTCCGCAGTGCGCTGATGCCCCACACGATGCCGAGCGCGCCGACGAACAGGGCGGCCCAGTGGAAGCCGACGAACAGGCAGACCAGCGCGAGCGGCCCGGCCAGCGCGGCGTTGCGGGCCCGGCGCTGGGCGGGGTCGGCGGGGTCGAGCTTGGGCGGCTGCGGGGCCGGGGGGTTGGGGCGGCCGTCCTCGGGCCGGCCGAGGCCCCAGGGGTGCGGCGGCGGGAGCTGCGGGCGTTCGCCGGGGCCCTGGCCGCCGGTGTCGTCCAGGCCCTCGCCGGGCCAGGGGTTGCGCGGCTGCCACGGCTGGTCCGGGGCATCCGCCGGCGGCGGCGCGAAGGGGTTGCGCTCGCCGGTGTCGTCACCGCTGCTCATGGTTCAGCCATTCCTTCTCGGTCGGAGGGGCGGTCTCCCGCCTCCCCTATGATCCCGCAGCCGTTCGCCGGTCCTCCGGCGGCCTGCCCGCTGCGCGGGTGCCGGGCGGGCCCGTGCCCGGGGCAACTCCGCCGCGCGGGACGGAGGAGATCCCCGTCTCAACTACGCGCGTAGCGCCGCCAGGAGGGTGCGGAGGCCGTCCGACCAGCCGTTATCGTGGTGACGGTCAGCAGCTCGCAGAGGTTCCCGGGTGCCCGCGTCGCGGTGGGTTCTCCTGGTGTTCCCCCTCGCTCGACCTGCCGTTCGTAGTGGCCCCACCACCGGTGGACGTACCAGCGGGCGGCGCCCGACCTACGGAGAATCGCGCAGTGGCCGCCGCCCCCGCTCAGCTCTTCCCGCCCCGTACGCCCGGACCGGCCCGCCTGGTGGTGCTCGTCTCCGGTTCCGGCACCAATCTGCAGGCGCTGCTCGACGCCGCCGCCGATCCGGCGTACGGCGCCGAGATCCTCGCCGTGGGTGCGGACCGCGACGGCATCGCGGGCCTGGAGCGGGCCGAGAAGGCGGGCCTGCCGGTCTTCGTCCACCGGGTGAAGGACTTCGCCGACCGGGCCGACTGGGACCGCGCGCTGACCGCCGCCGTCGCCGCCCACGAGCCGGACCTGGTGGTCACGGCCGGTTTCATGAAGATCCTCGGGCCCGAGTTCATCGCGGCCTTCGCCGGGCGGATCGTCAACACCCATCCCGCGCTGCTGCCCTCCTTCCCCGGCGCCCACGGCGTCACCGACGCGCTCGCGTACGGGGTGAGGGTCACCGGTTGCACCGTCCACCTGGTCGACGCCGGGGTGGACACCGGGCCGATCATCGCGCAGGGCGTCGTCGAGGTCGTCGACGCCGACCACGCCGATGGCGGCGAAGCGCTGCACGAGCGCATCAAGACTGTCGAGCGCAAGCTGCTCGTCGACGTCGTGGGCCGGCTGGCCCGCGAGGGCCACCGCATCGAGGACCGAAAGGTATGGATTCCGGCACATGAGTGAGCGGAGCGAGCGAATCATCGAGAATGGTGCCTGGCGCGCAGCGCCCGCCGAGCGCAGTGAGGTGGGAGCATGAGTGCCAGCTCCACCACGCCCCCCGTTTCGGAGAACATCCGTCCGATCCGTCGCGCGCTGATCAGCGTGTACGACAAGACCGGTCTGGAGGAGCTGGCCCAGGGCCTGCACGCCGCCGGGGTCGCGATCGTCTCCACCGGCTCCACCGCCGGCCGGATCGCCGCCGCCGGCGTCCCGGTGACCGAGGTCTCCGAGCTGACCGGCTTCCCGGAGTGCCTGGACGGGCGCGTGAAGACGCTGCACCCCCGCGTGCACGCCGGCGTGCTCGCCGACCTGCGGCTGGAGTCGCACCGCGCGCAGCTGGCCGAGCTGGGCGTCGAGCCCTTCGACCTGGTCGTGGTGAACCTCTACCCGTTCAAGGCCACCGTCGCCTCGGGCGCCACCCCGGACGAGTGCGTCGAGCAGATCGACATCGGCGGCCCGAGCATGGTCCGCGCCGCGGCCAAGAACCACCCGTCGGTGGCCGTGGTGGTCGACCCGGCCCGTTACGACGACGTGCTGCGCGCCGTCCAGGAGGGCGGCTTCGACCTGGCCACCCGCAAGCGCCTGGCCGGTGCGGCGTTCGCGCACACCGCCGCGTACGACGTCGCGGTCGCCTCCTGGTTCGAGGCCGGCTACGCGCCGAGCGACGAGCGGTTCCCGGAGTTCCTGGGCGCCACCTGGGAGCGGCAGAACGTGCTGCGCTACGGCGAGAACCCGCACCAGGGCGCCGCGCTGTACAGCGACGGCAGCGGCGGCCTGGCCGGCGCGGAGCAGCTGCACGGCAAGGAGATGTCGTACAACAACTACGTCGACACCGACGCCGCCCGCCGCGCCGCGTACGACCACGCCGAGCCGGCCGTCGCGATCATCAAGCACGCCAACCCGTGCGGCATCGCGACCGGCGCGGACGTCGCCGAGGCGCACCGCAAGGCGCACGAGTGCGACCCGGTCTCGGCGTACGGCGGCGTGATCGCGGTCAACCGCCCGGTCACCGTCGAGCTGGCCGAGCAGATCGCCCCGATCTTCACCGAGGTCGTGGTGGCCCCCGGCTACGAGGACGGCGCCGTCGAGGTGCTGGCCCGGAAGAAGAACCTGCGGGTGCTGCTGGCCCCCGAGGCGCCGGCCAACCGCCAGGAGCTGCGCCCGGTCTCCGGCGGCGTGCTGCTCCAGGACGCCGACCGGGTGCAGGCCGAGGGCGACGACCCGGCGAACTGGCGGCTGGCCACCGGCGAGGCGCTGTCCGAGGCCGAGCTGGCCGAGCTGGCCTTCGCCTGGCGGGCCTGTCGGGCCGTCAAGTCCAACGCGATCCTGCTGGCCAAGGGCGGCGCCTCGGTGGGCGTCGGCATGGGCCAGGTCAACCGGGTCGACTCCTGCAAGCTCGCGGTCGAGCGGGCCGGGGAGCGGGCCAAGGGCGCGTACGCGGCCTCGGACGCGTTCTTCCCGTTCGCGGACGGCCCGGCCATCCTGATCGCGGCCGGCGTCAAGGCGATCGTCCAGCCGGGCGGTTCGATCCGGGACGAGGAGGTCGTCGCGGCGGCCGCCGAGGCCGGGGTGACGATGTACTTCACCGGTGCCCGACACTTCTTCCACTGATCGCGTTCCACCGCTCGCCCGGCGCACCGCCCGGGTGACGGCATGACAGAGCGGCCCGGCTCCTCCGGAAGGGGAGCCGGGCCGCTCGTCGTCCGATCGGCTCGGACGGGGCCGGTCGGTAGTGCGGCCGGTCAGCGACCCGGCCGGCCAGCGCAGCCGGTCAGTAGCGCGGCCGGGCGAACCAGGCGACGCCGTCCTTGACGCTCATCCCGACGATCATCGTGATCGAGACCGCGAGCCACATCAGCGTGAAGACGATGCCGACCGGGTTGGCGTTGTTGGCGAACGAGCCGGCCAGCCCCAGCAGGCCGAGCAGCGCGCCGAACGAGCCGTACACCAGGGTGGTGATGCGGACCGCGGGCCCGCCCTTGCCGAACTTCACGCCCAGCGTGATGGAGAAGGCCGCGAACAGCGCGCACACGATGCCGACGACCACCAGCACGCCGGCCGCCGCGTTGCCGAAGCCGTTGAACGGGTCGCTCCCGTCGATCTCCTGGGCCCGGTTGGTGACCTCCTTGGCCGCCGCGGCGGCTATCAGGTAGATGCCCCCGCCGATGATCTGCACGGCGCCGATGATGAACAGCAGCACCCGGGTGGTGACCACCAGGCCCGGCATGTTCTGCGGGACGGCCGGCGGGTAGCCGTAGCCCGGTCCGCCGTAGCCCGGCGCGGGCGGCGGGTAGCCGTACCCGGCCGGCGGGGCCTGCTGGGGGTAGCCGTAGCCGGGAGCCTGCGGGGGCTGGCCGTACGGGTTGTTCGGGTTGTTCGGGTCGGGCGGGTAACTCATCGATGCCTCCGGGCAGTTGCGGGGACGTGGGGACGGGACGGAGGGCCCGGTTCCGGTTGGCGAGTCGGGTCGCCGGTGGAACGGGACGCTAACGGAGGGGAGTGACAGCCCGGAGCGGAGCCGGGCGCGGCCGGCTCAGACGCGCGGTGAGAGCGCTGAGAATGGTGAGAACGGTGAGAGCGGAGTCGTCGACGGGCCCGCTGCGGGCAGGACTGCGCCGCAGTGGTCGGGCGGCTCGGTCTGAAGTGGTCGGCTCACGTGCTCTTTCCCCCGGGTACGCCCCCGCCGGGTGTCCGTCGGCCCGTCACCGGGCCGGGTCGCGGCAGGGAATGCCCGCATATCGTCAACCGGACGGCGGGGCCGTGTCCAGCCGGTTCCGCGCGCCGGACCGAGACTGTGGCGCAACCGCAACGTGGTCCAGGCCTTCCGTACCCGTCCGACCGGAAGCCGGAGGTGGGGCCCGCCTCCGGCTCCCGCCCGCCGAGCGCCCGCCGAGCGCCCATCGAGCGCCCATCGAGCGCCCATCGAGCGCCCATCGAGCGCGCGCCGAGCGGACGGCGGGAGGACGGCGGGAGCTCGAAGACGGGCCCTGGTACGGCGGCTTGCCCCGATCCGGGAGAATGGGGTCATGACTGCCCAGATTCTCGATGGCAAGGCCACCGCCGCCGCGATCAAGTCCGAACTCGCCGCCCGCGTGGCGGTCCTCAAGGCGAAGGGCGTCACGCCCGGCCTCGGCACCGTCCTGGTCGGCGACGACCCGGGCAGCCGCTGGTACGTCAACGGGAAGCACAAGGACTGCGCCGAGGTCGGCATCGCCTCGATCCAGCGCGAGCTGCCCGCCACCGCCACCCAGGAGGACGTCGAGAACGTCGTCCGCGAGCTCAACGCCGACCCCTCCTGCACCGGCTACATCGTCCAGCTGCCGCTGCCCAAGGGCCTGGACCAGAACCCGGTCCTGGAGCTGATGGACCCGGACAAGGACGCCGACGGCCTGCACCCGACCTCGCTCGGCCGGCTCGCCCTGGGCATCGAGGGGCCGCTGCCGTGCACCCCGCTGGGCATCGTCGAGCTGCTGCGCCGGCACGACGTCGAGATCGACGGCGCCGAGGTGGTCGTGATCGGCCGCGGCGTCACCGTCGGCCGCTCGATCGGCCTGCTGCTGACCCGCCGCAGCGAGAACGCCACCGTGACCCTGTGCCACACCGGCACCCGGGACCTCGGCTACCACCTGCGCAAGGCCGACATCATCGTGGCCGCCGCGGGCGTGCCGCACCTGGTCAAGCCGGAGGACGTCAAGCCGGGCGCGGCGGTGCTGGACGTGGGCGTCAGCCGCAGCGAGGGCAAGATCGTCGGCGACGTGCACCCGGGCGTGGCCGAGGTGGCCGCCTGGATCTCCCCGAACCCCGGCGGCGTGGGCCCGATGACCCGCGCGATGCTGCTCAACAACATCGTCGTGGCGGCCGAGCGCCGCGCCGGCGTCTGACCCCGCGACCGACACCACCACGAGGGACGGCGAGCATGACGGAACCGCGACCGGCGCGGACCCCGCGCAGGCCGGTCAAGACCACCGGCACCCTGCCGCCCGAGGGCGCGGCCGCAGCCCTCGGGCGCGACCACACCCTGCCGGTCCGGCAGTGGCCGATAACGCTGGTCCTGCTGGTGGTCGGGGCCGGCCTCGCGGTCACCTGGTTCGCCGACTTCAAGGACGGCTTCAAGTACGGGCTGCTGATCCTCGGCTGCGGGGTGCTGCTCGGGGCCGTCCTGCGGCTGGTGCTGCCCGAGGTCGGGATGCTGGCGGTGCGCAGCCGCTTCACCGACGTGATCGTGCTGACCTTCCTGGGAGCGTCGATCGTGCTGCTGACCCTGGTGGCGCAGCCGAACCCGTGGCTGGAGATCCCGCTGCTCGACAACATCGGCAAGTTGATCGGCCGGCCCAAGCACTGACGCCGGGGCGACCGTGACGGCCCCCGCCCTGCGAGCCAGGGCGGGGGCCGCCGTCCGTTGTGACGCATCAGCCAGGCCCGCACCCGCGGCGTACGCTTCCCTTTGCGATAACCTGACGCCGGTCTCTCGATGTCGAGAGATCATCCTCGGCTCCAGCGCGCCGGTGTGCCTGGGGCACCTGGCGATCTGCTGGAGAAGGTAGAAATGACCCGCACCCCCGTCAACGTCACCATCACCGGAGCGGCCGGCCAGATCGGCTACGCGCTGCTCTTCCGCATCGCCTCGGGCCACCTGCTCGGTGCCGACGTCCCGGTGAACCTGCGCCTCCTGGAGATTCCGCAGGGCCTCAAGGCCGCCGAGGGCACCGCCATGGAGCTCGTCGACTGCGCGTTCCCGCTGCTGCGTGACATCACGATCACCGACAACCCGAACGAGGCCTTCGACGGCGCCAACGTCGCGCTGCTGGTCGGCGCCCGTCCGCGCACCGCCGGCATGGAGCGCGGCGACCTGCTGCAGGCCAACGGCGGCATCTTCGGCCCGCAGGGCAAGGCGATCAACGACCACGCCGCGGACGACATCAAGGTCCTGGTCGTCGGCAACCCGGCCAACACCAACGCCCTGATCGCCCAGCGCAACGCCCCGGACGTCCCGGCCGAGCGCTTCACCGCGATGACCCGCCTGGACCACAACCGCGCGGTCGGCCAGCTCTCCATCAAGACCGGTGCGCCCGTCTCCGACATCAAGCGCGTCACCATCTGGGGCAACCACTCCGCCACCCAGTACCCGGACGTCTTCCAGGCCGAGATCGCCGGCAAGCCGGCCTTCGAGGCCATCGGCAGCGACCAGGCCTGGCTGGACGAGACCTTCATCCCGACCGTCGCCAAGCGCGGCGCGGCCATCATCGAGGCCCGTGGCGCCTCCTCGGCCGCCTCGGCCGCCAACGCCGCCATCGACCACGTGTACACCTGGGTCAACGGCACCGCCGAGGGCGACTGGACCTCCATGGGCGTCGTCTCGGACGGCTCCTACGGCGTCCCGCAGGGCCTGATCTCCTCCTTCCCGGTCACCACCAAGGCCGGCAAGTTCGAGATCGTCCAGGGCCTGGAGATCTCCGACTTCTCGCGCGCCCGCATCGACGCCTCGGTCAAGGAGCTGACCGAGGAGCGCGACGCGGTCCAGGAGCTGGGCCTCATCTGAGCCCCGCGGCACCGCTTTCCCGACGGCCCGCCGTCTCCTTCCCGGAGGCGGCGGGCCGTCGTGTGACCGGCCGTCGCTCGTTCTTCCACTCCCCGGGCGCCGGCCGGTCTTACACTGACCCGCTGTGAACGAAACCCTCGGGGACGCCCTGCTCGTCCTCGTCTTCATCCTGCTGGGCGGGCTGTTCAACGTCGCCGAGATCTCGCTGATCTCGCTGCGCGAGGGCCAGATCCGGACGCTGGAGGCGCTCGGCACCCGGCGGTCCGCCCGGGCCGCGCACCTGGCCGCCGACCCCAACCGCTTCCTGGCCGCCGTCCAGGTCGGCGTGACCTGCATGGGCTTCCTGTCCGCCGCCTTCGGCGCGGACACCCTGGCCGGCAAGGTCGCGCCGCTGTTCGTCCGGGCCGGGCTCACCGAGGGCGTCGCCGACGCGGTCGCCCTGGTCGGCCTCACCCTGGTGATCAGCTACGTCTCGCTGGTTCTCGGCGAACTCACCCCCAAGCGGATCGGCCTGCAGCGGGCCGAGTCGATCGCGGTGATCGCGGCCCCGGTGGTGGACGTGATGTCGGTGGCGCTGCGCCCGGTGATCTGGCTGCTCGGCCACTCCACCAACCTGATGGTCCGCCTGCTGGGCGGCGACCCGGCCGCCGGCCGTGGCTCGATGAGCTCCGAGGAGCTGCGCGGCCTGGTCGCCGCCAACACCGAACTCGGCAGCGACGAACGGGCGTTGATCGCGGACGTGTTCTCCGCCGGGGAGCGGCAGCTGCGCGAGGTGATGGTCCCGCGCACCGAGGTGACCTTCCTGGACGCCGAGCGCCCGCTGGCCGCCGTCCGGCACCAGGCGGACACCTCGCCGCACTCGCGCTACCCGGTGGTCGAGGGCAGCGCCGACGCCGTGGTCGGCTTCGTGCACGTCCGCGACCTGTACGGCGCGCGCGGCGAGCAGGCCGCCAAGGTCCGCGACCTGGCCCGCCCGGTGAAGCTGCTGCCCGGCACCAAGCGGGTGCTGGAGGCGATGGGCGAGATGCGCCGCGAGGGCCACCACCTGGCCATCGTGGTGGACGAGTACGGCGGCACCGCCGGGATCGTCACCCTGGAGGACCTGGTCGAGGAGGTGATCGGCGAGATCCGGGACGAGTACGACCGGCCGGAGACCGCCGCCACCCGCCGGCTGGTCGGCGGCGGCATGGAGCTGGACGGCCTGCTCAACCTCGGCGACTTCACCGAGGAGACCGGCGCCACCCTGCCCGAGGGCCCGTACGAGACGGTGGCGGGCTGTCTGGTCGCCTCGCTCGGCCGGCTGCCCCGGGACGGCGACCAGGTGCGCGTCCCGGTCGAGGGCGGTGGCGGGGTGCTGCTGACGGTGGCCAAGCTGGAGGGCCGGCGGATCGCCCGGGTGAGGGTGAGTGCGGTCACACTGGCGGAACCTCCTGGGGCGGACGTTTCCTGAGCGCCCGGTGGAACTGGAACAATGGCCCGCATGGTCAACGCAGCGGTCACTGGTCCGGTCAAGGACCGTCCCCGGGTTCTCTCCGGCATCCAGCCCACCTCCGGCTCGTTCCACCTCGGCAACTACCTGGGCGCGGTGCGCCAGTGGGTGGACCTGCAGAAGGAGAACGACGCCTTCTACATGGTCGTCGACCTGCACGCGATCACCGTCTCGCAGGACCCGAAGGAACTGCGCGAGAACACCCGGGTCTCCGCCGCCCAGCTGCTCGGCGCCGGCCTGGACCCGGAGCACTGCACCCTGTTCGTCCAGTCGCACGTGCCCGAGCACGCGCAGCTCGCCTGGGTGATGAACTGCCTCACCGGCTTCGGCGAGGCCTCCCGGATGACCCAGTTCAAGGACAAGTCCGTCCGACACGGCGCGGACAGCACCACGGTCGGCCTGTTCACCTACCCGGTGCTGATGGTCGCGGACGTCCTGCTCTACCAGGCGGACGCCGTCCCGGTCGGCGAGGACCAGCGCCAGCACCTGGAGCTCACCCGCGACCTCGCCGACCGCTTCAACACCCGCTACGGCCAGACCTTCACGGTGCCGAAGCCGTACATCCTCAAGGAGACGGCGAAGATCCAGGACCTCCAGGACCCGGGCGCCAAGATGAGCAAGTCCGCCTCCTCGGACAAGGGCCTGGTCAACCTGCTGGACGAGGCGAAGGTCAGCGCCAAGAAGTTCAAGAGCGCCGTCACCGACACCGGCACCGTCGTCTCCTACGACGAGGACGGCAAGCCCGGCGTCTCCAACCTGCTGCGCATCCACTCCGCGCTCAGCGGCCAGTCGATCGACCAGCTGGTCGCGCACTTCGAGGGCAAGATGTACGGCGCCCTGAAGACCGAGCTGGCCGAGCTGTTCACCGAGTGGGTCACCCCCTTCCAGGAGCGCACCCGCTCCTTCCTGGACGACCCGGCCGAGCTGGACCGGGTGCTGGCGATCGGCGCCGAGAAGGCCCGCGAGGTGGCCGCGCAGACGCTGGAGACGGTGTACG
Source organism: Kitasatospora sp. NPDC043950 (assembly GCF_056435345.1). NCBI lineage: Bacteria > Bacillati > Actinomycetota > Actinomycetes > Kitasatosporales > Streptomycetaceae > Kitasatospora > Kitasatospora sp. NPDC043950. The sequence goes on from NZ_JBWKER010000019.1 coordinate 126,161, forward strand.
ACCGGGTCGGCTTCCTCCCGGCCGCCAAGCGGTGACTCCCCTCACACGCCTGCCCGATGGTGACGGTCTCCCCGAGGCCGTCACCATCGGCGTGTCCGTGAGCGTTCCGGATCCGTACGGTGCGCAGATCCAGGACGCCCGGGCCGGGCACGGCGATCCGCTGGCCCGGTCGATACCGACGCACGTCACCCTGCTGCCGCCGACCGAGGTGCCGGCCGAGGCGCTGCCGAAGATCGAGGAGCACCTGGCGGCGGTGGCGGCCGCGCACCGGCCGTTCCGGATGCTGCTGCGTGGCGCCGGCACCTTCCGCCCGGTCTCCCCGGTGGTGTTCGTCCGGGTCGAGGAGGGCGCGCAGGAGTGCCGGCTGCTGGAGGCGGACGTCCGCTCCGGCCCGCTGGCCCGCGAGCTGGCGTTCCCGTACCACCCGCACGTGACGGTCGCGCACGGCCTGCCGGATGACGCGCTGGACCAGGCGTACGCGCAGGCGCGCGGCTTCCGGGCGGCCTTCCCGGTGCCGGGCTTCGGCCTCTCCCGCTTCGACGCGGACGAGGTCTGGCGGCCCTGGCGGAGCTACCTTTTCTCCTGAACTACGGGACTGACCTTCCGAGTTCGAGCATCCGGTCGACCACCCGGCGGGACGCGCCGCCGTCGTCCAGGACGCAGTGCTCGGCCCGGAAGCGCCGGTGGCGCTCCGCGTACCCGGGCGGCAGGTCCGCGCCGGAGTCGGCGAGTTCGCGCAGCGCGCCGAGCAGTCCGGCCGAGGTGGGGACGAGCGGGCCGGGGGCCTGCGGCTCGAAGTCGAAGTAGAAGCCGCGCAGGGTGTCGCGGTAGTGCTCCAGGTCGTAGGTGAAGAAGAGCACCGGGCGGCCCGTGACGGCGAAGTCGAACATGATCGACGAGTAGTCGGTCACCAGGACGTCCGCGACCAGCAGCAGCTCCTGCGGGTCGGGGTAGTCCCCGCAGTCGTACAGGAAGCCGTCCCCGGCGCCCGGCAGCGGCTCGCGGACGTGCGCGTGCGGGCGGATCAGCAGCACGTGGTCCCGGCCGAGCAGGCGCCGGGCGTGGTCGAGGTCCAGCCGCAGGCCGAGCCGGAAGCCGTCGCCGTCACCGCGCTGCTGGTCCTCGCGCCAGGTCGGCGCGTACAGCACGATCCGCTTGCCGTCCGGGATGCCGAGCCGGCGGCGGACGGCCGCGGCGGCGGCCTCGTCGGGGCGGGCGAGCACGTCGTTGCGCGGGTAGCCGGCCTCCAGGATCTCGCCGTCGTAGCGGAACGCGCGGCGCAGGATCGGGGTGGCGAACGGGCTGGGGGAGAGCAGCAGGCTCCACTGCGGGGTCTCCCGGTCGAGCGCCTCCAGGTAGCCGTGGTCGGCCAGCCAGGGGTTGTCGACGTCGTGGGCGATCCGCTTCAGCAGCGAGCCGTGCCAGGTCTGGAGCACCACCTGGCCGGGGCGGCGCTCCAGGAAGTCCGGGAAGTGCGTGTTGCCGACCAGGTACCGGCAGGTGGCCAGCGCGCGGTACCACTCCGGGCTCCAGATCCGGACGGCCCGGACCCCGGGCGGCAGTTCGGCCTGGGCGTCGTCGACCACCCAGAGGTGTTCCAACGGCGCTCCGCGGCGGGCCAGTTCGGCGTGCACCGCGCGCGGGGAGTCGGCGTAGCCGCGGCCGCCGAACACGTCGTACAGCACGGCCTCGCGCAGCGGTTCGCGGCGGGCGGCGGGGTAGTGGACGGCGCGCTGGCGGCTCTGCGTCCAGGCGCTGCGCTCGGTGGGGGTGAGCACCGGGGTGGAGTCCACCAGCAGGGTGTCGTGCCAGCGGCGCTGGAGCAGGATCCGCTTGCCGCCGGCCGTGGTGGCGGCGGGCAGCGCGGGCAGGGCGGCCGGTGCGGCGAGCAGCGGGCGGCTCGGGCCGGGCCGCCCGGCGGGCGTCAGCGCGGCCTCCCAGATGCCCTTGCGCAGGGGCAGCGCGGTGCCGTCGGCGCCGGTGCGGGTGGCGGGCAGCAGGACCTTGAAGCGGCCGTCCTGGTCGGCCTCGACGGGGGAGCGGACCTCGCTCGCGGTGCCGGTGTGCCGCAGGACGAGTTCCAGCCGGTCCGCGGCGCGGTCCGGGCAGCGGCCGGTGAGTTCGAAGCCGCCGGCCCGGACGGCGATCCGCTCGACCAGGCCGGCCGCGGGCTGGACGCACACCTGGAGCCGGCCGTCGGCGAGGTGCTTGAGGTAGAGGGCGCGGTCCGGGGTGTCGGGCAGTCGGTGCTGGCCGGCCACCGGGCCGCCGCGCTCGTCCGGGCAGAGCTGCTCGGTGCTGCCGTCGGGGTGCAGGAACTCGGTGTCCCAGTGCTCCAGTTCGCCGCTGCCGCGGCCGTCGGCGGTGAACGGCCGGTACGGCAGGTGGACGGCGAAGGTGTTGCCGGTGCGGGCGACCGGCCGTTCGATCACGGCGTCGCTCTGCCGGTGGCGCAGCCGCAGCACGGTGCCGGACGGGCAGGTGTCCGCGCTGCCGCGCAGGTCGAGGCCGTCGGCGGTGGGGGTGGCGTGGGTGAGCCGGACACTCGGGCGTTCGAGCCGCAGGTGGAGCCGGCCGTCGGTGAAGTGCGGCTGGAGACGGACGTCGTGGTCCACCCAGTGGGCGGGCGGGTACTCGCCGGAGCCGCACCAGTGCGGGGCGAGGGCGCCGTACCGGCGGCGCAGCCGGGTGGGGCGCGGGCGGGTGAACAGGGTGGTCTCGATCTGCCAGTCGCCGAGCAGCCAGTCGGTGCCGTGGCGCAGCCGGCCGGGCTCGATCAGGGCGGTGAAGCCGGACCAGTCGTGGTTGAACTCGGGCTGGGCGCTGTCGTCGGTGACCTCGGGCAGCCGGCGGGGCCGGGAGCGCAGGTGGACGGGCGGCCTGCTCCCGTCGGCGTGGCGCAGGGTCAGCCAGGTCCAGGCGGAGCCGGGGCGGCCGGTGTCGAGGTCGTCCGGGCGGGCGAAGCCGGTGAGCTCCAGGCCGCGGCCGGTCCAGCGGGCGCGCAGCAGGCCGAAGGTGACGTCCTCGTCGGCGGCGGGCTGGTCGGTGCTCACGCGGGGGTCGGCGTGCGGAAGGACGAACCGTGTGAGCGCAGGCATGGCAGGGGTCCTTCGGGACGGGGGCCGGGCCATGGGCGGTGGACCGGGGCCGCCGGACCGATGCCGAGAGGAAACCGGGGCCGAATTCATATCCCATACCGGGACGCCGTCCGGGGTCAACAGTGTGGACCAGAGAATTTCCCGTGAAATTCACCGATAAAACACTAGTTCGAGTGCAATGCGCAGGCAAAGGCTGGGGATATTGTCAGGGAATTCCCAGGAAAACGCGGAGGGGGGGGGGGGGGGGGGGGGGGGGGGGGGGGGGGGGGGGGGGGGGGGGGGGGGGGGGGGGGGGAGGGGGGGGGGGGGGTGGGGTTTGGTGGTG
>NZ_JBWKER010000020.1:0-128130 GCF_056435345.1 Kitasatospora sp. NPDC043950
CCTCCACCCCCGGCGGGGAGCTCTTAGCCAATGGAGGCCCCACACGTCTTGAGGGCTTTTCCTTTTGAACACGGAACCGGGGGGGGGGGGAAGGGGGGGGGGGGAGGTCGCCCCACCCGCCTCCCCACTCCCTCACCGGACTTCGGTCAGCGGCACAGGGCCGTGTCCACGACGTTCTCGACGTGCTCCGAGCCGGCGGCGTCCGGCGGGACGGTGGTCACCGCGATGTTGACGGCGCGGCCGTCGTCCGTCGCCCCGCCCCGGGTCTCGTAGCCGGGGATGTCGCCGCCGTGGCCCCAGTAGACGCCGCCGCAGGACAGCGGCCGGCTGATGAGCCCCAGGCCGTAGGCGGCGCCGCTGTCGCCGATGGGGACGGTGGTACGCATCTGGGCGAGCTGGGCCGGTTGCAGGAGGCGGCCGCCGAGGAGGGCGGTGAAGAACTGGTTGACGTCGGAGTTGGTGGAGATCATCTGGCCCGCCGCCCCGCCCGCGGAGGGGTCCAGCTCGGTGAAGTCGATCAGGTGCCCGTCGGTCGCGTCCTTGAGGTAGCCCTGGGGGTGGGCCTCGCGGATGGTCCGGTCGCCCTGGGCGGGGTAGTAGGTGTGCCGCAGGCCGAGGGGCTTGATGATGCGCTGGTCGATCTGTTCGGCGATGGGGCGGCCGGTGACCTTCTGGACGACCAGGCCGGCGAGCACGTAGTTGGTGCTGCTGTACTTGAAGCTCGCCCCCGGGGCGAAGTCGGCCTTGTGCTGGAAGGCGATGTCCAGCAGGTCGCGCGGCTCGAAGTACCGGTGCTGGATGGAGGGTTCGTCGATGTAGCCCTCGTAGTCCGGGAGCCCGCTGGTGTGCTGGAGGAGCTGGCGGACCGTGATGTGGCGACCGTCGATGCCGTCGCCGCGGACCAGGCCGGGGAGGTAGGACTCGACGGGCTCGTCGAGCCCGATCTTCCCCTCGCCGACCAGCTGCAGCACGACCACCGCGGTGAACGTCTTGGTGTTGCTGCCGATCCGCACCTGGCCGTCGACCGGCACCTTCGCGCGGGTGGTGACGTCGCCGACCCCCGCGGTGTAGGTGCGGGTGCGGCCGTCACGGCCCTGGACGCCGGCCAGCGCGGCGGGCAGGCCGTCGTCACGGACCAGCGCGTTCAGCCCCTGCTGGACGGCGTCCGGGCGGGGGGCGGCGGCTGCCGTGGACGGTGCCAGGGCGGTGCCCGCGGTCATGACGCCGACGGCCACCGCCGCCGCCGCCACGACGACCCCGCGCCGACCGGCCTGCGGGCGCCGGGAGGAGAGCCGGGACGAACGCCGGGAAGAAGGCCGGGAGGAAAGCGGCTGCCACATCTGCTCACGCACGAGTCAACTCCGGTGCAATCAAGGGGAGGCCGGGAAGTCCTCCCCGGGTGTGATCGCCAGTCTGCTCGGGCGGCTCGTCGATGACCTCCCCCGACCGGGGGAGCACTTTCTCCCACGTTTCCGCGATGCGCACCGACCGCCCCGCACGCCGACCGCCCCGCACGCCGAGCGCTCCGCACGCCGACCGCCCGCACGCCGACGCGGGGCCGGCTCGACGGGGGTGCGGGCCGGCCCCGCGGGCCTGGTCGGGCGGTCGTGGCCGGCCCGGTCGTGATCAGCCGGTCGTGTTCAGCCGGTCGCGCCGACCGCTACTCGGTCAGCATCTTCTCGCCGGCGTCCGGCAGCTTGGCGCCGTTTTTGTCGAAGAACTGCCACGACGTCACCTTCTTGCCCGGCTGCTCGGGGACCACCAGCCGCTGGTACGGCGAGTCCCCGACGGCCTTCAGCCACGGCTCCATGACCGAGCCGTCCGACCAGGTCACCAGGACCTTGCCGACGTCCGGGCCGAGGGCCATCACGGCGAGCTTGATCGGGAGCGGACCGGGCGTGCCGGCCTTGTCCCGGGCGCCCATCAGGCCGCCGCTGAACGTGTCGGCCATCCGCGGGTCGACGTGGCCAGGCGCCGGGTAGCTGCCCGCGTTGTCGTACGGCTGGCGCACGTCGTCCAGGGTGACGTAGTCGTTCACGACGTCCTCGGTGGGCTGCCAGTACTGCTGGATGAACGCCTCCGTCGGCTTGTCGAGTGAGGAGTCGACGGCGTGGCGCTCCTCCCAGACGGCCACCGCCTGCTCGTACGCCCGCTCCTTCGGGGCGACCGGCCAGAGTGCCGTCCAGAGCTTCCACGTCTTGCCGTCGGGGGTGCTGCCCTGGGCCAGCGTCACCCGGACCGGGGTGAACGGATCCCGCTCGGCCGTCGCCGTGCCGGACGGCTGGGCGGCCGGACCGCCCCCGGTGCCGCCGCCGGGACCGCCGTTGGCCGGGACGAGCGACTGGGTGCCGCTGCTCGCGGGGGAACTGTGCAGACCCGCCATCGTCCCGCCGCCCAGCACCACCACGGAGGCCAGCGCGAGCGCGCCGACCACCGACCGGCGACGGCGCCGGATCCGGCGGCCGCCCGCCATGATGTCCGCCATCGGCGCCGGGCCGACCTTGGCCCCGGCCGCCACCTCCGCCAGGCCGAGCCCGACCCACACGTCGCCGTCGTCGCCCGCCGCGCCCATGCCGACCGTCCCGCCGTTGCCACCCGCGCTCATACCGCACCTCCGATGCTCGTCATGCCCTTGATTTCCTTCAGCGCTGCGGCCCCCCGCAGTCTCGCGATCCCCTTGGCCGCGTGGCTGCGCACGGCTCCGGCCGAGCAGCCCATCGCCTCGGCGGCCTGACTGTCGCTCAGGTCCTCCCAGTACCGCAGCACCACAGCCTCGCGCTGGCGGGCCGGCAGGGCGGCCAGCGCCGTCATCAGCGCGCCGCGCTGGTCGGAGCGGGCGTACCAGTCCTCCGCTCCGGCCTCGTCCGGCACCGCGTACACCAGCAGCTCCGGCGCGCGGCGGCGCCAGCGGCGGGCGTGTTCGTTCACCAGGATCCGCCGCACGTAGCTGTGCGGATCGCCGGCCCGTCGCACCTTCGCCCAGGCCGCGCAGGCCTTCTCCGCCGCGGACTGCACCAGGTCCTCGGCCGCGTACTGCTCCCCGGCCAACAGGTACGCCGTCCGCAGCAGCCGTGGCCAGGCCCCGACGATGAACGCCTGGAACTCCTCGTCCCGGTCGGTCTTCGTGCCTCCCATGAGCACCTCCTCACCCACCTAGAGCCCGGAAGCGGCCCAAAGCGCTTACTCCCGCCGATCACCAAACCGGTTGGCGTCCCCCGGGGCGTCGATACGATCCGCGGATGATCCTCTCCCATGACGTATCTCATGACCTGCCGGGCAACCGCCCCACCGTGGTGCTGCTGCACTCGTCCGTGTGCGACCGGAGGATGTGGGACCCGCAGTGGCAGGGGCTGGTCGACGCGGGCTACCGGGTGATCCGGGGCGACTTCCGGGCCTTCGGCGACACGCCGCCGGCCGACGCCCCGTACAGCGACGCGCAGGACGTGCTGGCGCTCCTCGACCACCTGGGCGTCGAGAGCACCGCGCTGATCGGCGCCTCGTACGGGGGGAAGGTCGCCATGGACGTGGCGGCGCTGCGCCCCGGGGCCGTCACCGCGCTGGCCCTGCTCTGCTCCGGGGCGTCCGGGCACGTCGCCGGTGACGCCCTGATGGCCTTCGCCGCGCGGGAGCGGGAACTCCTCGCGACCGGGGACGTGGAGGGCGCCGTCGAGCTCAACGTCGAGAGCTGGCTGGGCCCGGAGGCGGGCGACGAGGCCCGCGAACTCGTCCGCCGGATGCAGCGGCGCGCCTTCGAGGTGCAGGCGGACGCCGAGGTCGGCCCCACCGACGACGAAGCGGACCTCTCCCGGATCACGGCGCCCTGCCTGGTCGTGACCGGCGGCCACGACCTGGACGACTTCCGGCAGATCGCCGACTCCTTGGCGACCCGGATCCCCGGTGCCCGCCGGCTCGAACTGCCCTGGGCCGGCCACTTCCCCGGTCTGGAGCGGCCCGAGGAGACCTTCGAGCTGCTCACCGGATTCCTCCGCGAGACGGCGTAGGCGCCCCGAGCAGCGCTGCCTCAGCCGGCGGAGCCGCGCCGGCCGGGGCGGGGCGGGTCTGGGCAGGCCGGGTCGGGGGAGGACGGATCGGGACAGGCTTGGCTGGGGCAGGCTGCGTCGGGATCGTCCAGCAGCAGCTCCAACAGCGGTACGGCCGCCTCCAGTCGGCGGCACTGCTGCGGGGTGAGCCGCGTGCTGCGGCGGGCCAGCAGAGCGGAGCGCTCCCGGCGGATCCGGGTGATCGCCGCCAGGCCGGCCGGGGTGAGTTCGAGCAACTGGGAGCGGCCGTCCAGCGGATCGGGGGTCTTGGCGATCAGGCCGTCGGCGGTCAGCGGGGCGATCGTACGGAGCACGGACGGCACGGCCACTCCCTCCCGCGCGGCGAGTTCGCCGAGCCGCAGCGGGCCGTGCACCTCCACCCGGGCCAGGGCGGAGAGTTGGGCGACGGTGAGGTCCTGGCCGCCGGAGGCGCGGGCCATCTGCCGGTTGAGCCGGCCGATCGCCAGCCGCAGCCGGACGAGGGCCTCGGCGGAGAGACCGGCCCCGGCTCCGCTGTGGCTCCCGGCCCCGGTGTCGGCATCGGGGTCGGTCACGGTGTCGGCGTCAGTCACGGCGTCGGTGTCAGTCACGGTGTCGGCGTCGGTCGCGGCATCGCGCCCGGTCATGGCCTGCGGGCCTTTCCGTGCGGTGCGGGCCGGTTCGCGCCGGGCCGTCCGGCGGCCTCGCCCGCGCCCGGCCGGGGGCGGCGGGGGCGCCGCGGCCCGGTCCGCTCGCGCACCAGCGAGGCCGCCGCGGCGACCAGCGACATGGCGATCGCCAGCCAGAACACCACGACCAGGCCGTCGTGGAAGGGGCCCGAGATCAGTTGCGGGAAGAACTCCCGGCCGGTCAGCGTCCGGGCGTTGGCCGCCGGGAGCATGCCGAGCACGTGCGGGCCCAGCAGCTGCTGGATCGGGTTGTAGCCGAGGAACGCGGCGAAGAGCGTGCCGACCGGTGGCAGCGAGGCGATGGTGTGCGCGTCGGCGGCGGGCACGCCCTGCGCGGTCAGCCCGGCGGTGAGGGTGTGCGGCAGCGAGCCGGCCAGGCCGGCCACCATCAGGGAGAAGAAGACGCCGATCGAGAGCACCATGCCGGCGTTCTGGAAGGTGGCCCTCATGCCGGAGGCGGCGCCGCGGGCCTCGGCCGGCACGCTCGACATGATCAGCGAGGTGTTGGGGGCCGCGAACAGGCCGCCGCCCAGGCCGTTGAGGAACACCAGGACGGCGAACCACGGGTAGCCGAAGTCGGTGGGCAGGAGCAGCAGTCCGGCGAAGGACAGGGCCATCACCACCAGCCCGCCGGAGGCGAACAGCCGGGCCCCGGCCCGGTCGGAGAGGTAGCCCGAGACCGGCCCGGCGGCCAGGAAGCCGACGGTCAGCGGGACGAGGTAGATGCCCGCCCACAGCGGGGTGTCGGCGTAGTCGTAGCCGTGCAGCGGCAGCCAGATGCCCTGGAGCCAGATGATCAGCATGAACTGGAGGCCGCCGCGGGCGATCGAGCCCAGCAGGGTGGCCGCGTTGCCGCCGGCGAAGACCGGGTCGCGGAACAGCGCCAGCGGGAACATCGGCTCGGCGACCCTGGACTCGACCAGGCAGAAGGCGATCAGCAGCGCCACACCGCCGAACAGCCCGCCCAGCACCCAGGGGCTGGTCCAGCCCATGGTGTGGCCGCCGTAGGGCTGGATGCCGTAGGTGATCGCGGCGAGCAGGGCGGTCAGGCCGACGGCGAAGGTGATGTTGCCCCACCAGTCGATCCGGGCGGGCCGCCGTACGCCGGTCTCGCGCAGCGACCGGTAGGCCCAGACCGTGCCGAGGATGCCGATCGGCACGTTGACCCAGAAGATCGACCGCCAGTTCCACTCGGCCAGCAGCCCGCCCAGCACCAGGCCGATGAAGGAGCCGGCGATGCCCGCGACGATGTTCACCCCTAGCGCCATGCCGCGCCGGTGGGCGGGGAACGCGTCGGTGATGATCGCGGCCGAGTTGGCCATCAGCATCGAGCCGCCGATCGCCTGCACCACCCGCCAGCCGATCAGCCACAGCGCGCCCGGCCCGCCGTGCAGCGGGTCGAGGGAGAGGGCCACCGAGGTGAGGGTGAAGATCAGGAAGCCGGCGTTGTAGATCCGCACCCGGCCGTGGATGTCGCCCAGCCTGCCGAGGGTGACCACCAGGACGGCGGTGACCAGCATGTAGCCCATCAGCATCCACAACAGGTAGCTGACGTTGCCGGGTTGGAGCGGGTCCAGGCCGATGCCGTTGAAGATCGCGGGGAGGGAGATCAGGACGATCGAGGCGTTGATGGTGGCGATCAGGGTGCCGAGCGTGGTGTTGGAGAGTGCGACCCACTTGTAGCGCGGATGGTCCGCCGCCACAGCCCCGCGGACCGTGCGGACGCGCCTGCCTCTGCCGTTGTTCGGGATCTTCGTCGCCACCGCTGCCCCCAGGTGAGTGGCAGGCCGGGGGGCCGCCAGTCGGAGAGTACTTCGATAGCTTTCGCTAACTAACGATAGTCCGACCATCCTGCTGCCGATAGCCCGCAGGCATCCCGGGGCCGCCACCGGCCATCGACCGTCGGCCACCGACCGTCGGTGGCCGGTGGCCGGTGGCCGGCGGCCCGCTCCCGCGCGGCCGGGGCCCGGAGGCCGGCTCGTACGCACAGGCTCACGTCCGGCGGCCCCTGCTTTCCGACGCGGCGCATACACATTTCCGCCACATTCCCGCAGTGCTGCGCCGCCTTTTCGTGGCGCCGGATGTCCGAATTGCCTGACCGGGGCGGCTTCGTGTCGAATTCCTTGACATGACCACCTTCTCATTTTCGTCTGCCGCAAGTAAAACTTCGCAAAGAATGGCTCTCCGCAGGGGGGTCGCTGACCTGCGCAATCAACATATTGTTGCAGCTCAGAGGCCTGATGATCACCCTTCGCCATACGGGTGTAACCGGTCGTGTCCGCGCCGACCGGCATTCCGCAGGAGTACGGTTCCGGAGGAATCGCCGGGCGTGCTCGCGAGTAAAGTCGAGCAGCCTTGCGGGACTATTCGCCATGCCGTGGAAAGACGTACCGGGAATTGGTGCGAAGTATGGGTCAGAAAAAGGGTGAGCCGGGGGCCTCGGAGGCCGCCCGCCCGATATCCCTCAAGTTAGCCGTCGAAGTCCTGCGCGGCGTCGCGCAGGTGGACTTCATGCCGTCCGCCGTCTGCGGCCTGTTCTTCGTGGCCGCACTCTTCGCGGCCGGCTGGCGCTACGGCGTCTACGGCCTGCTCGGCACCGCCGTCGGCACCGCCGTCGCGTACGGCCTGCGGTTGGCGCGCGACGCCGTCGAGGCCGGGCTGCACGGTTACAACGGCTGCCTGGTGGCGCTGGGGTGCGCGGTGTTCCTCGGCCCCGACCACCCCGCCACTGTCGCGGCGGCCGTCCTCGGCGCCGTCGTCGCCGTGGTGGTCACCGCGGGCCTCGGCGCGGTGCTCGACACCTGGAAACTGCCCGCGCTCACCGCGCCGTTCTGCCTGGTCGCCACCGCGACGACGGCCGCGGCGCCCGGCTTCCGCCACCTGTGGCACGGCACCGGCGCCCCGACCGCCCTGGCCGGGCCGGCCGCCGGCCCGACCGGGCTGACCTGGGACCAGATGTGGCACGGGTTCTTCGCCAACATCGGCCAGATCTTCTTCATGCCCCAGTGGTACGTCGGCCTGCTGTTCCTGGCAGGCATCTTCGCGGCCAGCCGCCCGGCCGGCCTGCTGGCCTGCGCGGGCAGTGCGACCGGGCTGCTCACCGCCTGGACGCTCGGCGCGCCCGCCGACGCCGTCGGCCAGGGGCTGCTCGGGTACAGCGGGGTGCTCGTCGCGATGGCGCTGTGCGGCGTGTTCGTCGCCCCCGGCGGGTGGAGCGCGGCCTACGCCGTCCTCGGCGCGGCCGCCGCCACCGTCCTGACCCCGGCGCTGGCCGCCGCCACCGTGCCGTTCGGCGGCCACGCCTTCACCTGGCCGTTCGTCCTGACCACCATGCTGTTCCTGGCGGCGGTGCCGGCCATTCCCCGGCTGCGCAGGGTCTGACCGGGTTTCGGTAGTCCGAATTCCCGCTCGTGACAGGCGTGTTCATTCGGAGTTCCTGCGGAGTTCCCTCGGAAAGGAAGAGTGATTCCCGTGAATCTCGCCCCGCGTGAGATGGACAAGCTGTACATCTACGTTGTGGCCGATCTGGCCCGCAAACGCCGCGACCGCGGTGTGAAACTGAACTACAGCGAGGCCTGCGCGCTGATCAGCGAGGCGATCATGGAGGGCGCCCGGGACGGGCGCACCGTCGCCGAGTGCATGGAGATCGGCAAGCAGGTCGTCAGCGGCGAGGACGTCATGCCCGGCGTCCGCGAGATGCTGCCGCTGCTCCAGGTCGAGGCCGCGTTCCTGGACGGCACCAAGCTGGTCTCCTGCCACGACCCGGTGGGTGCCTGAGCCATGACCGTACGTCAGGCGGAAGCGGCGACCGGTCCGACGCCGGCGCCGACCTCGGCCCCGCCGCCCGCCGCCACGGTGGTGCTGGCCGGCGGGCACGAGAGCGACGGCGGCCGGGACCTGGCCGCCCTGGTGGAGCGCGAGCCCGCCGTCCACGCCGCGGCCGCCGCCGGCCGGGCGCTCGGCGAGGCCGTCCGCTCGGCGCTGGCCGCCACCGACGGCCCGGTGTGCGTCGTCCCGATGACGCTGGGCCGCGACCCGAAGCTGGTGGCCGACACCGCCCGGGCGCTGCGCTGGCTGGCAGCAGGGGAGGGGCGCGGACGACTCGCCCTGACCGGGGCGTTCGGCGGCAAGGACCACCTCGTCGGCTGGCTGCGGGCCGCGGCCTACGCCGCCCCCGGGCCCGACGGCGCCGTGCTGGTCACCGCCCCGGCGGCCGGCCCGTTCGAGGACGCGGACCTGTTCCGGATCGCCCGGCTGGTCCGCCAGTACGGCCACCACCGCTGGGCCGAGGTGGCCTTCGCGGGCGGCGACCCCGACCTCGCCGAGGGCGCCGAACGCTGCCGGCTGCTCGGCGCCCGCGAAGTGACGGCCGTACCGGCCTCGTTCGGACCGGCGCTGCGCACCGAACTGCCCGGGGTGCGGGACGGCGGGCCGCTGCTGCGGTCGTCCGCGATCGCCGGCGTCGTCGCGGCCCGCACCGCGGCGGCCCTGCACCTGCTCGGCCACGGCGAGGACGGCATCCTGGCCGGCCTCGACGCCGAGCACGGGCACGGCTACGCCCACAGCCACGGCCCCGGCGGGGACCACTCGCACGGCCACGGCCCCGGTGCCGCCGACGGACACACCCACGGCCACACACATCACTGAACCGACAGAGAGGAAGGGCCCGCCATGTCTGGTGGCGCCACGTACCTGTACGGCGACGACCCGGTGGAGATCAACGCCGGTCGCGCCCAGGTCACCATCACGGTCAGCAACACCGGCGACCGGGCGATCCAGGTCGGCTCGCACTACCACTTCTTCGAGGTCAACCGCGCCCTCGACTTCGACCGCAACGCCGCCTACGGCAAGCACCTGGACATCCCGGCCGGCACCGCCGTCCGCTTCGAGCCGGGCGACACCAAGGACGTCACGCTCGCCGAGTTCGGCGGCCACGGCCGCCTGATCGGCTTCAGCAACCTCGTCGACGGCGGCATCAGGTCGGCCGACACCCGCGCCCGGGCGATCGACCGGGCGATCGCCCTCGGGTTCAAGGGCACCAACCTCGACCACAAGGAAGGCGACCGCTGATGGCCACGCTGTCCCGCAAGCAGTACACCGATCTCTTCGGGCCCACGGTCGGTGACCGCTTCCACCTCGCCGACACCAACCTCGTCGTCGAGATCGAGAAGGACTTCAACCAGGGCCACTACGGCGACGAGGCCGTCTACGGCGGCGGCAAGGGCATCCGCGACGGCATGGCCCAGGACCCGGCCGCCACCTCCGCCCAGGGCGCGCTGGACCTGGTGATCACCAACGTCGTCGTGATGGACGCCGTCCTCGGCGTGGTCAAGGGCGACATCGGCGTCAAGGACGGCTTCATCACCGCCGTCGGCAAGGCCGGCAACCCGCACACCCAGAGCGGCGTGCACCCCCAGCTGGTCATCGGCCCCGGCACCGAGGTGATCTCCGGCGAGCACCTGATCGCCACCGCCGGCGGCATCGACACCCACATCCACTTCATCGCCCCGCAGCAGGTTCAGGAGGCGCTGAGCAACGGCATCACCACCCTCATCGGCGGCGGCACCGGCCCCTCCGACGGCACCAACGGCACCACCTGCACCCCCGGCCCGTGGAACATCCACCGGATGTACCAGGCGGTCGAGGACCTCCCGGTCAACGTCGGACTCCTCGGCAAGGGCAACGGCTCGCTGCCCGGCGCCCTGCGCGAGCAGGTCGAGGCCGGCGTCTGCGGCCTCAAGGTGCACGAGGACTGGGGCAGCACCCCCGCCGCCATCGACAGCGCGCTCGGCGTCGCCGACGAGTACGACGTCCAGGTGGCCATCCACACGGACACCCTCAACGAGGGCGGCTTCTTCGAGGACACCCTCTCCGCCATCGACGGCCGCACCATCCACACCTTCCACACCGAGGGCGCGGGCGGCGGCCACGCCCCCGACATCATGCGGATCGCCGGCGAGCCCAACGTCCTGCCGTCCTCCACCAACCCCACGCTGCCCTACACCGTCAACTCGGTCGACGAGCTGCTGGACATGGTGATGGTCTGCCACCACCTCAGCCACGACATCCCCGAGGACGTCTCCTTCGCCGACTCCCGGGTCCGCGCCGAGACGATCGCCGCCGAGACCGTCCTGCACGACGAGGGCGTCATCTCGATCTTCTCCTCGGACTCGCAGGCGATGGGTCGGATCGGGGAGTCCTTCACCCGCGCCTTCCAGACCGCCCACCACTGCAAGGACCAGCGCGGCAAGCTCGACGGCGACAGCGAGCGCAACGACAACTTCCGCGTCCTGCGCTACCTCGCCAAGCTCACCATCAACCCGGCCATCGCCTCCGGCACCGCCGACCACATCGGCTCGCTGGAGAGCGGCAAGCTCGCCGACATCGTGCTCTGGCCGATCAACTCCTTCGGCGCCAAGCCCAAGATGGTCATCAAGGGCGGCGTCATCAACTGGGCGCTGATGGGCGACCCGAACGCCTCGCTGCCCACCCCGCAGCCGGTCTACTACCGCCCGATGTACGGCGCGCTCGGCCGGGCCAAGCAGGCCACCCGGGTCTCCTTCATGTCGCAGGCCGCCATCGACCTCGGCGTCCCGGCCCGACTCGGGCTGGACAGCCGGGTCCTGCCCGTGCGGCGCTGCCGCTCGGTCGGCAAGCAGCACATGGTCCGCAACGACGCGCTGCCGAAGATCGCCGTCGACCCGGAGACCTACAAGGTCACCCTGGACGGCGAGCCGGCCACCATCGAGCCCGCCCGCGAACTCCCGCTCAACCACCTGTTCTACCTCGCGTGAGCGGCTCTCCAGGGCTCGGTACTTCGGGGCTCGGTACTTCGGGGCCCGGTTCTTCGGGGCCTGGCTCTCCCGGGCTCGGGGGAGGCCTGGACACCCTGCTGGTCAGCCTCCAGCTGACCGACTCCGCCTTCCCCAGCGGCTTCTACACCCTCTCGCACGGCCTGGAGGGCTACGCGCAGGCCAAGGCCGTCACCCCGGACACCATGCCCGACCTGCTCACCGACCTGCTGCGCCACTCGGTCGGCCCCGGCGACGCCACCGCGCTCGCCCTCGCCCACGGCGCCGCCCGGGCCGGCGACTGGGGCCTGCTGGTCGACGTGGACCAGCGGCTGCACGCCACCAAACTCAACCGCGAGCTGCGCCTGGCATCCACCCGGACCGGGCGCCAACTCCTCGACATCGCCCGGGAGTCGATCGGCGGCGAACCGCTGGACCGGTACGCCGAACTGGTCGCCGCTAAGCAGGCCCCCGGCTCCCAGCCGGTGGCCGCCGGAGTCGCCTACGCCTCTGCCGCCGTGCCCGTCGACCAGGCCGTCGCCAGCGACCTGTTCGCCTTCTGCACCAGCTTCGTCGGCGCCGCCCTGCGGTTGCGGCTGACCGACCACCGCAAGGCGCAGGTGGTGCTGCGGGCCGCGGCGCCGGTGATCGAGGAGACCGTACGGGCCGCCCTCGCCCGGGAGTTGGAAGACCTGGGCGGGTGCGTGCCGGTCGCGGACGCGATGTCCGGGCGGCACGAACGGGCCGAGGCCCGGCTGTTCGCCAGCTGAACCGCGTCCGGGAGGTGCGGGCGGGCGCCGGAGTGTCGCAGCTCCCGTTCCTCCCGGACGCAGAACCAACGTCACACCGCATCAGAAGGAGACAGCAATGACCGAGAACGTGCTCCGCGTGGGCATCGGCGGGCCGGTCGGCTCCGGCAAGACGGCGCTCATCGAGGCCCTCGTCCCGGTGCTGATCGCCAACGGCCACCGCCCGGCGGTCATCACCAACGACATCTACACCCAGGAGGACGCGCAGCACGTGCGTCGCACCCTGGCCGGCGTCCTCGACCCCGAGCGGGTCGTCGGCGTCGAGACCGGCGCCTGCCCGCACACCGCCGTCCGGGACGACCCGACGATGAACCTCGCGGCCGGCGCCGAGATGCTGGAGCGCTTCCCCGACGTCGACACCCTGCTGTTCGAGTCCGGTGGCGACAACCTCACGCTGACCTTCAGCCCCGTCCTGGTCGACCTCTTCCTCTTCGTCCTGGACACCGCCGAGGGCGAGAAGATGCCCCGCAAGCGCGGCCCGGGCATCACCGAGTCCGACCTGCTGGTCATCAACAAGATCGACATCGCCCAGTACGTCCGTGCGGACCTCGGCATCATGGAGTCCGACGCCCACCGCGTCCGCGAGGGCGGGCCGGTCGTGCTCACCAACTGCCTCACCGGGCACGGGCTGGACGAGATCGCCACCTTCCTGGAGACCTTCCGCAAGGTCCCGGCATGACCGTCACGGTGGCCGCGGGGGAAGCGGCTGCGGGGGAGGCCGCCGTGCCCCGGCTCGATCCGCGGCACTACGAGCCGGCCCGCGTCCCGTACGCCGTCCGCCGGTACGCCGGGACGCCCGACACCCTGGGTGTCGGGCGCCCCGGCAAGGTCGGCCTGCTGGAGCTGGCCTTCGAACGGATCGGCGAACGCACCGAACTCACCGGCCACTACCAGAAGTCGCCGCTGCAGATCATGCGCCCGCTCTACTTCGACCCGGCCCGCCCGGACCTCGCCGTCACCTTCCTGATGTCCACCGGCGGCGGCATCCTCCAGGCCGACCGGCTCCGCACCGACCTGCGCTGCGGCGCCGACACCGCGACCCACCTCACCACCCAGGCGGCCACCAAGGTCTACCGGATGGAGTTCGACTACGCGACGCAGCTGGTCAACCTGGACGCCGGCCCCCGCGCCTACGTCGAGTACCTGCCCGAGCCCGTCATCCCCTTCGTCGATTCCCGGCTCTACCAGCGCACCGTCCTCACCGTCGACCCCACCGCCACCGTGCTGGCCGGCGAGACCGTCCTCGCCGGCCGCCTCGCCCGGGGCGAGCGCAACGCCTACCAGGTGTTCGCCTCCGACCTCGAAGTGCGGCGCCCCGACGGCCAGTTGATCGCCCTCGACACCGTCCGGCTGGAGCCCCCGGAGGCCGGCGTGACCGGCCCGGCGGTCCTGGCCGGCCACGACGTCATGGCCAGCCTCTACGTCGTCACGCCGCTCGCCCCCGCCGCGCAGGTCGCCGACACCCTGCACGAGGCCCTGGCCGGCAGCGGCCTGCTCCACGGCGTCAGCGTCCTCCCGCACGACAGCGGCGCCTGGCTCCGCCTGCTCGGCTCCGACACCCGCGCCTGCGCCGCCGCCCAGCGCACCGCCTGGGACGCCGTCCGCCGGCTCCTCATCGGCGCCCCGGCTCCGGCCCTGCGCAAGACCTGACCCCGCTCCGCACCTCCCCGTACCTCCCCGCACCTCCCCGAAGCGCCCCGGCGCCTCGGGGAGGGGGCGCGAGGGGGCGAGGGGGCGAGGGGGCGAGGGCGGCCCCGGATGCAGCCGGACCGGCCTGGTCGCAGCATGGAACCGGAGGCTCTCATGCACCGACCCACGTTCGGACCTTCCCCACCCGACCCCGCATCCGGCGGCCCGGCATCCGGCGCGGCAGTCGATCCCGCCCCCGTCCCCGTCCCCGCCCCCGGTCCGGGGCCGGGACGCCAGAGCCGGGGCGGTCTGCGATCCGGCTCGGTCTTCCTCTCGTTCGTGCCGTGGATCGTGTTCGACGTCATCGCCGGGCCGAGCACCTGGAAACTGGCGGCCCTGACGGCGCTGGTCGCCGCGCTCGTCCTCGCCGTACCGGACGCGCGCCACCATGCGCTCAAGGTGCTCAGCATCGTCGGCGTGGCCTTCTTCGCCGTGCTCTGCGTGCTGGGCCTGGCGCTCGACCGGCACAGCCTGATCTGGCTGGAGACCTACGCGCAGGTGCTGTCCAGCGGCGTG
This sequence comes from Kitasatospora sp. NPDC043950, assembly GCF_056435345.1. NCBI lineage: Bacteria > Bacillati > Actinomycetota > Actinomycetes > Kitasatosporales > Streptomycetaceae > Kitasatospora > Kitasatospora sp. NPDC043950. Next base: position 14,514 of record NZ_JBWKER010000020.1, read on the forward strand.
CTCGCGGTGGTGGCCCTGGGGTCGCTGGCGTTCACACCGTTCACCGAGCAGTACGCCCGGGAGTCCACGCCGCCGGAGGTCTGGGGTACGCCGCGGTTCCAGCGCACCAACCGGTTGCTGACCGCGCTCTGGGGCGCGGTCTTCCTGATCACCGCGCTCCTGGGGCTGGCGGCCCTGCACGTCGGCTCGGCGAAGGACTGGCTGACCTGGGTCATCCCGGTGATCCTGCTGGTGCTGGCGTTCCGGATCACCCGTTGGTACCCCGAGCACGTGCGCGAACAGGCCCGGCGCGGTCGGTGAGCAGCACACCCGGGGGGCGTCCGGGCGCCGCGGCGGCGGGATTCACCCGGTCGGGTGGATCCGGTGGGACCGCTCCCGGACGGGCGAGGGCCGGCTGGATAGTGAGGAGGCAGTCGCATTCCTCGCTGTTCGCGTTCTCAACTCGCTTCAAGGGGAGGACACATGGTCGGTACGGCGCACCGGAGCACCGGTGTGGAGGGGGTGGAGGGCGGTGTCGGTCTGACGGCTCTCCTGGTCGCCGCGGCGCGCGCGATCGAGACCCACCGGCACGACACCCTGGCGCAGGACGTCTACGCGGAGCACTTCGTGCTCGCCGCGCCGGCGTCCGCGGGCTGGCCGGTCCGGATGCACCAGGTGCCGGACGGGGACGCGAACCCGCTGTGGGGGCGGTTCGCGCGCTACTTCGGCCTGCGGACGAGGGTCCTCGACGACTTCCTGCTCCGGTCGGTGCACGCGGGCGCCCGCCAAGTGGTCCTGCTCGGCGCCGGGTTGGACACGCGGGCGTTCCGGCTCGACTGGCCTCCCGGCTGCACGGTCTTCGAGGTCGACCGGGAGGGCGTACTGGCCTTCAAGCACGGGGTGCTCGGAGGGCTGTCGGCCTCCCCGAAGGCGGCGCGCGTACCGGTCGTCGCCGACCTGTGCGCCGACTGGGCCGGAGCGCTGACCGAGGCCGGCTTCGACGCGGCCGTACCGAGCGTCTGGCTGGCGGAGGGGTTGCTCTTCTACCTGCCCAACGGTGTCGAGGCGCAACTCATCGACACGGTCGACCGGTTGAGTGCGGGCGGCAGTGCCATGGCGTACGAGGTCAAGCTGGAGAAGAGCCTGTTGGAGTACCGCGAGAGCCCGCTCTACACCTCGACGAAACACCAGATCGGCATCGACCTGCTCGATCTGTTCGACGGAGAGCCGCGGCCCGACTCCGCGGGCGCCCTGGCCGGCAAGGGCTGGATCACCTCGGTCCACACCCCCTTCGACTTCACCCACCAGCACGGTCGCGGTCCCCTGCCCGAGCCGAACGACGCGCTGGAGGGCAACCGCTGGGTGTTCGCGCACAAGCCCCGGGTGTAGGTGCAGGAGGGCGGAGCGCCTCGCTCAGCGGGCGCTCCGCTCCGGGACCAGGACGGGTTTGACCACCCGGCCCGCGTCGCAGTCGCGTTCGGCCTCGTTGATGGCGGCGAGCGGGTACCGGCGGATCAGCTGGTCGAAGGGGAACCGCCCGGCCTGCCACAGCCGGGTCAGCCGGGGGATCAGCAGCGCCGGCACCGCGTCCCCCTCGCAGATGTGCGAGATCCGCCGGCCCCGGTCCAGTGTCCCCGGATCGAGCGACAGCGCGGTGCGGAGCCGGGCCACCAGCCCGAGGTGGCCGGTCGGGCGCAGGGCCCGGAGCGCCTCGTTGATCAGCGGGCCGGAGGCCGTGGTGTCCAGCGCGTACTGGGCGCCACCGTCGGTCAGCCGCTGGATCCGCTCGGCCAGGCCGGGCCGGGGGACAAGGCCGGGCCGGGAGGCCAGGTCGGGCCCGGAGGCGTGGTCGGCCGGTCCGGCGCGCAGCGGGATCGCGCCGAACCGCTCGGCGAGGTTCAGCCGTTCGGTGTAGCGGTCGACGGCCACGGCCACCGCCCCGGCGGCCGTGGCCGCCATCACCGCGGCGAGGCCAACCGCCCCCGCGCCGAGGACCAGGACGGTGTCGCCGGGGCCGGCGCCGAAGGAGTTGAACACCGCCCCGGCACCGGTCAGGAAGCCGCAGCCGAGGGGCCCGAGCAGGTCGACGGGCAGCGAGCGGTCGACCCGGACGGCGTTGCGCGCCGGAACCATCGCGTACTCGCCGAACGAGGACTGGCCGAACCACCGGGGGGCCAGCTCGCCCCCGGCCGCGTCGGTGAACCGCGCCGCCTCCTCCTCGCGCCCGCCGAAGAGGTTGAGCGCGGCGAAGGAGTCGCAGTAGGCGGGGGCCGCACCCAGGCAGTTCCGGCAGTGTCCGCACGAGTCGAAGCTCAGCACGACGTGGTCGCCGACGCTCAGCCCGGTGCCCGGGCCGCCGGTCTCCACCACGACCCCGGCCCCCTCGTGCCCGAGCACCGCAGGCAACGGCGAGCGGCCCGCCGAACGCCGGACCGCGAGATCGGTGCGGCACATCCCGCAACCCGCGATCCGCACCAGCACCTCGCCGTCGGCCGGCCCCCCGTTCAGGACCACCTCCTCGACGACGAACCCGCCCTCGTACGAGCGCAGTACCGCCGCGTCGAACCTCATCGTCACGCCTCCTCCGGATCGTCAAGCCTCCTCAGGCCGGTGCACGACGAACGGCCTGAGGTTCCCGTAGAGCCCCCACGGCCCGCCCGCGACGCCGACACCGCTGTCCTTGATGCCCGCGAAGGGCTGGGCGAGGGACAGCTCGGCGTGGTGGTTGATCCACGCCGTCCCGCACTCCAGCCGGTCGGCCACCACCTCGGCCCGGTCGAGGTCCGTCCCCCACACCGAGCCGCCCAGCCCGAATCCGGTGTCGTTGGCCGCCTCGACGGCCTCGTCGACGCTCCGGTACGGCAGCACCGGCAGGACCGGGCCGAACTGCTCCTCCGTCACCACCAGACTGTCGGAGGGGACGTCGGCCAGCACCGTCGGGGCGAAGAAGTAGCCCGGCCGGTCCAGCCGGTGGCCACCGGCCGCGGCCCGGGCGCCGTCCGCCAGGGCCCGGGCCGTGTAGCGCTCGACCCTGGCCAGCTGGGGGGCGTTGTTGACCGGCCCCAGCTGGGTGCCCGGGTCGAGTCCGGCGCCGACGACGACGCTCTTCGCCCGCTCCGCGAGGGCCTCGACCACGTGGGAGTGGAGCCGGGCCGGGGCGTAGACGCGCTTGACCGCCATGCAGACCTGCCCGCAGTTGCGGAACGCCGCCCAGAACAGCCGGTCCGCGATCCGGTCCACGTCCACGTCGTCCAGCAGGACGGCGGCGTCGTTGCCGCCCAGCTCCAGGGTGACCCGGGCGAGCGAGACGGCCGCGCCCGCCGCGACGGCCCGTCCGGTGGGGACCGAGCCGGTGAAGGTCACGTGGCGGATCCCCGGGTGGGAGGCGAGCCGGGCGCCGAGGGGTTCGCGGCCGGTGACGATCGTCAGGACGCCCTCGGGGAGGGCGGTGGCGAGGACGGACCCCAGCAGCCGGGTGGCGAGGGGGGTGAACGGGGAGGGCTTGAGCACCATCGTGTTGCCCGCGGCGAGCGCGGGCGCGAACTTCGCCGCCGCGAGCTGGAGCGGGAAGTTCCACGGGACGATCGCGGCGACCGGCCCCAGCGGCCGCCAGCGGATCTCGCTGCGCACCGGACGGCCGTCCGCGATCGGCTGGGGCCCGGGGGCCAGGTCGGCGAAGTAGCGCAGGCGGGCCGCCGTCCGGGCGACCTCGGCGGCCGACTCGGCCAGGGGTTTGCCCTGTTCCCGGGTGATCAGCGGGGCGAGGTCGGCTCCGGCCGCCTCCACGGCGTCGGCTGCCGCGCGCAACGCGGCGGCGCGGGCGGCGGGGTCGGCCCGCCAGCTGCGCCAGGCCTCGTGGGCCCGGCCGACGACGGCGTCCAGCGCGTCCGGCTGCTGGTCGGGGGCCTCGGCGAAGGCCTCGCCCGTCGCCGGGTCGACGACGGCGAAGCGACCGCCGTCGGGCCCGGGCGGGCGGCCGGGCCGGCTCGCCGGCCTGCCGGGGGTCAACTCGCGGCGGTGACGACGGCCGCGTGGTCCCGGGCGTGCCGGTCCATCTCCGCCCGGAAGTCGGCCACCAGCTGCGGCCGGATCCTTCCGGCGGTGCGGTCGCCGCCCTCGCAGACGGCCCCGCGCACTCCCACGATGTCCGTGCCGATACGGGTCAGCGTGCCGAGGTCCGCCGCCTTGATGCTGCCCGCGAGCGCGGCGAGCAGATCGGCTTCGTGGGCCAGCCGGACGAACTCCGCGCAGACCTCGGGCGGAACGTGGTCGAACAGCCTGGTCCCGTCCTTGATCGCGGTGTCGAGCATGGCCGCGTCGGAGCCGGAGCGACGGGCGATGTCGGGCAACGCGAGCGGGTTGACGCAGCCGATCCGGTGGGCGTCGGCGTAGCCCGAGGCGACGACGAACGCGTCCGGCCGGTAGTCCTTCACGGCCCGGACGACCCCTCGCATGACGTCGACGGCCTGTTCGGGCGTCGTGCACCCGTAGAGGCCGACCTTGATGTACGTGGCGCCGGAGACGGCCGCACCGAGCGCGGCCTGGGCCACCGTGCCGGGCTTGTACGGGACGTCCCCCACGGTGGCGGACAACGGCTTGTCCGCCGGGACGGCGTCACGGATCTCCCTGATCACCCACGGGAAGTTCGCGCCGAGCGAGCCCTCGTCCGGCTTCTTGACGTCGACGATGTCGAGGTGCTCCGCCGCCTTCGCGCAGTCGAGGGCCTCCTCGACGCCGTCCGGGGAGATGAGCAGCAACAACGTGGGCTCCTTCCACCGCAGGTCCACCGGCCGGGGGCAGGTGTGCGGAGTCGTCTGGATCACGTGCGGTCCGCTCATCATTCCTTCGGCCCGTGGCCCCCGGTAGGGCGCGCGGAACCCGAACGGGTCACTGTCGTGGCGCGATCACCCCCCGACGCGCCGGACACGCCAGTTCGAACCCGTCGCACACGGGCGCGGTCGGGTCGCCGGGGTCGGGATTCCTGCTCCTGGCCGCCCGGGACGGCCGTTCAGGCCCACCGCTCCACGAAGCGGCGCTGCCAGGGCGTCTCCACCGCGTGCCGGTCGTAGTGCTCCCGGACGTACGCGACGGCCTCGGCGGCCGGGACGCCGTCCAGGATCGCGACGCAGGCGAGGGCGGTGCCGGTGCGGCCGTGGCCGCCGGCGCAGGCGAGTTCGACGCGTTCGGTCGCCGACCGCCGCCAGACCTCGCGGAAGGCGTCGGCCGCGTCCGCCCGGTCGGCGGGGAGCCGGAAGTCGGGCCAGTGCACCCAACGGCCCTCCCACGGGAACGGCTTGGGCGGGCGGCCCAGCAGGTAGAGCCCGAAGGAGGGGTGCGGGCCGGGCGGCAGCGGGCGGCTGAGGCCGCGCCCGCGCAGCAGCCGCCCGGAGGGCAGGCGCAGCACGCCGGGGGCGGCCGGGTCCCAGGGCGCGGTCGGCCCGGTCGGCCCGGTGGTCTCGGTGGTCTCGGTCATCTCGCGGTTCTCCTCAGGACGCCACGTGCAGGGCCGGGGTGCCCGGCATCCCGGCCCGGTGGGCCAGGGCCGCCGCCTCGCCGCGCGAGGAGACGCCGAGCTTGGCCAGGATGTTGGCGACGTGGAACTTCACCGTCGACTCGCTGATGTGCAGCGCCGCGGCGATGTCCCGGTTTCGCCGGCCCTGGGCCAGTTGGTCGAGCACTTCCAGCTCGCGCGGCTGGAGGCCGTCCAACGGGTCGGTGGCGCGCGGTTGTTCGGGCAGGCCGAGCGGCAGGTCGACGCTCACCGTGGTGCCCCAGCCGGGGACGGCCTCGATGGCGCAGCGCCCGCCGAGGGCGGCGATCCGGTCGGCGGTGCGGTGGACGGCCAGCGCGTCGGTGGCCAGCAGGCCGGGGCCGTCGTCCCGGACCACCGCCCGCAGCGTGTCACCGGTGAACCGCCAGCTCACGTGCAGCCTGGTCACGGCGTCCTGCTCCAGCATCACGAGGACGGCCGCCCGGACGGCGTCCCGGGCGGCGTGCGCGGTGTCCGCCGGCACGGACCGGCCTGCCTCCGCCGGCGGCGCGACGTCCAGCCGCACCCGGGTGTGCCGCAGCAGCGGGCGCAACTGCTGGTCGAGCCGGGCGAACGCGGCGTCGGCGGGCTCCTCGCTGAGCGCCCGGTCCAGGTCGGCGCCCCGGCGAAGGTCGAGCAGCGCCGTCACGGCCAGTTCGGTGGCGGCGCGGCGCGCGGTGGCGTCGTCCAGCGCGGCGGAGCGCAGCGGCGCGAGGATCGCGGTGAGCGCCGCGCCGTGGGAGCCGGTGAACTCGGCGATCGCCCGGGCGCGGGCGTTGGCGGAGGCCCGGGAGGCCACCGCGTGGGTGGGGCCGGCGTCGGTGGCGCGGTGGTGCGAGTGGGTGGTGACCAAGTCCCACAGCTGCTGGAGGACGGCGAGCGCCCCGGCCGCCACCGGGTCGGCGCCGCCGTCCCGGACCAGCACCAGCACCGCGGTGGTGGCGTCCGACGCCGACGCCGTGACCACCACGACGGACCTCGCCCGCCCGGCCAGCTGCGCCTCGCCCTGCCAGGCCCGGCCGTCGGCCGTCGCCGAGGTGGTCGTCTCGGCCAGCTTGGCGAGCTCCAGGCCGCTGACGGCGGCGGTCAGCTCGGGTGGGCCGAAGGCGAGCGTGGGGGAATAGGTGCAGATGCCGCTGAGCTGGGCGATCGCCACGTGCGGGACGAGGGTGGCGACCACCTCGGAGAGCCGGTCCATCAGGTGCGGCCGGGGGGTGCGCAGCACCTCGACGGCCCGCGCCAGCGCCTCCTCGGGGCGGCCCCAGTGCTGCCGCCACCGCTCGTCCGCGCCGTCCCCATCCCCGTTCCCGTGGTCCAGGTCCCTGCCGTCCACGTCCTCGCCCGTCTCGTTGCGCACGTCCTTGTCAACGCCGATGCCGTCGCCCATGCCGGCCAGCCTAGCCCGGGGGCCGGGGCGGGGGCCTGGCCGTTCGGACAGGTGGAACCATCCGAAAGGCGGGCCTGGCGACCACCCCGGACGATCCAGGATGGAGCCGTCGGAAGAAACAACTCACCGAACCCGCAAGGACATTCCATGACCAAGGCGATCGCCTTCTCCGAGTACGGCGGCGTGGACGTGCTGCGCCCGACCGACGTCGAGCTGCCCGCCCCGGGCCCCGGCCAGGTGCGGGTCGCGGTCCGCACGGTGGGCGTCAACCCGCTGGACCACAAGGTGCGCAGCGGCTCGATGGTGGCGGCCTTCCCGGTCTCCTTCCCGCACGTCGGCGGCTACGAGCTGGCCGGTGCGGTGGAGGCCGTCGGCCCGGACGTGACCGCGTGGGCGCCCGGCGACGAGGTGTTCGGCGCCGTCATGGGCGGCGCGTACGCCGAACAGGCGCTCGTGGACGCCGACCTGCTGGCCCGCAAGCCCGCCGCGCTGAGCTGGGAGGAGGCCGCGGCGATCCCGGTGGCGGCCGAGACCGCCGAGCGGGTGCTCGGCGTCCTGGGCGTGCGGGCCGGCGAGACGCTGCTGGTGCACGGCGCGGCCGGCGGGGTCGGCACCCTGCTGCTGCAACTGGCCCGGGCACGCGGGATCACCGTGGTCGGCACCGCCGGCGAGGCCAACCACGACTACCTGCGCGAGCTGGGCGCGATCCCGGTGGCCTACGGCGACGGCCTGGCGGACCGGGTGCGGGCCGCTGCCCCGGGCGGGGTGGACCGGGCGCTGGACGCGGCGGGCAAGGGCGGGGTGCTGCCGCTCTCCATCGAGCTGACCGGCTCCGCGGACCGGGTGGTGACGATCGTCGACTTCGCCGGCTCCGCCGAGTACGGCGTCCGCTTCAGCGGCGGGGCGGAGGGCGTCGAGTCCTACCACCAGCGCGCCTACGCCGCCGTGCTGGCGCTGCACGAGGCGGGCACCCTGCGGCTGCCGCTGCACCAGGTGCTGCCGTTGGCGGAGGCGGCCGAGGCACACCGTCTCAGCGAGCACGGACACCTGCGCGGCAAGATCGTGCTCACGGTCTGAGCCATGGGTGCCGGGGTCGTCGACGACCGGCAGTCGGCCCGGTGCACTGGTCAACTGGTCGATGCACCGGGCGTTCTGACGCGGAATCGGTAGAGTCCGGTGGCATGGTGACTGAGAACGCATCAGGGGTGTCGGCGGGCCGCCTGGCCGGGCGGTCCTGCGTGGTGACGGGCGCGGCCAACGGCATCGGCCGGGCCGTCGCCGAACGCTTCGTGCGCGAGGGCGCGTCGGTGGTCGGCACCGACATCGACGTCGAGGGCCTGCGCCGGCTGGCCGACCGGTTCCCGCACGCCGTCAGCACGGTGGTCGGCGACGTGGCCAGCGACGAGGACGCCCGCCGGATGGTCGACGCCGCCGTCGAACGGCACGGCCGCCTCGACGTCCTGGTGGCCAACGCCGGGGTGATCCCGCTCATGGAGGTCACCGAGGCCACCGCCGAGGAGTGGGACCAGGTCATGGCCGTCGACGGCCGCGGCATGTTCCTCACCTGCAAGTACGGCATCCAGGCGATGGCCGCCCAGGAACGGCCGGGTGGGGCGATCGTCTGCGTCTCCTCCATCTCCGGCGAGGCCGGCCAGCGCGGCCAGGCGGTCTACGGGCCCGCCAAGTTCGTCGCCTCCGGCCTCACCCGGCACCTCGCCGTCGAATGGGCCGACCGCGGCATCCGGATCAACGCCGTCGCCCCCGGCACCATCGCCACCGACCGCGTCGCCCGCCTGTACGACGAACCCGGCGGGACGGAGTACCTCGCCGCGATCGAGAAGCGCCACCCGATGGGCCGCCTCGGGGCCCCGGCGGAGGTCGCGGCGGCCGTCCTGTTCCTCGCCTCCGACGACGCCTCCTTCATCACCGGCGCGGTGCTGCCCGTCGACGGCGGCTACCTCGCGCAGTAGCCGTCAGCCCCCGGTGTTCGCGACAGGGGAGCCAGGGGAGAGAGCCGGGCGAGCCGGGGGAGCCGGGGGAGCTAGGGAAGCCGGGGGAGCCGCTCGACGATGACCATCGCCGCGTCGTCGTCCAGCCGGCCGCCGACGTGGGCGAGCAGGTCGCGGCGCAGGTGGTGGAGCAGGGCGGTCGGGCGTTCGTCCTGCCAGGCGGTGACGCGGTCGGTGAGCGGGTAGAAGCGCCGGTCGGCGTCTCGGGCCTCGATCACGCCGTCGGTGTAGATCAGCAGCCGGTCGCCGGGGTGGAACGGGAAGGTCTCCACCTCGTACCGGACCGGGGCGAGCTCGCCCAGGCCCAGCGGCGGCGCCGGGTGGCGGGCGGCCAGCGTGGTGATGCCGTCGGGGCGCAGCAGCAGCGGGGGCGGGTGACCGCAGTCGATCAGCCGGACCGCCGTGCCGTCGTCGGGGATGTCGAGCAGGACGGCGGTGATGAAGGATTCGCCGCTGTCCTCCGGCGGGGCCGCCTCGTCCGGGTCCTCGCCGCTCAGGCGGCGCCGGCGGGCCTGTTCGCCGAGCTGGGCGAGGTCCCAGCAGACGCTGCCGTCCAGGTAGGCGGCGAGCCCGGGCAGGTCGGCGTGCAGGTGGGCGGCGGCGCGGAAGGCGCCGAGCAGCAGGGCCGCGTCGCCGAGCGAGGACAGGCCCTTGCCGCGGACGTCGCCGACCAGCAGCCGGGTGCCGGTGGCGGTGCGGGCGGCCGCGTACAGGTCGCCGCCGACCTGTGCCTCGGCCTCGGCGGCGAGGTAGACGGAGGCCAGGTGCAGCGGCCCGATCCGGTCCGGCAGCGGGCGCAGCAGGACCCGCTGGGCGGCCTCGGACACCGAGCGGACCTGGGCCAGCTCGCGCTCGTACCGTTCGCGCAGCGCCCGCAGTCCGATGATCAGGGCGGAGACGACGAGCTGCGCGCCCAGCTGGGTCTCGATGTTGGCGCTGGTGAGGCCGTCCCGGGTGATGCCGATGACGGTGAGCGCGGCGAGGGCCAGCAGGGCGACGCCGGCGGTGGCCCGGGCGCCGGCGTAGGAGGCGGTGAGCGCGGGGGCGACGATCAGCAGCGGGCCGAGGTGGATCTGCGCGGGGGAGAGGATGTCGACGACGGTGATCACGACGATCAGCGCGAGCGACAGCGCCGTCAGCGCGCGGCGGTCGGGCCGCCGGGGGCGGCGGCGGTCGCGGGGCTGCGGGTCACGGGGACGCTGCCGGAGTGGCACCTTTCCTCTGTACACCGTCGGGGCGGTGGGGCGCACCCCGGGCGCTCCTCGGGTACACCCCGGAGGCCCCCGGGCGCACCCCGTACAGGGGGTCTCAGCCCTCTTCGCCGTAGCGGGCCAGGTAGGCGGCGAAGCGGGCGACGTCCTCGTCGGACCAGTCGGTGAAGCGGGCGGTGAAGGCCAGCCGGCGCTGCTCGTTGGCGTCCTGCAGCAGGGCGAGCCCGGCCTCGGTGGCGCGCAGGATCTGGCCGCGCTGGTCGTCCGGGTCGGCCTCGCGCCGCAGCAGGCCGAGCTTCTCCAGGGCGGTGACCTGGCGGCTGACGGTCGACTTGTCGAGCATGAAGTGGGCGGCCACGTCGGCGGCCCGACAGCCGCCGCGCTCGGTGATCAGGTCGAGGATGCTGTAGGTGACCAGGGAGAGGTCGGGGTGCAGCTGGGAGGCCTTGTGCCGGGCGCGCCGGGCGAAGGCGGTCAGCTCGCGCTGGATGGCGTCGATGGACGACTGGCGGCCGGGCACGGGCGTTCCTACCTCCTCGATATTTGTTGCACTATACAACGGATTCCCCCGGGTTCGCGCGCCGCTCCGGGCCTCCCTGTCCCTGAGTGGCCTGCCAGGCGCGGGCGGCGGCAATCCGGCGGGTCGCACTCGGGTGAGTGGCGAACAGTAGCTCAAGCGCCCTCGGCGGGTCGACATCGGAGACGTTCGCCACGGCCAGTCTGCGTTGCATCGCGACGAACTGCTCGGCGTCCGACGTCAGTTCGAGCGCATGCCGGTCCGCCCTGGCCTCGATCCGGCGGCTCACCGCGCACTGGGCCGGCCCCGACAGCGCCCCCAGCAGCGCCGCGCACGCCGCCAGCAGCGGCAGCGCCCGCGGATCGGCCGCATCCGCCGCCCCCGCCGCCGACAGCAGAGGTCGCCAGGAGCCCAGCACCCCCAGCACGGCCACCGCCGCGGCCGCGCCCACCGCGCCCAGCAAGGTGCCGAACGGCACGTCCCGGTGCTTCACGTGGCCCAGCTCGTGCGCCACCACCAGTTCCACCTCGCGCGGCGTGGCCGTCGACAGCAGCGTGTCGTACGCGACGATCCGGCGGGTCGCGCCCAGCCCCGACACGTACGCGTTGAGCGCGGTGGTCCGCCGCGAGGCGTCCGCCACCAGGACGTCCCGCACCCGTACGCCGTCCCGCTCGGCCAGCGCCAGCAGGGCGCTGCGCAGCGGGCCCGGCGGCATCGGGGTGAAGCGGTTGAACACCGGCTCGATCAGCAGCGGGTGCAGGAAGGACAGCGCCGCCGTCAGCACCGCCGCCGCGCCCGCCGCCGGCAGCCACCAGTGCCGCGGCGACCAGGCGGTCAGCGCGAACAGCCCGAGCGCGAGCGGAAGGACCAGCACGAGGGCCAGCCCCAGGCCGCGCAGCGCGTCCACCGTCCAGCCGACCCAGCCCTGCGTCACCAGCCCGTACCGGGCCCGGACCACCCGCAGTCGGGCGCCGAACGGCAGCTGCAACGCCTGGCCGAGCACCACCAGGGCCGCCGCGCCCGCCAGCACCCCGGCCGTCCGGGAGCCGCCGAACCAGCCGCCGACGGCCGAGACCAGTCCGGCCCCGGCCGGGGTCAGGCCGAGCAGCAGGGTGAGCGCCAGGCCCGCCAGCCGACCGCCCAGTGCCCAGGGGAGCTGGGCGCGGCGCAGCGCGCGGCCACGGGCGCGCTCGGCGGGGGTGAAGTCGGCCGGTGGGCGGCCGGTGGGGGCGGGGCCGGCGGAGGCGGTGGTATCGGTGTCGTCCATGGGGTGGGTGCGGCTCCGGGCTCTGGCGGACGGGGGCGGTTCAGCATCTCCTACCGCGCCGGGGCGGCGCTCAGTCCTCGGCGCCCGGTGCTCCAGCCTTTGGTGTCCGGCTGTGGGGGTCCGGCCGTGGGTGTTCGGCGGCTGGTGGCCGGCCGTGGGTGTTCGGGGGTGGGTGTCCGGCCCGCCGGTGTTGTGCTCGGAATGTTGCGGAACCGAGGCGGATGGGTGCGGAACCCGTGCCGTAGGCTGACCGCTTCTGGATCGACCCGGGGGGAAACACTCATGCGCCGTGCCGCGGCCGCCGTCGCGCTGTTCGTCGGCCTGACCGCCGTCGCCGCCTGCGGGCCCGACGACCCCGCCCCGGCGCCGGCCGCCGCGCCCGGCTCGACCGCGGCCTCCTCGGGTGGGGCGGCGGGCGCGTCCACCAGCCCGGGTGCGACGCCGTCCGGAACCGCCGCCGGGAAGAACGCCGCGCCCCGGCCCGACGGCAGCATCACCGTCGCGTTCGCCGGAGACGTCCACTTCGAGGGCCGCACCGAGGCCCGGCTCGCCGTCCAGCCGCCGGAGCAGGCCCTCGGCCCGCTCTCCCGGACGCTCGCCGACGCCGACCTGTCCGTCCTCAACCTGGAGACGGCGATCACCGGGCGCGGCGCCCCCGAGCCGAAGACCTACACCTTTCGCACCTCGCCCGAGGCGCTCTCGGCGCTCAAGGACTCCGGCGTCGACGTCGTCTCCATGGCCAACAACCACGCCGTCGACTTCGGCGCCGACGGTCTCACCGACACCCTCGCCGCCAAGGACTCCTCGCCGATCCCGGTCGTCGGCGTCGGCCGCAACGCCAAGGAGGCGTACGCCCCGTACGTCACCACCGTGCGCGGTGTGAAGGTCGCCGTCGTCGCCGCCAGCCAGGTCGAGGACCTCACCAACCAGAAGTGGCGGGCCGGCGCCAACAAGCCGGGCATCGCCTCCGCGCTGGACGTCCCCGCGCTGGTCAAGGCGGTCGAGGCGGCCAAGCAGCAGGCGCCCGTCGTCCTCGTCTACCTGCACTGGGGCGACGAGGGCAAGGCCTGCCCCACCGGCCCGCAGACCGCCATCGCCAAGAAGCTCGCCACCGCCGGCGCCACCGCCGTGGTCGGCACCCACGCCCACACCATGGTCGGCTCGGGCATGCTCGGCAACACGTACATCGGTTACGGCTTCGGCAACTTCCTCTGGTACGGCACCTCCAACTACGCCTTCTCCAACGAGACCGGCGTCACCACCCTCACCCTCACCCGCGACGGCAAGGTCACCGGCGAGGCCTTCGCCCCGGCGACCATCGACGACAAGGGCGTCCCCGTCCCGGCCACCGGCGCCACCGCCGAGGCGGCCCGCAAGCGCCGCGACGCCCTCCGAGGCTGCACCGGCCTCGCCCCGGCCCCGGCGGCTCCGTCGGCTCCGGCCCCGTCGGCTCCGGCGACGGGCGCGACGGGCGCGACGGGCTGAGTCGCCTCCGGGGGCCCGTGGCCCTCTCGTGAGCGACCGGTAGCCGTCCTCAGCTCCCGGTCGCCGTCGGGCAGTTCACCGCCCTCCAGTCGCCGCGGCACCGCGGCCGTGGGGGGTTCGATCCATGCTCTCGGCGAGACGAAACGTCTCGTACCGGTGTGCCCGGAAATGGCGGAGATCGGACCGGAGTCGAGAGGGTGGCGGTGAGTTGACGACTGCACAGGGCATCGGCGCAGCCGAACATATGTGTTAGGTTAGGCTTACCTAATATTGCTGGTCGGAGGGGATGTCCGTGCAAAAGTCCGAATTCGCCGGTGCCGTCGCGATGGTCACCGGGGCCGGGCAGGGCATCGGTGCGGCCGTGGCCCGGGCGCTCGTCGCCGAGGGTGCCGTCGTCGCCGCGGTGGACCGCAACCCCGGCCCGCTCGCCGCCCTCGCGGCGGAGTCGCCCGCCGTGCACCCGTACGTCCTGGACGTCGCCGACGGCCGGGCGGTGGACGACACGGTCGACCTGATCGAGCGCCAACTCGGGCCGATCGCCACGCTGGTGAACGTCGCCGGGATCCTGCGCACCGCACCCGTCGTCGAACTCACCGACCAGGACTGGGCGGAGACCTTCGCGGTCAACACCACCGGCGTCTTCCACACCGGCCGCGCGGTCGGCCGCCGGATGGCCGACCGCGGCCGCGGCGCCGTGGTCACCGTCGGCTCCAACGCCGCCGGGGTGCCGCGCGCCGGCATGGCCGCGTACGCGGCGTCCAAGGCGGCGGCCACCATGTTCACCCGCTGCCTCGGGCTGGAACTCGCCCGCTCCGGCGTGCGGTGCAACATCGTCTCGCCCGGCTCGACCGACACCGGGATGCAGCGCGCGCTCTGGGGCGAGGACGCCGAGGCCGCCGAACGGCGGGTCATCGACGGCGACTTGGGCGCCTGGCGGGTCGGCATCCCGCTCGGGCGGATCGCCGCACCCGCCGACATCGCCGAGGCGGTGGTCTTCCTGGCCTCCGACCGGGCCCGGCACATCACCATGCACGACCTCTACGTCGACGGCGGCGCGACCCTGCGCGCCTGAGCGCCCTCGCCGTCCCCACGCCTTCCTCGCAGCTTCCCTCCGCGCCCCGGGCAACCCCCGGGCGTCGGCCATGCCCTGACTTCCTTCCCCGACCTTCCACCCCGACGTCCAGACCGTCCAGACCGTCCCAGACTGGAGACTTCACGGTGACCACGGTGCACCACGCCCCCGCCGGGGGTGTCGTCGAGCACGCCGCTCCCGCCCCCGCTGCCCCGGCCCCCGCCGGGCCCGCAGACCCTTCCGCCCCGGCCCCCGACCACGCCGTCATCGGCGCGGCCAGCGGCCTGCTCGGCCAGTACCGGGCCGCGGCCGACGAGGCGTTCTTCGCCTCGCCGACCCGCACCCTGCTCACCGCCGGGGTGCACGCCCGGGTCCCGCAGGACGGGCGCCCGCTGCCCGTCCGGGTCGCCGCGACGCTGGCCGAGGCCCGTCGCGCCGGGGTCGAACGGCCGCTGGTGGTCGGCGCGGTGGCGTTCGACCACGACAGCCGGGTCGAACTCGCCGTCCCCGAGAGAGTCCGCAGAGCCGGGGCGCTGCGCGACGACCCACTGATCGCGCTGCCCGCGCCGCCGGCCGAGGTGGTCGACTGGCAGGTGCGTCCGATCCCCGAGCCGGCCGCGTACGGCGCGGGCGTCGCGGCGGCCGTCGAGCGGCTGCGCGGCGGCGAGTTGAGCAAGGTCGTGCTGGCCCGCACGCTGGAGCTGAGCGCCGACCGCCCGCTGGACCTGCCCGCGATCCTCCAGCGGCTCGGCCGCCGTGACCCGGGCGGCTACACCTTCGCCGTCCCCGCCGGCGGCGGGCGGACGCTGATCGGGGCCAGCCCCGAACTCCTGCTCTCCCGGCGCGGAACGGCCGTCCTGGCCAACCCGCTGGCCGGTTCGGTGCCGCGCAGCGCCGACCTCGGCGAGGACGTCCGGCGCGCCGCCGCGCTGCTGGAATCGCCCAAGGACCTGCACGAGCACGCCGTCGTGGTGGACGCGATCCGCGCCGCGCTGGCGCCGTACTGCCGCACCCTGGACGTGCCGGCGCGGCCGACCCTGGTGCGCACCGCCGCGATGTGGCACCTGGCCACCACCATCACCGGCGAACTGGCCGATCCGGCGGTCTCCGCCCTGGAGTTGGCCACCGTCCTGCACCCGACCCCGGCGGTCTGCGGCACGCCGACGGCCGTCGCCCGGCGGGTGATCGGCGAGGTCGAGCCCTTCGACCGGGGCCTGTACACCGGCATGGTCGGCTGGGGTGACGCGGACGGCGACGGCGAGTGGGTGGTCACCATCCGCTGCGCGGAGGCGGACGAGCGGACCCTGCGGGTGTACGCGGGTGCGGGCGTCGTCGACCGGTCCCGGCCCGAGGACGAACTCGCCGAGACCAGTGCCAAGTTCCGCACCTTCCTGGACGCCGCGGGGGTGTCGCAGTGACGGCGATGGAGAGCTTTCTGACGCAGAACCAGTCCGCCGTTGTGGACCGGACCTCCGCTCAGGAGTCCGCCTTCACCCCGTACCCCGCCGAGTTCGCCGAGCGCTACCGGGCCGCCGGGTACTGGCGCGGCGAGACCTTCGGGCGAATGCTGCGCGAGCGCGCCGCCGCGCACGGCGAGCGGATCGCGATCGTCGACCCGGCGGGGGAGGGGCGGCGCTGGACGTACGCCGAACTCGACCGCCGCGCCGACCGGATGGCCGCCGGGCTGCTCGCCCGGGGGATCGGGCGCGGCGACCGCGTGGTGGTCCAACTGCCCAACGTGGCCGAGTTCTTCGAGGTGGTCTTCGCGCTGTTCCGGATCGGCGCGCTGCCGGTCTTCGCGCTGCCCGCCCACCGCGCCACCGAGATCGGCTACTTCTGCTCCTTCACCGGGGCGGCCGGCTACGTCGTCGCGGCCGTCGACAACGGCTTCGACTACCGCGAACTGGCCTCCCGGGTCAAGGCGGAGAGCCCGGCGCTGCGGCTGGTCCTGGTGGCCGGGGACGACCCGGGCGAGCACCTCCGGCTGGCGGACGTGCCCTGCGACGGGCCCGGGCCGGTCGAGGAGCCGGAGCCCGGGAGCGTCGCCTTCCTCCAGCTCTCCGGCGGCAGCACCGGCGTGCCCAAGCTGATCCCGCGCACCCACGACGACTACATCTACTCGCTGCGCGGCTCGGTCGAGCTGTGCGCGCTCGACGAGGACAGCGTCTACCTGTGCGCGCTGCCCGCCGCCCACAACTTCCCGCTCAGCTCGCCCGGTTCGCTCGGCACGCTGTACGCGGGCGGCCGGGTGGTGCTGTGCCCGCGGCCCAACCCGGAGACGGCCTTCCCGCTGATCGAGCGCGAGGGCGTGACCATCACCGGGCTGGTGCCGCCGCTGGCCCTGCTCTGGCTGGACGCCGCCGAGCGCGACGCGGGCGGCCCCGGCGCGGGGGACCTGGACAGCCTGGAGGTGCTGCTGGTCGGCGGTGCCAAGTTCAGCGCCGAGGCTGCCCGGAGGGTGGGCCCGGTGCTCGGCTGCACGCTTCAGCAGGTGTTCGGGATGGCGGAGGGGCTGGTCAACTACACCCGCCTGGACGACCCGGAGGAGCTGATCACCACCACCCAGGGCCGGCCGATCTCCCCCGACGACGAGGTCCGGGTGGTCGACGACCAGGACCGGGACCTGCCCGACGGCGCCACCGGCCACCTGCTCACCCGCGGCCCGTACACCATCCGCGGCTACTGGAACGCGCCCGAGCACAACGCCAACTCCTTCACGGCCGAGGGCTTCTACCGCACCGGCGACCTCGTCCGCCGCACCCCGACCGGCCACCTGGTGGTCGAGGGCCGGGCCAAGGACCAGATCAACCGGGGCGGCGAGAAGGTCGCCGCCGAGGAGATCGAGAACCACCTGCTCGCCCACCCCGCCGTGCACGACGCGGCGGTGGTGTCGATGCCCGACCCCTACCTCGGCGAACGCACCTGCGCCTACGTCGTCCTGCGTACCGAGCATCGCGAACAGCCGCCGAAGAGCATCGAGTTGAAGCGCTTCGTACGGCAGCGCGGACTGGCCGAGTACAAGGTGCCGGACCGGGTCGAGTTCGTCGACGCCTTCCCCGCCACCGGGATCGGCAAGGTCAGCAAGAAGGACCTGCGCGCCGCCATCGCGGCCGCACTCCCTACTCACTGAAGGAAAGACCACCGTGGGCCTGCCCCGCATTCCCTCCTATCCCCTGCCCGCCGCCACCGAACTGCCCGCCAACCGGGTCGAGTGGACGGTCGACCCGGACCGCGCCGTGCTGCTGGTGCACGACCTGCAGAACCACTTCCTGGACGCCTTCGACGCCGCCGCCGCGCCGGTGCCCGAACTCCTCGGGAACGTCGGCCGGTTGGCCGAGGCGGCGCGCGCCCACGGCATACCGGTGCTCTACTCGGCCCAGCCCGGCGGGCAGAGCCCGGCCGAACGCGGCCTCCAGCAGGACTTCTGGGGCCCGGGCATCCCGGACGACCCTCGCGCGACGGCGATCGCCGACGCCGTCGCCCCCGCACCGGGCGACACGCTGCTCACCAAGTGGAAGTACAGCGCCTTCGTGCGCACCGATCTGGACCGGCTGCTGCGCGAACAGGGCCGGGACCAGCTGGTGATCACCGGCGTGTACGCGCACATCGGGGTGCAGGCCACCGCCTGCGACGCCTGGATGCGCGACCTGCCGGCCTTCGTGGTGGCCGACGCGGTCGCCGACTTCGGCCCGGACGAGCACCGCGCGGCGCTGTCCTGGGTGGCCGGCCGCTGCGGGCAGGTCACCACCACCGACGCCGTCCTGGCGATGCTGGAAGGGAAGTGACGGGCATGGCCTTCACCGTGGAGCGGATCCGGGCCGAGGTCGCCGACCTGCTCGGCGAGGACCCGGCGGACGTCCCGCTGGACGAGAACCTCGCCGACTGGGGCCTGGACTCGGTCCGGCTGATGGCGCTCGCCGAGCGCTGGCGGGCCGAGGGCGCCGAGGTGGCGTTCGTGCAACTGGCCGAGCGCCCGGCCGTCGAGGCCTGGGCCGCACTGCTCGGCGCGGCCTGATGGAGACCGTGCTGCTGGAGGCCGCCGGGCCGCAGGCGCCCCCGCACACGGACCGGGCGGCGAAGTACCCGCCGACCACCGTCGTGGGGCCGGTCGAGGCGCAGGCCGCCCGGACCCCGGACGCCCCCGCCGTGCTGCTCGCGGGCGGCGCGGCCGTCACGTACCGGGACCTGAACGCCGCGGCCAACCGGCTGGCGCGCGCCCTGGCCGCGCGCGGCGCCCGGCCGGGGGCGGTGGTCGGCCTGGCGCCGGCCCGCCACCCGGCGCAGCTGCTGACCGCGCTGCTCGCGGTGGCCAAGTCCGGCGCGGCGTACCTGCCGCTGGACCCGGCGGACGCACCCGGGCGCCGGGAGCGGCTGCTCGCGGAGACCGCGCCGGTCTGCGTGCTGGGGGAGGGGGTGCCGGAGGCGCTGGCCGGGCTGGACGTGGACGGCGAGCTGGCCACCGACCCGCCCCGGGCGCTCACGCCGCAGCACCTGCTCTGCGTCGGGTACGGCCCGGGCGGGCGACCGGACGCCGTCCGGCTCACCCACGCCGAGGCCGACCGCCGGGTGCGCGAGCTCCAGGCGGCCCACCCGCTCGGCCCGGGTGACCGGGTGCTGCAACTGGGCCTGCCGCTCTGGGAGTTCCTCTGGCCGCTGCGGACCGGCGCCGCCGTGGTGCTGGCCGACCCGCAGCGGTCGGGCGAGGTCGGGGAGCTGGTGAGGGAGCTGGGCGTCACGGCGGTGCGGGCGTCGTCGGCGGCGCTGCTGGGCGGCTGACGGGGGCGGGGCGAGGGCGGCGAACAGATGACAACGTTCAGCGAACAACTTTCAGATAACAGATGATGAAAGCTGTTATCTGAAAGTTGTCACCTGTCAGTCGTCGATCGGCGGCCGTCGGTCGCCAGGCGTCGGCTGTCAGGCGTTCGCCGCCAGGTCGGCCGCCGTCCAGGCCATGGCGACCGCGCCGTCCAGCACTGCCCGGTCGGCCTCCGCCCCTACCGCGGCCTCGGCGAACGCGGCCTCGTGCGGGGCGCAGGCACCGCCGGTGATGTCCAGCACCGGGTGGATGGCGGGCACGGCGTGGGAGACGTTCCCCATGTCGGTGCACGCGAACGGCCCGCTCTCGACCGGTTCCGGTCGGCCGAGCGCCGCCGCGTTGGCCCGCCAGAGGGCGAGCAGGGCGGGGTCGGAGCGCATGTCCAGGTAGTCCGGTTCGGGCCGGTCGAGCGTCACCTCGCAGCCGGTGGCGAGCGCCCCGGCCCGGAAGCAGTCCTCGACCCGGGCCCGCAACTGCGCGAGGTCCTCGGCCGCCGAGGCGCGGATCTCGTACTCCGCGCTCGCGCTGTCGGGGATCAGGTTGGGCGCGGTGCCGGCGGCCGTGGTGATGCCGTGCACCCGCCACTGCGGCGGCAGGTGCTGGCGCAGCAGCCCGAGGGCGACCTGGGCGACGGTGAGGGCGTCGGCGGCGTTGCGGCCCTGGTGCGGGTTGAGGCTCGAGTGGGCGGCGCGGCCGGTGTAGCGGACGGAGAGGGTGCCGAGCGCGAAGGAGCGGAAGTCGGCGACCTCGACCGGGCAGGGGTGCACCATCATCGCCGCGTCCACGCCGTCGAAGGCGCCCGCCTCCAGCAGTAGCGCCTTTCCGGCTCCGCGCTCTTCGGCCGGCGCGCCGATCACCCGTACGGTGAGCCCGAGTTGGTCGGCGTACGGGGCGAGGCCGAGTGCCGCGCCGAGGCCGGCGGCGGCGATCAGGTTGTGCCCGCAGGCGTGCCCGAGGCCGGGCAGCGCGTCGTACTCGCAGACGAGTGCGACGGTGACCGGCCCGTTGCCGAGGCTAGCGGTGAACGCGGTGTCCAGTCCGTGCGCGGGCGCGGTGACGGCGTAGCCGTGGGCGCGTAGGAGTTCGGCGCACCAGGCGGCCGCGCGGTGCTCCTCGAACGCGGTCTCGGGGTGGGCGTGGATGCGGTGGCTGAGCGCGAGCAGTTCCGCGCGGTGCGTGTGGACGCGTTCGTGGACGGCCTGTTTGGTCGCGGTCAGGGGCATGGGCGGCGCCTCCGTGATGTCAGGGCCCCCGCGCTGGGGGGCCGTTGACCAGATCATATGAGGTTAGATTAGGCTAACCTAACTAGGCGTTTCGTTCGCCGGACCCCGAGGAGCACCCCGAACCATGCCTGCCGTCGAAACCCAGGCCGTCGATGTCCCGCTGCTCGCCGCCCAGGCCGCCATCTGGTACGCGCAGTCACTCGACCCCGACAGCCCGGTCTACAACACCGGCGACGCCGTCGAGATCACCGGCCCGCTCGACGAGGCCCGGTTCGAGGACGCGCTGCGGCAGGCGGTCGACGAGGCCGAGGCACTGAGCGCCGTCGTCGTCACCGGCCCGGACGGCACGCCCCGCCAGCAGCCGCGCCCCGGCCGCCGCTGGCCGCTGCACCACCTCGACCTGCGCGCCGCGCACGACCCGGCCGCCGAGGCCGAGGCCTGGATGCGCGCCGACCTCGCCCGCCCGGCCGACCTCGCCGAGGGCCCGCTGTTCACCCACGCGCTGATCCGCCTCGCCGAAGACCGGTACCAGTGGTACCGGCGGATCCACCATCTCGCCGTCGACGCCTACGCGTTGAACCTCCTCGGCGAGCGCCTCGCCGAGCTGTACACCGCGCACGCCACCGGCACCGAGCCCGCCGCACGCCCGTTCGCCACCCTCGCCGAGGTCGCCGCCGAGGAGGCCGCCTACCGGGACGGCGAGGAGTACCCGGCCGACCGCGCCTACTGGGCCGACCGCCTGGCCGGAGCCGACACCCCGGCGACCCTGCCGGGCAGCCCGGCGCCCGCACTGTCCGCAACCCCGGCCCAGGCCCCCCTGCGCCTCACCGCCGAGCTGCCCGCCGGCACCCGCGACCGGCTGGAGCGCGCCGCCGCCACCGCCCGCGCCACCTGGGCCGAACTGCTCCTCGCCGCCACCGCCGGCTACCTACACCGCCTGGCCGGCACCGAGGACGTCGTGCTCGGCCTGCCGCTCGCCAACCGCCGCGGACCGGCCGCCCTGCGCACCCCCGTCGCCGCCGCCAACGTCCTCCCGCTGCGCCTGGCCGTCCGTCCCGCCGACAGCGCCGAGGCGCTGCTGCGCCGGGTGGTCCGCGAACTGCGCGCCGTCCGCCGCCACCAGCGCTACCCCCTGGAGGACCTGCGCCGCGACCTCGGGCTGATCGGCGAGCGGCGCGCCCTGTTCGGCCCGATGGTCAACATCAAGGCCTTCGAGGGCGATCTCGACCTGGCCGGCCTGCCCGGCGTCGTCCGCAACCTCGCCGCCGGGCCCGTCGACGACCTCGCCGTCGGCGTCTCGCCCGCCCCCGGCGGCGCGCTGCGCCTCGTCCTGGACGCCGACCCCGCCCGCCACGACACCGCCTCACTCGCGGCCCACCGCGACGGGCTGCTGCGCTACCTCGACGCCCTCGCCGACCTGCTGCTCACCGCCCCGCAGACGCCCATCGCCCGGATCGACCTGCTCGACCCGGACGGCCTGCGGCGCGCCACCGCCGGCCGCACGGAGCCGCCGCTCGACCGGACGCTGCCCGAGCTGTTCGCCGCGCAGGCCGCCCGCACCCCGGCCGCCGTCGCCGTCCGCAGCGGCAAAGTCGCCCTCACCTTCGCCGAGTTGGACGCCGCCGCCAACCGCCTCGGCCACCGCCTGAACGCCCTCGGCGTGCGCGCCGGTGCGCCGGTCGCGCTCGCCCTGCCGCGCGGTGTGGACACCCTGATCGCGATGCTCGGCGTGCTCAAGGCCGGCGGCGCCTGCGTCTCCCTCGACCTCGCGCACCCCCGGCAGCGCCTGGCCGCCGTCCTGGACGACGCCCGCCCGGTCTGCGCGGTCGGCACCGCCGAGGCCCTCGCCCAACTGGACCTGCCGGCCGGCCTGCCCGCCGTTCTTCCCGGGGACGCGGACGCCGAGCCCGCCACCGCACCCCCGGCCCCCCGGCCCCACCACGCCGCCTACGTGCTGCACACCTCCGGCTCCACCGGCCGCCCCAAGGGCGTCGTCGTCACCCACGCCTCGCTGGCCAACCTGTACGCGGGCCACGGCGAGGACCACATCGCCCCGGCCGTGCGCCGCACCGGCCGCGAGCGCCTGCGCGTCGCCCACAGCGCCTCGTTCGCCTTCGACGCCTCCTGGGACCCGGTGCTGTGGATGGTCCACGGCCACGAGCTGCACCTGCTCGACGACGCCACCTACCGCGACCCGGCCGCCCTGGCCGGCCACCTGCACCGGGAACGCGTCGACTACCTCGACGTCACCCCCTCCTACCTCGAAGTCCTGCTCTCCGAAGGCATCCTGGACGAGGAGTGGCACCGCCCGGCGGTCATCGCGGTCGGCGGCGAGGCCACCCCGCCCGCCCTCTGGCAGCGCCTCACCGCCGCACCCGGCCTGCACCCGATCGACCTCTACGGCCCGACCGAGACCACCGTCGACGCCTACGCCTGGACGCCCGGCCCGGACGGCGCCCCGGTCGGCCGGGTGGTGCGCGGCTCCCGCGCCTACGTCCTCGACGGCTCGCTGCGCCCCGCGCCCGACGGCGTCGCCGGCGAACTGTACGTCGCCGGGGCCTGCCTGGCCCGCGGCTACCTCGGCCGCCCCGACCTCACCGCCGAACGCTTCCTCGCCGACCCGTTCGGCCCGCCCGGCGACCGGATGTACCGCACCGGCGACCTCGCCCGCCGCCGACCGGACGGCACCCTGGAATTCCTCGGCCGCGCCGACGACCAGGTGAAGATCCGCGGCTTCCGGATCGAGCCCGGCGAGATCGCCGCCGTCCTCGCCCAACTGCCGGGCGTCGCCCAGGCCGTGGTGATCGCCCGCTCCGGTCCGCAGGGCAAGCGGCTGCTCGGCTACGTCGTGCCCGAGGTGCTCTCCGAGGCGGCTCCCGAGGCAGCCTCCGAGGCGGTTTCCGAGGCGGTCTCCGAGTCCGAGGCCAAGCTGGAGGACACCGCCGAACCCGCCCCCGCCCCCGCCCCCCGCGTCGCCCTCGACCCGGCCGCGCTGCGGGCCGCCCTCGCCGCCCGGCTGCCCGGACACATGGTCCCGGCCGCCGTCCTGGTCCTCGACGAACTGCCGCGCACCGCCCACGACAAGCTCGACCACCGCGCCCTGCCCGAGCCCGCCGCCGCCGAGCCCGGCACGGCCCCGGCCACGCCGCAGGAGGAACTGGTCTGCGGGCTGTTCGCCGACGTCCTCGACCTGCCGCAGGCACCCGGGCGGGACACCTCCTTCTTCGACCTCGGCGGCCACTCGCTGCTGGCCGGCCGCCTCGCGGCCCGGCTGCGCGAGACCTTCGCCGCCGCCGTCGGGTTCGCCGACGTCTTCCGCCACCCGACCCCGGCCGCGCTCGCCGCCCTGCTCGACGCGCACCCCGGCGGCGAGCCCGAGACCCGCCCCGCGCTGGTGCCCGTGCCGCGCACCGACCGGATGCCGCTGTCACCCGCCCAGCGCGGCCTGTGGTTCCTGCACCGGCTCCAGGGCCCCAGCCCCACCTACAACATCCCGCTCGCCCTCACCCTCACCGGCCCGCTCGACCGGACCGCCCTCACCCTCGCCCTCGGCGACCTCGCCGCCCGGCACGAGGTGCTGCGCACGGTCTACGGCGAGGAACCGGACGGCACGCCGTACCAGCGGGTGCTGCCCGCCGAGCCCGTCGCACTGCACGACGGCACCGAGCTCGCCGAAGCCGTCCGGCACGCCTTCGACCTCACCGGCCGGCCGCCGCTGCGCGCCACCCTGTTCACCCACGGCCCGGCCGAACACACCCTGCTCCTGCTGCTCCACCACATCGCGAGCGACGGCGCCTCCACCACCCCGCTGGTCCGCGACCTGTCCGCCGCCTACACCGCCCGGCTGGCCGGCCGCGCACCGGAACTCCCGGCGCCCGCCGTGCAGTTCGCCGACCACGCGGCCTGGCAGCGGCAGCTGCTCGGCACCGCCGAGGCGCCCAGCCCGCTCGCCGCGCGGCAGTCGGAGTACTGGCGCACCGCCCTGGCCGGCCTGCCCGACCAGCTGGAACTGCCCACCGACCGCCCGCGCCCCGCCGTCGCCGGCCACCACGGCGCCACCGTGCCCTTCGCCCTCGACGCCGAGGCCCACGCCGCCCTCGCCGCGCTCGCCCGGGCGGCCGGCGGCACCGTCTTCATGGCCGTCCAGGCCGGACTCGCCGCCCTGCTCACCCGGCACGGCTGCGGCACCGACATCCCCGTCGGCACCCCGGTCGCCGGCCGCGACGACCCCGAGACCGCCGACCTGGTCGGCTACTTCGTCAACTCCGTGGTCCTGCGCACCGACACCTCGGGCGCCCCGACCTTCCGCGAGCTGCTCGGCAAGGTCAGAGGCACCGTCCTCGCCGCCCACGAGTACGCCGACCTGCCCTTCGACCGCCTGGTCGAGGAGCTCAACCCGCCGCGCTCCCTCGCCCGCCACCCGCTGTTCCAGGTGATGCTCGCCTGGCAGAGCCGCCCCGACGAGCCCCACCCGCTGGGCGGCGGCCTCACCGCCCGGATCGCCGCCGTCCCCAGCGGCACCGCCAAGTTCGACCTCACCCTCAACGCGGGCGAGCTCCCCGACGGCGGCATCGGCGGCTTCCTGGAGTACCGCACCGACCTCTTCGACGCCGCCACCGTCGAAGGGCTCGCCACCCGCCTCGCCCGGCTGCTCGCCGCCGCCGCCACCGCCCCCGACACCGCGATCGGCCGGCTCCCGCTGATTGGCGAGGAGGAGCGGCTGCGCGCCCTGGTCGAGTGGAACGGCACCCCGCACACGTCGGCTCCGCACACGTCGGCTCCGCACACTTCGGCCCCGCACACGTCGGCCCCGCACGCCTCGGCCCCGGACGCCACCCTGGCCGAGCTGTTCGAGGCCGCCGCAGCCGCCAACCCGCGGGCCGTCGCCGTCAGTTGCGGTGACGAGCAGCTCGACTACACCGAACTCGCCGCCCGCGCCGACTGCTTGGCCCGGCTGCTGGCCGCCAACGGCATCGGCCCCGGCACCATCGTCGCCCTCGCCCTGCCGCGCTCGCTCGAACTCGTCGTCGCCCTCCTCGCGGTGGCCAAGTCCGGCGCCGCCTACCTGCCGCTCGACCCCGACTACCCGGCCGACCGCCTCGCCTACATGCTGGCCGACGCCGCCCCCGCCGCCCTGCTCACCGACCGCGCCACCGCGCCCCGGCTGCCCGCCCACCAGGTGCCCCAACTGCTCGTCGACGGACGGGAGTCGGCCACCCACCCGGCCACCCCGCTGGCCCAGCACGAGCGCACCCGCCCGCTGCGCGCCGAGGACACCGCCTACGTCATCTACACCTCCGGCTCCACCGGCCGCCCCAAGGGCGTCCCCGTCACCCACCACAACGTGGTCCGGCTGTTCAGCTCCACCGACCGCTGGTTCGGCTTCGGCGCCGACGACGTCTGGACCCTCTTCCACTCCTACGCCTTCGACTTCTCCGTCTGGGAGCTGTGGGGGGCCCTGCTGCACGGAGGCCGCCTGGTCGTCGTCCCGCACCTGGTCAGTCGCGACCCGGCGGCCTTCCTCGACCTGCTCGCCCGCGAACGCGTCACCGTGCTCAACCAGACCCCGTCCGCCTTCTACCAGCTCAGCGCCGCCGACCGGGACCGCCCCGGATCCGAACTCGCCCTGCGCTACGTGGTGTTCGGCGGCGAGGCGCTCGAACTGGCCCGGCTCGACGACTGGTACGCCCGCCACCCGGAGGACGCGCCCACCCTGGTCAACATGTACGGCATCACCGAGACCACCGTGCACGTCTCCTACATCGCCCTCGACCGGGCCACCGCCGCCGCCGGAAGCAGCAGCACCATCGGCGTCAACATCCCCGACCTGCGGGTCTACGTCCTGGACCAGCACCTCCAGCCCGTCCCGCCCGGCGTCACCGGCGAGATGTACGTCGCCGGGGCCGGCCTGGCCCGCGGCTACCTCGGCCGCCCCGACCTCACCGCCGGACGCTTCGTCGCCGACCCGTACGCCGAACTGTTCGGCGAACGCGGCACCCGGATGTACCGCTCCGGCGACCTCGCCCGCCGCCGCGCCGACGGCGTCCTGGAGTACTTCGGCCGCGCCGACCAGCAGGTGAAGCTGCGCGGCTTCCGGATCGAACTCGGCGAGATCGAGGCCGTGCTGGCCGCCCACCCGGGCGTCGCCGACGCCGCCGTGGTCGTCCGCGAGGACGCCCCGGGCGACAAGCGACTGGTCGGCTACGCGGTCACCACGGCGAGCCCCGAGGACCCGAGCGCCGTCGCCGCCCCCACCCCCGAGGACCTGCGCGCCCACGCCGCCGCCGGACTGCCCGCCCACATGGTGCCCTCCGCCGTCGTCCTGCTCGATCGGCTGCCGCTCACCGCCAACGGCAAGCTCGACCGCCGCGCCCTGCCGGCCCCCGACGCGCCCGCCACCGGCGCCGGACGCCCGCCGCGCACCCCGCGCGAACAGCAGCTGTGCGAACTCTTCGCCGAGGTGCTGGGCGTCGCGGCGGTCGGCGTCGACGACGACTTCTTCGCCCTTGGCGGCCACTCGCTGCTGGTCGTCCGCCTCGCCGGGCGGATCCGCGAACTGCTCGGCCTGGACGTCGGCATCGGCACCCTGTTCCAGTCGCCCACCGTCGCCGCCCTCGACACGGCCCTGGCGGCCGGCTCGCAGAGCGCCGACGCGCTGGACGTCCTGCTCCCGCTGCGGCCCGCCGCGCCCGGACGCCGTACCCCGCTGTTCGCCGTCCACCCCGCCGGCGGCCTCAGCTGGTGCTACACCGGCCTGATCCGCCACCTGCCCGCCGACCTGCCGATCTACGGCCTCCAGGCCCAGGGCGTCGGCGCGGCCACGGCGGCCCGGCCCCTGCCGCAGACCCTGGACGAGCTGGCCGCGCACTACGTCGACCGGCTGCGCGAGGTCCAGCCCGAGGGCCCGTACCGGCTGCTCGGCTGGTCCACCGGCGGGATCATCGCGCACGCCGTCGCCGTCCGGCTCCAGGACCTCGGCCACGCCGTCGAGTTGCTCGCGATCCTGGACGCCTACCCCGCCGAGGGCTTCCGCGACCTGCCCGTCCCCGACCAGGCCGAGGCGCTGGAGGCGCTGCTCACCATGGGCGGCTACGGCCCCGAGGACCTCGCCGGGCGGCCGCTCGAACTCGCCGCCGTCACCGAGCTGCTGCGCCGCGAGGGCAGCCCGCTCGCCGGACTCGACGACGCCACCGTGGCCGCCCTCAACCGGATCTACCTCAACACCAACCACCTCGTCCGGGGCCACGACCACCGCCCCTTCGACGGCGACGTGCTGTTCTTCCGCGCCACCGTCGACACCATCGACGAGACCCTGGTGCCCGAACTCTGGACCCCGTACGTGTCCGGCCGCATCGACAACACCGACGTCGCCTGCTCGCACAAGGACATGACCCTGCCCGCCCCGATCGCGCACATCGCCCGTGTGATCACCGACCACCTGGAGAAGTCCTCCGATGAGTGACGCCCCCGCCAACCCCTTCGACGGCGACGGCGAGTTCCTCGCCCTCGTCAACGACCAGGGCCAGCACTCGCTCTGGCCGGCCTTCGCCGCCGTCCCGGCCGGCTGGAACGTCTCCCACGGCCCGTGCGAGCGCGCCGACGCCGTGCAGTGGATCACCGCCCACTGGACCGACCTGTGACCCCTCCGGCCGTCGAGGCCGCCCCGGCGCGCCCCCTGCTCGCGGGGCGCGCCGCGGTGGTCGTGGTCTACACCGCCGCGATGTGCATGAACGGCCTGGATTCGACCATCGTCAACCCCGCGCTGTTCACCATCGCCGAGGACTTCGGGCGGCCCGTCTCGGCCGCCAACGCCGTCGAGACGGCCTTCCTGGTCGGCCTCGCCGTCGGCCTGCCGGTGGCGGGCTGGCTCGGCGACCGGTTCGGCGTGAAACGGGTCTTCCTCGGCTCCCTGGCCGCGTTCACCCTCGCCTCCGCCCTGTGCGCCGCCGCGCCCGGCCTCGGCTCGCTCGCCGCCGCGCGGGCCGTCCAGGGCGTGGCCGGCGGGCTGCTCACCCCCGTCGGGATGACCCTGCTGTTCCGGGCCTTCGCCCCGCACGAGCGGGCCGGCCTGGGCCGGATCCTGATCGTCCCGACCGCCCTGATGCCCGCCCTCGGCCCGCCGCTCGGCGGCCTCCTGACCGAACACCTCTCCTGGCACTGGCTGTTCCTGGTCAACGTGCCGGTCGGGGTCGCGGCCGTCGTGACCGGGCTCATCGGCCTGCGCGCGGCGGACGAGCCCCCGGCCGGCCGCTTCGACACCACCGGCTTCCTGCTCGCCACCCCCGGCCTCGGACTGCTCACCTACGCGCTCGGCTTCGGCCCGGCGCACGGCTGGTCCTCGCCGGGAGTGGCGCTCAGCGGCGTGGCCGGTCTCCTCCTGCTCGTCATCGCCGTGCGCCACCAACTCCGCTCCGCCGAACCACTGGTGGACCTGCGGCAGCTCGCCGACCGCGCCTTCGGCACCGCCACCTGGCTGGCCCTGCTCACCTCGGCCGGCCTGATGGGCGCCCTGTTCGTCCTCCCGCTGCTCTACCAGGCCGCCCTCGGGGCCTCGGCCCTCGACGCCGGGCTGAGCGTCTTCCCCGAGGCGATCGGCCTGATGGCCGCCTCCCAGGTGGTCGACCGCCTGCTGCCCCGGTTCGGTCCCCGCCGCCTCGCGCTGCCCGCGCTGCTGCTCGCCGCCCTCGTCCTGGCCGCCCTCGGCTTCGCCGAGAACCCCTGGGCCGTACGGGCGTTGATGTTCGCGGTCGGGCTCGTCCTGGGCACCGCCGTGCTCACCGTCCAGATCGCCGGCTTCGCCGACGTCCCCGGGCCCGCGATGGGCCGCGCCATGGGCCTGTTCACCATCGTCCGCACCCTCGGCGGCGCCCTCGGCATCGCCGCCACCGCCGCCCTCATCGGCGCCCTGGACACCGACGGCGGCTCACCCGGCCCCTACCGCCTCGCCCTTCTGCTCACCGCCGCCCTGGTCGCCGCCGGCACCCTCCTCACCACCCGCCTCCCCCGGGAGGCGCCGGCACCACCCCCCGCCGACTGAACAGCCACGCCGCACCCCGCGATCGCGGGGTGCGGCGTCAGTTCGTTGGACGCGGCCTTCCGGGCTCAGGCGCTCGGCCAGAGGATCAGGTCGGGCAGGGCGTGCCGGCGCGGTCGGTCGCCGAGGTCGGCGAGTGCGGTGCGGATGGCCCGGAGGTGTCCGACGGTCAGCTGCAGGGGCGGCTCGTCGGGTTGGTGGGTCGTGCGGATGGGGTAGTCGACGCCGGGGGTGCGGGTCATCTCGATGTGGCAGCCGAGCAGGTGCGTCACCGGGCGGCGTTCGGCGAAGTCGATCAGCCGGTCGACGGTGCGGGTGAAGGCCGGCCAGTCGTCGATGTAGAGGCGGCCCGGGTAGACGGTGTCGCCGGTGAGCAGCAGGCCCGTCCACGGGTCGTAGTAGGTGACGGCCGCCGGGTGGTGGCCCGGGGTGGCCAGGCATTCGAGCACCCGGCCGCCGCCCAGGTCCACCCGCGCGACGGCGTCCGGGTCCTGGTCGAAGCCGAAGTACGGCCAGGCCGTGGCCGGGTCGGCGCCGACCAGGGTCGTCGCGGGCCGGTCGGCGAACTGCCCGTCGCCCGCGACGTGGTCGCCGTGCGGGTGGGTGTGCAGGACGAGCAGTCCGTAGCCGTCGCGGGGGTGGTCGGCGAGCCACTGGTCGATGAGTCCGTCGACCACGGTGCGCAGCGGGAAGTACGCGGCGGAGGCGGTGGCCCCGGTGTCGATCAGGACCGCCCGCTCGCCCCCGAACAGCAGGAACAGGAACGGCGCCTCGTAGTCGACCGCCTTGTTCTGCCGCAGGATGACGGTGTGCTCGTCGTACGCGTGGACCTGGATGTCCGGGTCCGTGTTGTGCTTCGCGGACGGGGACCCGTGGATCCACCGCACGTCGAGCGGACGGGCGATCGGGGCACCGGCGGCCATGACGTCTCCCTCGGTGCGTCGTCTTGGCGGGCCGGGTACGGCGCACATCTCGTCCGGGGCGGTCACCGGCGCGCCGCCACCGGGACGCTAGCACGCCCCCGTCGCCGCGCGCCGGTCCGCCGACCCGGTGGGGACCGTCAGGCACCCCCGAGCAGGTGCGCCAGCCCGTCCGCCAGCCCGCCGCGCCAACAGGCGTAGTCGTGGCCGCCGTTGAACTCGCGGTACGCGAGGTCGTAGCCGCGGGCGGTGAGGACGTCGCGCAGGTGGCGGTTCTGCGGGAGCAGCATCCACTCCTGGAGGCCGACCTCGACGTAGAACCGGGCCTCCCGCCTTTGCTCGCGGGCGAATTGGCGGGTCAGCCACTCACTGCCCTCGTCGAACTCGGTCTCGTCCGGCCACCAGAAGGAACCGGACTGGCAGAGCGCGCCGCCGAAGCGGTCGGGGCGCCGGAACGCGGCGAAGGCGGCGGTGAGGCCGCCCGCGCTCTGGCCGGCGATCACGGTGGCGGCCGGGTCGGTGGTGGTGCCGAACTCCGCCGCCGCCCAGGGGAGGAGGCGGTCGGCGAGGAGGTCGACGAAGGCCGGGTTGCAGCTGAGGTCGTCGGGTCGGCAGGGGCCCATGGTGTGGACGAGCAGGGCGACGGTGGGCGGGATGGCGCCGTCCGCCGCCAGGTTGTCGAGGGTGTCGCCGACCGACAGCACCTCGCCCCACATCTCGCCGTCCAGCAGCACGGCCACCGCGAACGGCCCGCCGCCGGCGGAAGGCCCGCCCCCGGCGGGGAGGTGGACGTCCACCCGCCGCCCGGCCACCTCGTGGGCCACCGTCCGCCCGCGCGGCACGCCGTCGCGCCGCCGGACGTACGGCTGGGCGGGGGCGTCGGGCAGGCTGAGCACGGACGACGGGTGGCGCCCGTCGCGGGCGGGCAGCCGGGGGGCGGCGTCGTGCGGGTCGGGGCGGGCGTGGTCGAGGACGCGCAGCCAGTCCGCCCGGGCGGTGCCGGGGGCGTCCCCCCGGAACGGGTACAGCTGGTAGGACGCCCGGTGGTCGGCGCGCAGCCGGTAGGTGATCGACCAGCGGCCGTCGTCGCGGCGGGTCATCAGGTGCGGGGCGAGGTCGCCGGCGTGCCGGTCCTTGTCGGTGACGGTGTGCAGGAGGGCGAGCACGCCGTCGCACGACGCGTCCTCGTGCACGAAGGTGACCAGGCGGTAGGCGGGGTCGGCCGGATCGGGCTCGACGAGGGGAAGGGTTTCCATCTGCGGTACTCCTCGGGAAGGTTAAGCGGGGGTGCCCTTGCGGCCGAGCAGCACCCAGAGCAGGAAGGGGCCGCCGAGGACGGTGGTGACGATGCCGACCGGGATCTCCACCCCGTCGATCAGCACCCGCCCCACGGTGTCGGCGAGCACGACGAGGACGGCGCCGGTCAGTGCCGAGCCGAGGACCGGCACGCGCGCCGGCCCGGCCAGCCGCCCGGCGATCACGGGCGCGGCCAGCGCGACGAAGCCGACCGGCCCGCACACGCCGACGGCCAGCCCGGCCAGCGCGACGGCCAGCAGCAGGCAGCCGAGCCGGACCCGGCCCGGGTCGACGCCCAGCGAGGCGGCCACGCTGTCGTCGAAGCGCAGCACCGCAAGCCGCCGGGCCACCGCCAGCGCGAGCGGCACGAGTACGGCCAGCCCGATCAGGACCGGGGTGGCGACGGCGTAGTCCCGCCCGTTGAGACTGCCGGAGGTCCAGACGTACAGCGAGCCGGCCGAGTTGAGCGAGCGGCGGGCGAGCGCGACCTGGATGACGGCCGAGGCGAGCGCGGACATCGCGAGGCCGACGACCAGCACCCGGTAGCCCTGCGCGCCGAGCCCGCCGGAGACCAGGGTGACGACCAGGACGGCGGCCAGCGCGCCGAGCGGGCCGGCCCACCAGGCGCCGAAGGTGCCGGAGACGGTGGCGGAGATCAGGACGGCGGCGGTGGCACCGTCGTTGACGCCGAGCAGTTCGGGGGTGGCGAGGCGGTTGCGGGCGAGGGTCTGGGTGAGGCAGCCGGCCAGGCCGAGGGCGGCGCCGGCGGCGAGCCCGGCGACGATCCGGCCGAGCCGGAACTTCTGCACCAGCAGCACGTCCAGCCGGTCGCCGTAGCCGAACACGGCCTGGAGGGTGCGGCCGAGGCCGAGTTCGCTCTGCCCGGCGTGGGCGGACACGACGACGACGGCGAGCAGCGCCGCGGCCAGGGCGAGCGAGGCGAGCAGCGCCCGGCGGGGGAGCAGCAGCGACCAGGCGCCGCGCCGCAGCACCAGGTCGGGTTTCGGCGCGGGCGGCTCGGACCGCCGGACGGGGGCGGGCTCGGCCGGGTCGGCCATGCCGAGTGCGGCGGTCCGGCGGGAGCGGACGATCGCGATCAGCGCGGGGGCGCCGACCAGGGAGACGATCACCGACACCGGCGCCTCGAACGGGCGGGCCACCACCCGGGCCAGCACATCGGCCCCGGTGAGCACGGCGGCACCGAACAGACCGGCGAGCACGGTGAGTTGCCCGACCCTGGGGCCGGCGATGGCCCGCGCCAGGAACCCGGCGAGCAGGCCGAGGAAGGAGATCGGGCCGGCCAGCGCGACGGCCGAGGCGGTCAGCAGGGTGACGGCGAAGGCGACCGCGGCCCGGGTGGCGCCGGGCCGGTGGCCGAGGCCGCGGGCGAGGTCGTCGCCGAGCGCGAGCGCGGTGAGCGGCCGGGTGGCGAGCAGGGCGAGCAGGAAGCCCACGCCGAGCACCGGGGCGAGTTGGCGCAGCGTCGTCCAGCCCTCCACCCCGGCCAGCGAGCCCAGCACCCACACGCGGTACCGGTCGTACGCCTCGGGCGAGTTGACGATCAGCACGCCGGTGAGCCCGCCGAAGGTGGCGCCGACCGCCGAGCCGCCGAGCACCAGCCGCATCGGGGACCCGCCCCGGGCACCCGCGATGAGCAGCACCAGCGTGCTGGCGAGCACGGCGCCGCCGAAGGCGAAGGCCAGGTACCCGTACGAGGTCTGGATGCCGAGCACGGCGATGCCGAGCACGACCCCCAGCGAGGCGCCGGCGTTGACGCCGAGCAGTCCGGTCTCGGCGAGCGGGTTGCGGGTGACGGACTGCAACTGCGCCCCGGCGACCCCGAGCGCGGCGCCGACCAGCAGGGCGGTGGCCGTGCGGGGCAGGCGCAGGTCGCCGACGACGAGGGCGAGCCGGCCGTCCGCGCGGGCCCCGTGGCGGTCCAGCAGGTAGTCCAGCACCCGCCCGGGGCCGACCTCCCCGGCGCCGACGGACAGCGAGAGCGCGGCGAGGGCGAGCAGGACCGCGACCGCGCCGAGGGCGATCGGCCAGGCGGCCCGGCGGCCGTCCCCGCGCGGTGGCGTCGGCGGCGGCGGGGCGTCCGGCTCGGTGCGGGACTCCCCGGGGGCGCCCACTTGCGACAATGTCATAAGGTAAGGCTAACCTAATGAGCGCATCGTCCTGTGGGCACCGTCACCGTGCCGGGTCGCCCGGACGCCGCCCAACCCCCGTACCACCGCTGCCCGGAGGCACCCATGCCGTTCGCCCAGAGCCCGCTCCACCCCGTCCGCCGCCGCGCGGCCCGGGCGCTGGCCGTCACCGGGGCGGCCGCCCTCCTGCTCGCCGGGTGCGGCTCCTCCGGGTCCTCCTCCGGATCCTCGGGCTCCGCGGGCGGCTCCTCCGCCGCCGGCAGCCCGGCGGCGGACGCGGCCGGCGGCAAGCGCACCGTCAAGGACGCGACCGGCAAGGCCGTCGAGATCCCCGCCGCGCCCCAGCGGATCGTCACCCTCACCCAGGAGGACCTCGACGCGGTGCTCGCCCTCGGCGTCAAGCCCGTCGGCATCACCAACGGCCAGGGGCTCAACGAGCCGCCCGCCTACCTCAAGGACAAGGTCCAGGGCGTCCCGGTGGTCGGCAACCTGCTGCAGCCCGTGATGGACAAGGTCATCGCCGCCAAGCCCGACCTCATCCTGGCCGGCGACATGCAGGACGAGCAGATGCTCAAGCAGCTGCGCGAGATCACCCCCGCCACCCTCGTCACCATGGCGCCCACCGACGACTGGAAGCTCGCCTTCCGCGGCATCGGAAACGCCGTCAACAAGCTCGACCAGACCAACAAGGTGATCGCCGACTACGAGGCCAAGGCGGCCAAGGCCGGTGGCGACCTCGGCAAGAACAAGGGCGCGGCCGTCTCCATCGTCCGCTGGAACCCGACCGGGCCGAGCTGGATGGAGAAGAAGCAGTTCGCCAGCGGCGTCGCCCTCGACATGGGCCTCACCCGCCCGGCCGCGCAGGACAAGGACGGCAACGCGCACAGCCCGGCGCTCAGCCTGGAGAAGCTCGCCGAGATCGACGGCGACTGGCTGTTCCTGTCCACCCTCACCGACGACGGCAAGACCGCGCTCAAGGACGTCCAGTCCAAGCCCGCCTACCAGGAGCTGGGCGCGGTGAAGAACAAGCACGCCGTCACCGTGGACGGTTCGGTCTGGTCCACCCGCGGCGGGCCGCTCGCGGCCGACGTGGTCATCGGCGACATCGGCAAGGCGCTCGCCGCCTCCTGACCGGTCCGCGTTCGGGCCCGTGCCCGCGTTCGGGCCCTGTTCGGGCTCGTACCCGCGTTCGGGCCCTGTTCGGGCTCGTACCCGCGCTCGGGCCCTGTCCGGGCCCGTGCCCGCGCTCGGGCCCGTACCCGGTCGGCCGGCACCTTGCCCGGTCGGCCCGCAGCCCCCTCCAACCGAAGGAACCCTCGATGGAGTTGACGATCCAGGGCCTCACCGCCGGCTACGGCCCCGGCCGCCCGGTGCTCGCCGGCGTCGACCTCACCGTCCCGGCCGGCCGGGTGGTGGCCGTCGTCGGCCCGAACGGCTGCGGCAAGTCCACCCTGCTGCGGGCCGTCGCCCGGCTGCACCGGCCGGACGGCGGGCGGGTGCTGGTCGGCGGCGAGGACGTCTGGCGGCTGCGGCCGCGCCAGGCCGCGCACCGGGTCGCGCTGCTCCCGCAGAGCCCGCAGGCCCCCGAGGCGGTCACCGTCGCCGGACTCGTCCGCTACGGCCGCCACCCGCACCAGGGGCTCTTCCGCCAGTGGTCGGCCGACGACGAGCGGCTCACCGCCGGGGCGCTGCGCGCCACCGGCGTCGAGGAACTCGCCGACCGCCGGCTGGACCGCCTCTCCGGCGGCCAGCGGCAGCGCTGCTGGCTCGCCATGGTGCTCGCCCAGGACGCGCCCGTCGTGCTGCTCGACGAACCCACCAGCGCGCTCGACCTCGGGCACGCCGTCGAGGTGCTGGAACTGGTCCGCGAGGTCGCCGCCGGCGGGCGGACGGTCGTCATGGTGCTCCACGACCTCGCGGCGGCGGCCCGCTACGCCGACCTGGTCGTCGCCCTGCGCGACGGCTCGGTGGTGGCCTGCGGCCCGCCCCGCGAGGTGGTCGACGCACCGCTCGTGCGCGCGCTGTACGACATCGACAGCGACGTGCTCGCCGCCCCCGGGGACGGCGCGCCGGTGATCGTTCCCCGTGCGGCGCCGGTGCGTTGACGATGCGCCAGGCATGACCTGGCGCGCGACGGGAGGCGGGTGGCGGGGCAGGCGGCGTGCCGTCTGCCCCGTTCACTCGTTCGACGGGTTTGCGCCCAGGAAGCCGCGGAGCGGCCTCTCCGGCTGCCGCTTTGTCAGTGGGCCTCGCTACGTTCCTCGCATCGCTGACCGGCAGGTGGGAGGAGACGTCCGTGGCATGGGTGGAAACAGGCGCGGGAGGGTACCGCGTCGCGCTCGACGGGGAGGGCAAGGTGGTCTGCCGCAACGCGGCGGGCCGCGAGCTGAAGTCCCTGCCGTCGAAGCTCGGTGACGATCCGGTGGTCGTCCAGCTCAGGCAGCTCACCGAGTGGCTGGCCGCGCACGAGCGGCGCTGCCAGGAGGACGTCGAGCGGTGGATGGTGCGCTCGCTGCCGGTGCCCGCCGCCGTGCTGACCGCGGTCTGGGCGGACGAGGCCTGGCAGGCCGTCCTGCGCGACCTGGTGGTCACCGGCTCGGACGGCGCCGTCGCCGGCTTCCTGCGCGGTGCGGACGCCGAGCGCGGGATCGGCCTGGTGGACCTGGACGGCGACACCGTCCGGCTCACCGACGGAGAGATCCTGATACCCCACCCCGTGCTGCTCCCGGACCTCGACGACCTGCGCGAGTTCGCCGTCGAGCTCGGCGTCTCCCAGCGCGTGCCGCAGCTCTACCGGGAGGTCTGGCACCGGCCGGACGAACTGCCGGCCGGCACCGAGGTCACCACCTACGCCGGCGGCCGCTACCGGGAGCTGCGCGAGCTGCTCGGACGTTGCGCCCGGCTCGGCCACCGGGTGCGCGGCGGCTCCGCCGTCCAGCCCGTGGTGGAGGCGGGGCGCACCGTCGAGGCCCGCGTCTGGGGGGGCGACTACTACGAGTACGACGCCTGCGAGACGGGCGCGCTCAGCTGGGCGGGCCCGGACGGCCGGGTGCTGCCGCTCGCCGAGGTCGGCCCGATCGCCTGGTCCGAGGGCATGCGGATGGCCGCCGCACTGTACGCAGGCCGCACCATCGAAGGGGAGGACGCCGCATGACCGCCACCGGACTCGACCAGAGGGCCGTTCAGGACGCCGACCGGGCGGCCGCCCATGACACCGGGCCGCACGAGCGGCTGCTCGACGCGGGGGCCGTGCTCCCGCCCGGCACCCTGCCCGGCGCCGGCCGCCCCGACAGCGCCGCCGACGTGCTCACCGCCCGCGCCTACACCCACCCCGCGCTCGACGGGCGCCGGATCGTCCGGCTGGTCCCCGGTGCGCTCGGACCGGCCGAGGACCTCGCCGTCGACTTCCTCGGGCTGGTCCCCGACGGCGCGCCCGCCGAGGTCGGCCAGGTCCGCCAGGAGGCGCTCGGCTTCCCCGCCTGGGCGCTGGTCCACGACCCGGCCAACGGGCACCACGCGCTCGCCCTGGTCAAGGAGATGGAACGGCTCTCCCGCCAGGCCCGGTCCAAGCCCGGCACCGCCAAGGACGGGTTCGAGGCGCTGGCCGCCCGTCTCGGCCGCGCCGTGCCGCACTTCCTGCCCACCTTCTGCGAGGAGGTCGGCCGGATCTTCCTCGCCCACGGCAACCAGACCTACGCCGCCAGCTACTTCGGCAAGGCCCGCGAGGCCGAGCGCACCTACCGCCTGACGGTCGACGAGGAGCGGCTGCGCGCCGTCTTCCTGGAGTTCGCCCTGGCCGGCGCGCTCACCGTCAAGTCCCTGCGCCAGTACGTCAAGGAGCTCACCGGGCGGCTCGACGCGCTGACCGCCTGGCAGCGCTTCCGCCAGCTGTGCACCGAGCGCTCCGCCGCCGGCATGGCCCCCTACGCCGGGGTCGCCGAGGACGCCCGCGCGCTGATCAAGGCCGCCGGGCTGGACCGCGCCGAGCACGAACAGGCGCTGCTCGCCGAACTGCTGGCCGCCCCGGGCGTCAACCGGGCGCCCGGCGCGTTCTGGAAGTCCTGGCACGGTTCCCTGACCGAACTCGGCCGGCGCGACCCGGCGGTCCGGGCCCGGCTGCTGGAGCTGATGCCCGACCCGGCCGGCACCGACGCCGCCCTGAACGACACCGCCTGGCTCGGCCTGCTCGCCGAGACCGGGGCCGAGCAGTTGCTCACCGGCCCGCGCCCCGAGGGCGCCGAGGACTCCGAGCCTGCCGCCGCGTGGCTCCAGCGCTGGTGCCACCACCTCGGGCGCGGCTGGCGCTCCCGACCCAGTTGCGCCGCCACCGTCGCCCTGGCCGGCCGGATGGCCGAGCGGCTGCGGGCCGACGGAGTCCCGGTGGACCTGTACACCGACGTCCGCCGCAGCCAGACCCAACTCGACCTGCTGGACCAGCTGCTCGCCGACGGCGTGCCCGTCGCCGACCCGTCGGCCACCCACCGGTTCGACCTCAAGGACTGGGTCGACCAGTGCGGCGCCGACAGCACCGGCCTCGCGGCCGTCGCCGCCGACCCGCGCTTCCGGCCCGCCCTGCGCGCCGCGACCGCGCCCGCCTGGGACACCGCCGTCAAGCGGCAGGTGCCCGCCCTGCCGCTGCTGCGCCGCCTGTTCGAGGAGTGGGCCGAACTCCGGGCCGACGAGCTGACCGCCGCCCGCGGCCTGGCCGGCGCCGCCGACCTGGTGCAGTCGCTGAGCCCGTACCGCACCGCCGTGCGGGCCGTCGCCCCGGACGCCGCCGAGCGGATCGCCGCCCTCGACGTCACCGCCCTGCTCGCCGGGGCGCTCGGCGCCGGCATCCTCGACGAACTCGGCTGGCCCGCCCTGGAAGAGGCCCTGGCCACGCTCGCCGACCCGGCCGACCCGACCGACCCGACCGACCCGACCGACCCCGCCAAACCCGTGGACCCTGCGGACCCCGAATCCGCCGGGCCGGACTCGGAGTCGCCCGACACCCCCGGCCTCAACGGCGGGCGCCTCACCGGCCTGATCGTCGAGGACGCCTGGCCGCACCTGATCCTCGCCCGCCACGACCAGGCCGTCGTGGTCGGCCCGCAGGGCGTCCTGCTGGAGCACACCCTGCGCCTGCCCCCGGCGAAGGAACGCTGGAACCAGCCCCGGTTGCGCTTC
This sequence comes from Kitasatospora sp. NPDC043950, assembly GCF_056435345.1. NCBI lineage: Bacteria > Bacillati > Actinomycetota > Actinomycetes > Kitasatosporales > Streptomycetaceae > Kitasatospora > Kitasatospora sp. NPDC043950. The sequence goes on from NZ_JBWKER010000020.1 coordinate 53,576, forward strand.
GTCGACGGCGAACTCCTCGTCGCCTGGTACCAGGACGGAAAGCAGCACGCCTACTGGTCCAGCCGGCCCGGGGAGGTCACCGAACTCACCGGCGAGACCATCGCCGGCTACTACTACGGCGACCGGGATCCCGAGCCCCCCTCCCTCCCGCTGCCCGGCGGCGGCCGCACCACCGGCGAACGCCCGCTGCACCCCGGCGACACCCGGATGCCCGGCGAACACCGGGTCCTCGGCGACGGCACCGGCCACTGGACGCTGCGCTACGGCCAGGACGGCGCCGTCCTGCGCGAACTCGACCCGCACACCGGCGCCCTCGGCCGCGCCGCCGAACCACCGGTGATCGCCGCCACCGCGGCCGCAGGCTGGCTGCCCGCTGCTCGCGCCCGACTGCTGCCGCTCCAGCCCGGCCTGGAGCAGACGCCGCTCGGCACCGACGGCACCGTGCTCGGCAGCTGGGTCCGGATCGACCCCGGCCGCGCCGTCACCACCACGACCGCCGACGGACAGGCCATCGTCCTGCCGATCACCGACGGCCACCCGGACCACGTCCCGGTCGGCCGCCTCACCCTCCCCGGCCAGGCCCGACCGGTCGTCACCGAGGCGCAGCGCGGCGGCCTCGCCCTCACCCTGCCCGACCTGGCCACGGACACCGACCGCACCGCCGACCTGCGCCCCTGCCGCCCGGGGGACTTCGCCGCCGCCGGCACCGGGCTCGTCCCCCCGCTCGACCACTGGCACGCCCTGCGGCCCCGCGACGAGGCAGGCTCCCGCGTCCTGCGTGGCGTCGACACCGAGCAGGCCGCCCGCCTGATCGACGCCGCCTGGCCGACCGACAGCCGGCCCGCGCCCGAGGAGGAGCAGCGCTGGATCACCGTCCAGGGCGTCCGGCGCCCGCTCGCCCGCTCCGGTGGCGCCCGCCGCGCCCTGCCCGTTCAGGCGGTCGGCACCGTCCTGCCCGGCATCAGCCACCCGCTGCTGCTCGCCGGGGTCGCCGGGCTCGCCCGCACCGCCGCCGACCTGCTCGACCGGACCGCCCGGTTCGTCCCGCAGCCGGAGGCCGAGAAGCCGTCCAAGGCCGAGGCCGCCGAGTACCGGCCCGAGCACGGCCGTGACCACGAACTGCGCGAGGCCGTCACCACCCTCCTGCCCGACGTCGCCTGCTTCGGCCCCAACTGGGGCGACGGAGACCGGTGGCGGGTGCTCACCAACCTGCGCGCCGTCACCGCCGTCCTGGCCGACCCGCCGACCGCCACCGGCGAGGGCTGGAGCACCCCGGCCACCGTCACCCTGCAACACGGCGACACCCACCACGGCTGGCTCCACCTGCTCGGCCGTCTCGACACCCTCGCCTACGCGGTGGCCGCCCCGCTCACCGAACCGGCCCACCGCGCCAGCCTCGTGCTGCTCCTCGGCGAACTGACCGAGGGAGTGCTCGCCGACCGCGGCGCCACCCTGCGCGAGATCGTCCTCGGCGAACCCGCCGACCGCGCCGACCGCCGCCGGCCCGCCGTCCCCCGCGAGGGGCAGGTGCTGCGCCACGGCGACCGCACCGTCGTCATCCTCGGCCACCGCCGGCACCACGAGGGCACGGAGCAGTGGTACGCCGTCGACCACGACCCGAGCGGCGCGTTCGGCCCCGTCGCCCACTTCACCACCGTCAAGGAACGCGGCACCGAGGAGCGGGTCGACGCCGCCTGGATCGCCGCGCTCCGGCAGGCGGCCGTGCTGCACGGCGGCGCCCCCTGGCAGCCCGCCCGTGCCATCGCCTTCGGCGGGCTCACCGGGATCGGTGCCGCCCGCGCCGCCCTGCTGCTCAGCCCGCCGCCCGGGCTCTTCCAGTGGCACAGCGCCGTCCTGTCCGCCGACCGCCTCGCCGAGTACGGCCTCAAGTCCACCGAGGCCAAGGCCGCCCGGGACTGGCTGCGCGGTCGTGACCGGACCGCCCTCACCGACGTCTGGGGCGCCCTGCTGCCCGCCGACCCGAAGACCCTCTGGACGGAGGGCCCCGACGTCGACGCCGGCGCCGCCGCCTGGATCCGGCACTTCGGCCGGCTGGTCACCCTCCCCGAGGCCGCCCAGGCCACCGTCACGGGCGCGCGGATCGAACACATCGAGGCGGTGCTCAACCTCGCACAGACCCCCTGGCTGACCGGCACCACGGCCTTCCGGCTCAGCGACGACGGCGGGTCCACCCCCCAGCTGCTCGCCGAGGACCAGAGCGCCGCACCGGCCTCCGGCGACCTCGGGCACGCCGTCGACGCCCTGCGCTGGCTCGCCTACCACCTGCCCGCCGACAGCCCGCTGCGCCCGCTGCTGCCCGCGGCCGCCGCCGCGCTGCGAAGCCGCCTCGCCGACCCCGACCTGCTGCTCGACCTCCACCTCGTCCACACCACCAAGGGCGCCTCGATGTCGGCCGTCCTGCGCACCCACTTCGGCCTGCCGGCCGCGGTCGGAGTCGACCCGAACGGACTGGTCGACTGCGGCCCGGCCCTCGTCCTGACGCCCTACCACGGCGAGTACGAGCGGGTCTGGCTGCGCCCGGCCGGGCTCACCGGCCCCGACGACCCGGTGCTCGAACTGCTCGGCGGGCTGGGCGCCAGCTACTGGCTGGAAACCGAGCGGGGCGCCATCGAGGCCGTCCTGCGCGGCGAAGTGGAGCGTCTGGCGGCCTCCGCCGCCGGCCCCGCCGCCGCCAGCCCCGCCGCCGCGGCCGGTGACGCCGCGGCCTGGCTACAGCACCCGCAGCTCACCGTCCCCGACCTGGTCACCGAGGCGGCCCGGGCCCACGGCCTCGGCGAGGACGCCGCGGTGCTCTACCTCCAACTGCTGGCCCTGCCCGACCCCACCGACCGCAACATCGCCCGCTGGACGGGCTGGAAGCCGGCCAGGCTCAAGCGCGCCCGCGCCGAACTCGCCGCCACCGACCTGGTGCTGGAGGCCAAGCGGGCCCGGGCCGGCCGCACCCTCTTCCTGCCCGGCGGCTGGCAGGAGGCCAAGGCCCCCGCCCTGCCCGCCGAGACCTGGAAGGCCGCGCTCTACGAACTGCCCACCCACCGCGTCTCGCTGCCCTACCTGCCCGTCCCGGAGCTGTTCGCCCGGGCCTGGCAGCGGACCCTCGACGGCGACGCCCCCGGCTACGAAGAGCTCCAGACCAGCAAGCGCAGGAAGGCCCGCCGATGAGCGCCACGCCGACGAACAGCACACCGACGGGCAGCACACCGGTGAGTGCCGGCGCCGCCCCCGCGAGCCGGCAGATCATCCCGCCCGAGGAGAAGCACGCCGCCGAACTGGAGTTCCTGGCCGCGTACGACACCGGCCCGCGCCCGCCCGGCTGGCGGCTCACCCCGCGCGCCGTCGTCACCTTCGTCATGGGCAGCGACGGCGAGAAGCTCAAGGCCGGCCGCCGCGGCCTCGCCATCGAGCAGAAGTTCGTCGGCGAGCGCGCCCTCGTCGAACGCTGCGTCGTCACCCTCGCCGGGGAGCGCGGCCTGCTGCTCGTCGGCGAGCCCGGCACCGCCAAGTCCATGCTCTCCGAACTGCTCGCCGCCGCCGTCTGCGGCACCAGCGCGCTCACCGTCCAGGGCACCGCCGGCACCACCGAGGACCAGCTCAAGTACGGCTGGAACTACGCCCTCCTGCTCGCCAAGGGGCCCAGCCGGGACGCCCTGGTGCCCTCCCCGGTGCTCACCGCGATGACCGGCGGGGCGGTGGCCCGCGTCGAGGAGGTGACCCGCTGCCTGCCCGAGGTGCAGGACGCGCTGGTCTCCCTGCTCTCCGAACGGCGGGTCGCCGTCCCAGAGTTGGCCGGCACCCCGGACGGACAGCTGCACGCCGCCGCCGGTTTCACCCTGATCGCCACCGCCAACCTGAGGGACAAGGGCGTCAGCGAGATGTCCGCGGCGCTCAAGCGGCGGTTCAACTTCGAGACGGTCGGCCCGATCGCCAGCCTCGCCGCCGAGGTCGAACTCGTCCGCCGGCAGTCGACCGTCGCCGTCGCCCGCGCCGGAGCCACCTACGCGGTGGACGACGCCGTCCTGGAGGCCCTCGTCACCGCCTTCCGCGACCTGCGCACCGGCCGCTCCACCGAAGGCTGGGACGTCGAGCGCCCGTCCACCGTGATGAGCACCGCGGAAGCCGTCTCGGTCGCCACCGCGCTCGGTGTCACCGCCGCCTACCTGCCCGACGGCGGCGACCTGCTCGGCCGCCTCCCCGGCCAGCTCATCGGCGTCGTGCGCAAGGACGACCCGGCCGACGCCGCCCGGCTGCTCGGCTACTGGGACGGACCGGTCCGCCGGCGCGCCGAACAGGGCGCCGGCACCTGGCGCACCCTGTGGGACCTCCGCTCGGCCCTGGAGGCATGAGGCCATGACCAGCACGGTGACGCCCGCCCCGGCCGGCCCTGATCGCCAGGCCGGCCGCGACCACCAGGACGGCCCCGCCCGTCCGCTCGGTCCTGACCACCTGGACGGCCTGGACGGCTTGGACGACCCGCGCCAGGCCGTCCGGGCCGCGGCCGACCAACTGGCGGCCTCCGGCACCGACCGGCCCGGGCCCTACCTGATCGGCGTGCGGCACCACGCGCCGTCGCTCAGCGCGGTCCTCCCCGCGCTGCTCGACGCCGCCAAGCCCGAGGTGGTGCTGGTCGAACTCCCCGCCGAGTTCCAGCCCTGGCTCGGCTGGCTGGCGGACGAGGCCACCCAGGCCCCCGTCGCCCTCGCGGCCGCCCCGGCCGGCCGCGAGGGCGGTCGGGGCACCGCGGCCGATTCCGGCCCCGGCCGGCTCGCCTTCTACCCGTTCGCCGACTTCTCCCCGGAGCTGGTCGCCCTGCGCTGGGCCCGGCGCAACGGCGTCGAGACACTCGCCTGCGACCTCCCGCTCGCCCACCGCACCACACTCCACGGGGAACAACAGCCCGTCGCCGACGACCCAGGCACCCCCGGCGTCGCCGACGCGCTGCGCCACCGCCTCACCGGGCGCGCCTTTGACGACGACCTGTGGGACCGCCTCGTCGAGACCGCAGCCCCCGGTTCCACCCCCGACGCCGTCCGGCGCGCCGCCCTGCTGGTCGGCTGGGCGCTGCGCCGCGACGCCGAGACCGGCTCCGGCGTCGACCCGTACGACCTGCGGCGCGAAGCCTGGATGCGGGCCCGGATCCGGGCCGCGGCGGCCGACGGGCGCCGGGTCGCCGCCGTCGTCGGTGCCTTCCACGCGCCCGCCCTGCTCGACGGGCCCGCCGCCACCGAGGAACCGCCGCACCCGGACGACCTCGGGCACGCCCTCTCCCTGATCCCCTACACGTACCCGCTGCTCGACGCCCGCTCCGGCTATCCGGCGGGCATCCGCGATCCCGAGTGGCAGCACACCGTCCTCGACGCCGGCGGCGACCCCGACCGCCTCACCCTGGCCCTCACCACCACCGCCGTCCGGATCTGCGAGGCACTGCGCAGCCAGGACCACCCCTCCGGCCCGGCCGACGCCCGCGAGATCGTCCGCCTCGCCGGAGACCTCGCCCGCCTGCGCGGCCACGCGGCCCCCGGCCGCGGCGAACTCGTCGAAGCCGTCCAGACCGTCCTCGCCCAAGGCGAACCCCTCGGCCGCGGCCGGGCCGTCGCCCGGGCGCTCGAACGCGTCCTGGTCGGCACCCGAACCGGCCGCGCCACCCCCGCGGCCCCGCGCAGCGGGCTCGCCCCCGCCGTCGAAACCCTCCTCGCCGACCTCGGCCTCCCCGGCCCCGCCGACCCCGAGCCCCGCGAACTCCGCCTCGACCCGCTGCGCACCCCCCTCGACCGCCGCCGCGAGATCCTCCTCCACCGCCTCACCACCTGCGGGGTCCCCTATGCCGACCCCGTCACCACCACCGGCGCGGGCGGCACCGAAACCATCGGCACGCGCTGGAGCCTCCACTGGACCCCGGCCACTGCCGCGATGCTCACCGTCGCGGGCACCCGGGGCGTCACTCCCGCGCAGGCCGCCGAAGGCACCCTGCGCGAACGCCTCCGCCGAGAACAGCAGGCCGACGGTCCCACCGCCCGCGAGGTCCTCCAAGGCCTCACCGACGCGGCCGCCTGCGGCCTCCCGGCCCTCGCCGACACCCGCCTCACCCAACTCGCCGCCGTCCTCCCGTCCTCCGGCACCCTCCCCGAACTCCTCGACGCCCTGGCCCTCCTCGACCGCCTCGCCGCCGGCCACCTCCCGGGATACCCCTCACCCGACACCCCCGACGGCTCCGACGGCTCCGCACCGTTGCCCGATGCACCCGATGCACCCGATGCACCCGATGCACCCGATGCGGGCGGGTCGTCGGCCGTGCGGGCGGGGCGGTTGGGGGCGGTGGGCGAGGTGTTGACCGTGGCGGCCGTACGGCAGCTGGAGGGGCTGGGCGGGTCGGACGATCCGGCGGATGCGCGGGCACTGGTGGAGCTGGCGCGGCGGGCGGACCTGGACGGCGGGTTGCGGCTGGGGCACGTGCTGGCCGAACTCGCGGACCGGGGGAGTCCGTTGGTGCGAGGTGCGGTCGGAGCGGTGCGGGTGCTGCTGGGCCGGGAGCGGGCGGAGGTGCTGGGCGGGCGGGCGGCTTCGTGGGTGGACGGGGCGACCGGTCCGGAGGCCCGGCACGCGCTCGGTCGGGGGCTGGTCGGCCTGCTGACGGCGGCGGAGGGGCTGTTCGCCGCCGCACCGGAGGCGCTGGAGCCCGTGCTGGAGCGGATCACCTCGCTGCCCGACGCCGCCTTCCTGGACCGGCTGCCGGCGTTGCGCGGCGGCTTCGACGCGCTCAGTCCGGCCGCCCGGGACCGGTTGCTGGTCCTGGTCGAGGAACGTCTGGGCACCCGGCTCGCGAGCCTGCCCGAGGACGTCCCACCGGCGGTGGTGGCCGGCTGGGTCCGCGCGGATCTGGCCGCCCGCGCGGCGCTGGCCCGGCGCGGCCTGCTGCCGGCGCCCGGGGACGACCCGGTGCCCGAGCCTCCGCACCACGTCGGCCCTCTACCTTCCGCACCCGTCGCCACGCGGCACGCCCTCGCGACGGCCGAGCGCTGGCGGCTGCTCCTCGGCCGCCCCGGCAGCGGTGGCCTGAACGGGCGTTGCGCCCGACTCGCCACCGCCCTGGACGAGTTGTACGGCAGCGGGCGAGGCGAGGGCTCCGGCCCGGGCCTGGACGGGCGGTCCGGGCGAGGAGGCCGCGAGGCGCCCTTTCCGGGGGTACGGGAGTGGGCCGAGGAACTGTCGGCGCTGTTCGGGCCGGGCGTTCGGGAGGAGGTGCTGGCGGCCGCCGTGGCGCAGGGCCGGACGGACGTCCTGGAGGCGATCGAGCCGGGCGCCGTCCGCCCGTCGGTCGACTTGCTGCGCACGGTGTTGGAGCATGCGGGCGGCCTGCCGGAGGCGAGGGTGGCGCGGCTGCGTCCGCTGGTGCGGCGTCTGGTGGACGAGCTGACGCGCGCGTTGGCGACCAGGCTGCGTCCGGCGCTGACCGGGATCAGCGTGCCGCGTCCGACGCGTCGGCCGGGTGGCGGACTGGACCTGGACCGGACCATTCGCGCCAATCTCGCCACGGCCCGCCCGTCGGGGGACGGCGGCACGCTCATCGTGCCCGAGCGCCCGGTGTTCCGGACCAGGGCCCGGCAGTCGGCCGACTGGCGGCTGATCCTGGTCGTGGACGTCTCCGGGTCGATGGAGGCGTCGACGGTCTGGGCGGCGCTGACGGCGTCGATCCTGGCCGGAGTGCCTTCGCTGAGCACCCACTTCGTGGCGTTCTCCACCGAGATCGTCGACCTGACCGAGCGGGTGGAGGATCCGCTGAGTGTGCTGCTGGAGGTGCGGATCGGTGGTGGCACCAGCATCGCGGGCGGCCTGCGGTACGCGCGGAAGCTGGTGACGGTGCCGTCCCGGACGCTGGTCGTGGTGGTCAGCGACTTCGAGGAGGGCGGTCCGGTGGGCGGGCTGCTGGCCCAGACCCGGGCACTGGTGGATTCCGGTGTGCACCTGCTCGGTTGCGCGGCGCTGGACGACACGGGGACGGCCCGCTATTCGAAGGCGGTCGCGGGCCAGCTGGTCGCGGCCGGCATGCCCGTGGCGGCGTTGAGTCCGCTGGAACTGGCCCGCTGGGTGGGGGAGAAGGTGCGATGAGTGTGACGGAGCGGACGAGCGGCTGGCCGGTGGTCCGGCCGGAGGTGGTCGCGGAGGTGGTGGCCGGGTTGAGCGCCCGGTTGCAGAAGCGGCTGGACGGCGCGGCGGCGAAGCTGGCGGAGCGGCCGGTGATCCGTTGCGGCGACGAGTGGCGGGTGGAGGTGGACGAGGAGACGGCGCTCGTGCTGCACGCCCCGGGCGCGGTGGTCGCGGATGCGGCCGACGTGCGCTGCGGCTGCCTGCTGGCCCCGGCCTGCGTGCACCGGGCCGCTGCGGTCACGCTCTGCCCGTTGGCCGAGCTGGCCGAGCTGGCCGAGGAGACCGAGGAGACCGAGGAGGTCACGCCGACCGAGGCCGCCCCAGCGTCCTCGGAGGAGGCGAAGCCCGAGGCCGGGCCCACCCCGGTGGAGGTGGCGGCGGCCCATCATCTCCACCGGGCCGGGTGTGCCGTGCTGGCCGCCGGGGTGAGCGGCGCGGGGGCGGTCGCGCAGGCCGAGCTGCTGCGGGCGGCCCACCGGGCGCGGCTGGCGGGGTTGTACCGCCCGGCCGTGGCGGCGGTCGCGGTGGTGACGAGGGTGCGCGCGGCCCGGTCCGGGGCGCCGGACCACCGGCTGGCGGACCTGGTGGCCGGTCTGCGTGAGCTGCTGGACCTGACCACCGCTCTGAGCACCGGCTGCGGCCCGGTCTCCGAGCTGCGCGGCACCGCCCGCCAGGCGTACGGCGAGGAGGGCGGGTTGCGGCTGTACGGGCTCTTCGCCGAGCCGGTGCTGACGGCCACGCATGCGGGAGTGGTGAGTTGGGCGGTGGACGCCGGGGGGCGGCTCAGCACGGTGGCCGAGGTGATGCCGCACGGTGATGCGGCGGACGCGGCCCCGCAGGCGGTCGGTGCGGGCAACCGGACGGTCCGGCTGGGGGAGGCCCCGCTCAGCCACCGGGAGTTCAGCCGCGCCGGGCTGGCCGTCCAGGGCGCCACCCGGTCCGCCGCCGGGCGGCTGGGCGCGGGTGCTTCCGTCCGGGCGGTTCGGGCGGCGGGCGCGGCGTGGACGGCGGAGCCGGTGGCCGCGCTCTGGGCCGAACCGGCGGCCGCCCAGGTGGCGCGGGTGCTCGCGGCGGAGCCGCTGCCGTACGAGGGCCGTCCGGCCGGGAGCGACCTGCTGTTCCTGGACGTGACTCTGCTGGGCCCGGCTCCGGCCGGCCCGGGCGGGGCGCCGAGGCTGCTGGCGCGCTGCGAGGGCGGTGCCGACGGCGCCGACGGCGGCTTGGTGGTCGGTCTGTGCACGGGGCACGAGCACCCGGGGCTGGCCTTCCGGGCGAACCTCGCACTGCTCGCCACCGCGCCCGGCCTGCGGCTGCGGGTGATCGGCCGTCTGGAGCGATCGGACCGGCCGGAGCTTCGCCTGCTCGCGATCGGTACACCCCCGGAGCCCTCGATGGCCCCCGAGATCCCCGGCCTTCCCTCGCTCGCCGTCCCCGCGGACCGGGCCGACCGGGTCAATCTCGGCCTCGAACGCCTCCAGACCGCCGACCTCCGGACCGCCGACCAGCGGACCGCCGCACCCGCCGATGCCGGGCCCGGCTTCCCGGCTGGTCTCCCGAACGAGGCCCCTTACGGTCCACCCGTCCACGTGCTCGGCCGCCGGGTCGAGCAGGCGGTCACCACGGGGCGCCACGCCCTGGCCCCGAGCGCGGCCACGGCGGCCGCCGACGGGAGCCTGCTGCGCGCCGCCGGGCTGGTGACGGCCGCCGAGCTCCTGGACGCCCTGCGGGCCGCCGCGGCCGACCGGCGCCGCGACGTGTTCGGCCGGGTGGTCCCGGACGACCACGACGCCTTCGCTGGGTCCTGGCTGGCGGCCGCCTGCTACACGGAGGAGCTGGCCGCCGCGCTCTGCGCCGCCGCCTGGGCCGGGGAGCCCGCTCTGGACCGGCATCGGGGGGAGGTATAAGGAAAAGTATTTGCATAGACAGCTAATCCGCGTCGGCTGGCATACTTGTCGCAGGGAAGACGTCGCGAGACGTGCAGGGACGTGGAAGGGAAGGCGAGCTATGGGTATCCGCGACGACGCGGCCGAGGTCCGGGCCCGTGGCTGGCGAACTCTCGCCGCGCTGCACGGGCTGATCGACGCGGCGCTGGAGAAGGCGCTGCAGGCGGAGCACCGGCTCTCGGTGGTCGAGTACACGGTGCTGGACGCCCTGTCGCGGCAGGACGGGTGGCACATGCGGATGCAGCAGCTGGCCCGCGCCGCGGCGCTGAGCAGCAGCGCGACGACCCGCCTGGTGACCAGGCTGGAGGACCGTGGGCTGCTCAGCCGCTACCTCTGCGCCGACGACCGGCGCGGGATCTACACCGAGCTGACGCCGGAGGGCCGCACCCTGCTGACGTCCGCCCGCCCGGTGCACGACGCCACCCTGGAGGCGACGCTGGCGCAGGCCGCCGAGGTGCCGGAGCTGGCACCGCTGGTCCACGCGCTCTCCGGACTCGACGACCCGGCCGGGCTCACCGGCCGCACTCCGGCCAACGCCTGAACCCTGGCCAACGCCTGAACCCCGGCCAACGCCTGAACCCCGGCCCTGACCTGACCCCCGACCCCGACCTGGCCCCCGACCCCGACCCCGACATCAAGGTCGGCGCCGGCCCCGGCAAGCCGGCAAGCCCGTACGGACCGGACGCTCAACGCCGCCCGGCGGACAGGGCGTTGCGGTGCACCTGGTCGAGCAAGGCGAGCAGCAGCTCCTTGCTGGACGCCCGTTCCCGCACGTCGCAGAGCACGATCGGGACCTCGGGGTCGAGGTCAAGGGCGCGCCGGACGTCCTCGGGGCTGGCGTCGCGGCGGCCGTGGAAGCAGTTGACGCCGATCGCGAACGGGATGCCGCGCTGCTCGAAGAAGTCCACGGCGGCGAAGCTGGATTCGAGCCGCCGGGTGTCGGCGAGGACGATCGCCCCGAGGGCGCCGAGCGCGAGGTCGTCCCACATGAACCAGAACCGGAACTGGCCGGGTGTGCCGAACAGGTAGAGCACCAGGTCCTCGCGGACGGTGATCCGGCCGAAGTCCATCGCCACGGTGGTGGTGGACTTGCCCTGGACGCCGTCGAGGCTGTCGACCCCGATGCTGGCGCGGGTCATCCGCTCCTCGGTCTGCAGCGGTTCGATCTCGCTGACCGAGCCGACCATGGTGGTCTTGCCGACGCCGAAGCCGCCGGCGACGAGGATCTTGACCGCGCCCGGCACCAGGCTCTGGGTCGTCAATTCGGTTCTCCTGGAGTGGGACTGAGAGGTGCGGGGCGGTCGGGTCCGCAGGGTCAGAGCCGGCGGACGCCCTCGATCACGGCCTGGATCAGCGAGATGTCCGGCGCCTCGGCGAGCTGGACCGGGGCGCGGGTGAGGATCAGCCGGGCCTCGGCGAGGTCGTCGAGCAGCACCTTGACGACGCTGACCGGCAGGTCGAGGGTGGCCGCGATCTCGGCCACGGCCAGCGGGCGTTCGCGGCACAGGTCGAGGATCGCGGCCGGTTCGGGCGTGAGCCGGCTGGTGTCGGTGCGCGGGTCGGAGGTGACCACCAGGGTGATCAGCGCGAATCCGTCACGGACCGGGCCGGTGCGCCCGTTGGTGATCGCGTAGGGGCGGACCAGATGGCCTGCGTCCTTGTCGTAGAACCAGGCCTCGTCGGCGTCGGCGGTCACGCACCGCCGCCCGCGCCGGCCTGGCCTGCGTCGCTGCGCGGCGCCGCGGTGAGGTACTGGCCGACCTGCTTGACCAGCATGTTGATCTCGTAGGCCATCAGCCCGGCGTCCACCTGCTCGCTGGTGAGGACGGCGAGCCGGGCGCCCTGCCCGGCGGTGGTGACGAACAGGAACAGCTGGTCCATCTCGACCACGGTCTGCCGGACCCGGCCGCCGTTGAAGCGGTGGCCGGCGCCGCGGGCGAGGCTCTGCAGGCCGGAGGCGACGGCGGAGAGGTGTTCGGCGTCGGCCCGGTCGAGACCCTGGGACATGCCGACCAGCAGGCCGTCCTCGGAGAGGACGATGGCGTGCCGGGTCTCGGGTACCCGCGCCACCAGCTGGTCCAGCAGCCAGTTGAGGTCGCGCTGGGTGTCGGTGTGCTGCGTCATCACTGCTGTTCCTTGGCTTCCTGAACGGCGGAGGCTTCCCGGGCGGCGGAAGGTGCGGCCGGGAAGTGGGGCGCGGCGGGCGCCTGGGGGGCGGTGGGGCTGGTCGGCGCGTCGGGGTCGGCCGCGCGGGCGGTCCGGGTGCCGCGCTGGATGGCGGCCATGGTGGTGCGGGATCGCTGTGGCGACGGGTCGTCGGCCCTGGCGGCCCCGGTTTCTCCGGTGGCCCCGGCGGCTCCGTGCCAGGGCCCGGCCTGGGTCGGCGGGCCGACCACGGGGGGCGGCATGGCGCCGGGAGCGTGGGCCTCGCGGAGCTGTTCGGCGAGGCTGGCGTTGCGGACCCGCTGCGGCAGGACCCGCGGGGTGCGCAGTTCGCCGTCCGGTCCGTGGTTCAACTGCTCCTCCTGGGCGCGTTCGTGCGCGGGCGCAGGGGGCTCGGCGGTGGCACCGTAGAAGGGCCCGGCCGTGGTCCCGGCCGTGGTTCCGGCCGGCACGTCCGCAGCACGGCCGTCGGCCGACGGCTCACCGGGCGAACTGTCGGACGGGGCCTCGTACGGGCGCGGGAGAACGGGCCGGGGGACGACCACGGCCCCGGGCAGTCCGGGTATCTCGGCACCGACCGGCAGACCGCCGTTGGCCGGGCCGGGGGCGGCTCCCCCGGCCGGGCCGCCCTCCAGGGGGTACTGGGCGAGCAGTTCGCCGATGATCACACCGCTGCCACCCGCACCGGGCACACCACCCACACCGGGCACACCGGGAACGCCAGGCGCGCCGGGAACACCAGGAGCTCCGGGAACGCCAGGCGCCACCAGGCCGCCGGCGACACCACCAGCCCCGGGCTCGCCGGGCCCGCCGGGCGCACCCGGCTCGGCCCCGGGCGCCGGAGCGCCCGGTCCGGTGCCGATCAGCCCGCCGAGCACTCCGGCGAGCGCGCCGGTCAGCCCCCCGTCCGGACCGCCGGGGTCGTTGCCGCCCGCCGCCCGCAGGGGCTCGGGGACGGGGGTCCGGGTGACTCGCGCGCCGGACGGCAGCCCGGCCATGGCGGCCGGCTGTTCGGCCTGCTCCAGCAGCACCGACGGCACCAGCACCACGGCCCGGGTGCCGCCGTAGGGCGAGGGCCGCAGGGTGACCTGGATGTCGTGCCGGGCGGCCAGCCGTGCGACGACGAACAGGCCGAGGCGCAGGTCGTCGCCGAGGGCGGAGACGTCCAGCTCGGGCGGGTTGGCCAGGTAGTCGTTGAGCCGCTCGTACTCGTCCTCGCCCATGCCGAGGCCGCGGTCCTCGACCTCGACCGCCAGGCCCTTGGGGACTTCCTGCGCGGAGACCTGCACCTGGGTGTACGGCGGGGAGAAGGTGGTGCCGTTCTCGATGAGTTCGGCGATCAGGTGGATGACGTCTGCGACGGCCTGTCCGCTGAGTGAGGCGCGCGGCACGCCCTGGACGACGACGCGGGCGTAGTTCTCGGTCTCGGAGACGGCACTGCGCAGCACGTTGACCATGGGCACGGCGTTGCGCCAGCGCCGGGCGGGCAGGGCGCCGCCGAGGATGACGAGGTTCTCGGCGTTGCGCCGCATCCGGGTGGCGAGGTGGTCGACCGCGAACAGTTCGCGCAGCAGCTCGGGTTCCTCGTGCTCGCGCTCCAGGGCGTCGAGCATGCTGATCTGCCGGTGGATCAGGATCTGGGTGCGGCGGGCGATGTTGAGGAAGACCTTCTTCGTCCCCTCGCGGCCCTGGGCCTGGTGGATGATGGCGGCGACGGCTGCCTGGCGGACGGCGGCGAGGCCGTCGGAGGTCTGCTGGACCTCGTCGCCGGTCCGGCGGGACGGCGACCAGGCGGGCGGTGTGGGCACGGGCTCCCCGGCGCGCAGCCGTCCGACGACCTCGGGGATCTCGTCCTGGGCGAGCGCGAGGGTGTCGGCGCGCAGTGCGCCGAGGCGGGCGGACAGGGTTCGCGCGGTCCGGATGCCGTGGACCAGGCTGATCAGCAGGACCAGGGCGACGACGGCGCTTCCGGCGATCACGGTGGTGCGGTGTTCGGCGCCGCGCAGCAGGTAGGCGGCGTAGCCCCAGGCGGCGGCGAGGCCCAGGCTGGGGACCAGGACGAGGGCGAGGAGCGAGCTGCGGAGCGAGCCGGACCGGCCGGCGCGGTGGGCCGTGCGGGGGGCCGATATGCCTGGCATCTGATTCCTTGTTGCAGGGCCGAGTCGCTGGGCCGAACGGCGGGTCGGCCTGAACGAGGTCCGGCCGGGGCTTCAGGGCGCCACGGCCGGGGTGGCCGGACGGGGTGACGCGGTGTCATCGCCCGGGCGGGGGTGCAGCACGGCCGCCGACGGCAGGAACGGTATCAGTCCCAAGTGCCCTCATCGCAACATCAACTGACGATATGTGGGCGGGTGATGGCGATGGCGGAGGTGCCCGGAAGGAGTGTCCGCCGGCGGAACGTCGCAGCTCACGTCGGCCGCGGGCGGCGCGTGGGCGGTGCGCGGACGGCTCTCCGGGGGCCGGGAGAACCTCCCGGAGAGTCGTCAGGAACAGGTCAATTCACCGCCGCGCCGAACGTTCGCCCTCGCCCGACAGCCCGGCCCGCCGGTCCGCCGGTGCGCAGGTCGGTCGGTGTACAGGTCCGTCGGTGCGCAGCGCCGGTTCAGCCCGCCAGCGGTATCGGTACCACCTGCCCGCCGCCGATGGCCTGAAGCTCCACTGCGGCCTCCCGCTGGGACAGTTCGGTCCACGCCCAGCTCGCCAGGTCGGACAGCTCCGCCGACCACTGCTTGCCGTAGGTGCCGCAGGCGACCTGGCCGAGCCGCAGCCGCTGGACGTCCGAGGTCCCGGCCGGCGGGTAGACGTGGGTGGCGTCGCGCAGGTAGCGCTCGATGCTGAACTCGGTTTGCAGGCCCCGGGCGGCGTGGATCTCCATGGCGTTGCGCGCGGAGTCCAGCGCGTACTCGGTGTTGATGAGTTTGGCGTTCATCAGCTCGGCATCGCAGGCCTTGCCGTGGTCGAGCAGGTGCGAGGCGTGGTAGGCGGCCAGCTTGGCGGTCATCAGCCTGGACTGCATCTCGCCGAGCTTCAGCGCGATGTTGGGCAGGCGGTTGATCGGCTTGCCGTAGAGCACCCGCTCCTCGGCGAAGCGCGCGGTGTCCTCGACGATCGCGGTGTGGATCCCGAGCGCGACGGCGGCGAGGTTGAGCCGGCCGTAGAGGGTGGAGGAGGAGTAGGCGACGTCCAGGCCCTGGCCCTCCAGGCCCAGCCGGTTGCCGACGGGGATGCGGCAGTCCTCGAAGACGATCTCGCCGAAGCTGAAGCCGTGCAGGCCGCTCTGCGAGCCGAGTTCGCCGACGCGGAAGCCGGGGCGCTCGCTCTCGACCAGGAACGCGGACAGGCCCCTGCTGCCCTCGCCGGTGCGGAGGACCACGCCGTGCACGTCGCCGATGTGGGAGTTGCCGACGAACCACTTGCGGCCGTTGAGCACGTACTGGTCGCCCTCGCGGCGGGCGGTGCCGGACATGCCGAGCACGTGGCCGCCGCACTCCGGCTCCGTGACGGCGATGGTCGGCAGCGACTCGCCGGAGGCGAACCTCGGCAGCCACTTGCGCCGCTGGACGTCCGAGCCGAAGTGGATGACCTTGGCGACACCGAGCTGTGAGGCCTGCGCCACCGCGCCCATGGCGCCGCTGACCCGGGCGAGTTCCTCCACGATGACGGTCTTGGCGAGGTGCCCCAGCCCCAGTCCGCCGAATTCGCGCGGAATGGTCACCCCGATCCAGCCCCGCCGGGCGATCTCCCGCGACAGTTCGAACTCGACGGTCCGTTCGGCCTCCATTCGGGCCACGTGCGGGCGTACCTCCTTCTCCGCGAACTCCCGGACCTCCGCTCGGAGACTCTCGTGGCGCTCGTCGGTGAAGTAGTCCATCGCCATGCTGGGGTCCTCTCGTGTCAGTGGATGTGCCGTGCCTCCGTCCGTGCTGTCGAAGTCGCTCCAGCCGCTCCCCGGGGATGAGTGGGGGTTCGAGGTGGTGGCGGCCGACTGCCCCGTCGCAATCGGTGCATGCGGAACTCGGGGCGGCTTCCCGGGGATTGGGAATGCCGCCCGTGTCTTCGGCAGGGCTCATTGTCGTATGGGCCTCCTGTGCTGACCCAGAGTCGATCTTGAATTGGCGGAAATCGGCCCGTCCTTACGCTGAGGAGTTTTGCCATGGCTCTGAGTGGGAAGTGATCTTGACCCGCCGCGGCAACCTGCTGAGCGGCCGCTCACATGCGGCTTTGACTGTCCATCAGCAACGGCGATGAGCCGGACCGGGAGCACCGAACCGCCCGGATGTCTGATTACATGTGCGCCATGACTGATGTGATGAGCACTCAAGGCCAGTTCCCGGGTGCCGCCGGGGAGTCCGAGCGGACCCGCAGGCTGCGCAGCCTTGGTCTCAACGAACCGTCCGCGGACGAGGCCTTCGACCGCTTCGCCCACCTGGCCGCCAGCATCACCCGCGCTCCCATCGCGATGGTCAACTTCATCAACGACGAGCGCCAGATGTTCCGGGGGCTCTACATTCCGCCAAACTCGAACGACGTCGCGGTCGACGACGGCGCTTCCTGGGCCGATCGGGGCATCGCCTTCGACCTGCCCACCCGTCAGATGCCGCTGAGTCACGGTTTCTGCCCGCACGTCGTCGCCCAGCGCTCCCCCCTCGCGCTCGACGACATCCTCGCCTACCCCCGGTTCTCCGGGAACCCGGTCGTCGACGAACTGGGCGTGCGCGCCTACCTCGGCGCCCCGCTCGTCGACGACACCAACACCGTCATCGGCACCGTCTGCGTCCTCGACCGGGAACCCCGGCAGTGGGGGCGCGAGCGGCTGCGCGACATCCAGCACCTCGCCGAGGCGCTGCTCTCCGAGATCCGGCTGCGCGACAACCTGCTCGCCCAGCAGCAGGAGATGTTCGCCGCCTTCGACGGCTCCCCGTTCCCCATCATGCTGACCGACGGCCCCGGGCAGGAGATCCGCTACGCCAACGCCCAGCACGCCGACACCTTCGGCGCCCCAGTGGCGTACGGCGCGATCGGCCTGGCCTACCCGCAGCTCGGCGCCGCCGGCCTCCAGCAGGCCATCGTCGAGGCCTACCACACCGGGCGCAGCACCGTCCTCAACGACGTCCGGATCCAGTCAGGCCGCCCCGACGCCCAGCGCGGCCAGCAGGTCTTCAGCTTCACCTGCACCCCGTTGCGGGCCGCGCGCACCGGCCAGGTCAACGGTGTCCTCACCGTCGGCATGGACGTCACCGCGCAGTCCCGCACGGAGGAGGAACTCGGCACGCTGGCCGCCCTGCTGGTCGACCGGCTCCAACAGAACGGCGCCACCCCCGTCGGCCGCCCGGGCATCGCCGGGGAGTCCGGACTCGTCCTGCCGAACTGAGCCGCCGACCCGCCGACCCGCCGTCCGCGTGCGGCGTCGCCGTCCCCCTCCGCACCATCGCTCGCCGATCCGCACCACCGCGCACCACCCACCACCGTGGGGGGGGGGGGGGGGGGGGGGGGGGGGGGGGGGGGGGGGAGGGGGTGGGGGGGGGGGGGGGGGGGGGGGGGGGGGGGGCGTCCCTTCTCCCCACCCAACACTCTCGCCACATCACCCACCACCCCACCCCCCCCACCCTTGGGGCGGCCCCCCCCCCCCCCGGGGGGGGCCCCCCCCCCCCACGGTGCCGTCCGGGTGCGGGCCCGAGCGGGTGAACCGTCCCCGCCCGCACCCCGGCCGCGTCCCGCCCGGCGGCCGCCGATGGTAGGCATGGGCCGCATGGACTGGTTCGCCGCCCCCGACCACTGGCTGAGCCGACTGCTCGTCCAACGCCTGCTCGCCGGCCTCTACCTGATCGGATTCCTCGCCGCCGCCGCACAGTTCCGCGCCCTCATCGGCAGCGACGGCATGCTGCCGGTGCCCCGCTTCACCGCCCGGGTCCCGTTCCGCCACGCGCCCGGACTGTTCCACCTCCACTACAGCGACCGCTTCTTCGCCGCCGTCGCCTGGAGCGGCGCCGCGCTCGCCGCCGCCGTGACCGCCGGACTCGGCGACGCCGTCCCGCTCTGGGCGTCCGTCCTGCTGTGGGCGGTGCTCTGGGGGCTCTACCTCTCGATCGTCAACGTCGGACAGACCTGGTACTCCTTCGGCTGGGAGTCGCTGCTGCTCGAAGCCGGCTTCCTCGCCGCCTTCCTCGGCAACGCCGACACCGCGCCGCCCACCCTGGTGCTCTGGCTGATGCGCTGGCTGGTCTTCCGGGTCGAGTTCGGCGCCGGACTGATCAAACTGCGCGGTGACCGCTGCTGGCGCGACCTCACCTGCCTGCGCTACCACCACGAGACCCAGCCCATGCCCGGGCCGCTCAGCTGGTTCTTCCACCACCTGCCCGACCCGCTGCACCGCGTCGAGGTCGCCGCCAACCACTTCGTCCAACTCGTCGTCCCCGTCGGACTCCTCCTCCCGCAGCCGGTCGCGAGCTACGCCGCCTGCGCCGTCGTCGCCACCCAGCTGTGGCTGATCGCCTCGGGCAACTTCGCCTGGCTCAACTGGCTCACGATCACGCTCGCCCTCGCCGCCGTCGACCCGGCCCGCATCGGACTGCCCGTCCACGCCCGCGTCCACCCCGCCACGCCCGTCTGGTTCGAGGCGCTGGTGATCGCCCTGACCGCGGCCGTCGCCGTCCTGAGCTACTGGCCGGTCCGCAACCTCGTCTCCCGCCGCCAGGCCATGAACCGCTCCTTCAACCGGCTGCACCTCGTCAACACCTACGGCGCCTTCGGCAGCATCAGCCGCGTCCGCCAGGAGGTCGTCGTCGAAGGCACCGACGAACCGACCCTCACCCCGCACACCGTCTGGCACGAGTACGGCTTCAAGGGCAAACCCGGCGACGTGCGCCGTCTCCCGCGCCAGTACGCCCCCTACCACCTGCGGCTCGACTGGCTGATGTGGTTCGCCGGCATCTCACCCGCCTACGCCCGCCCCTGGTTCCTGCCCTTCGTCGCGCGCCTGCTCGCCGGCGATCCCGCCACCCTCCGCCTGCTGCGCCACAACCCCTTTCCCGGCACCCCGCCGACCCACGTCCGGGCGACCCTCTACCTCTACCGGTTCACCAGTTGGCGCGAACTGCGGGAAACCGGCGCATGGTGGCACCGCACCGCGCTCCACGAGTACCTCGCGCCGGTCGACCTCACCTCCCTCGGCCACGCCGGGTACCGCCCACCCCTCGGCCGACGGCTCCGCGCCGTCCCGCTGGACCGGCTGCGGCGGCCCGGGGCCCGCCCGGGGGCCCCGCCCGCCCGGCCCGACGGCCGTGGGCCCCAGTACCCGTCCGGCCCAACGTCCCACCACCCGTGCGGCCCTCCCGGGTAGCGGCCAGGCGGGGGGTATGGCACACGACACCGGCCCGTCGGGCGGTGGGTGCGTGCAAGGCTCGAACGGGCACCCGTATTCTGGGCGTCCACAACCGGCGGCCCGCCCGCGCGCCCCCCAGCCCCGCCCCCGGGGCACCCCGCGCAACCGGTCCGCCGCCCCCTCGCCGCCAGCCCCGCCGTCGTCGCCCAGAACCGGACCTCACATGACAGTGCTTCACTCGCGCAACGCCGACGCAGCCGACCCGGCGGACGTCGCCGACGCCGCAGACGTCAAGGACCCCCAGGACGCCAAGGCCACCACGGCGGAGACCGACCTCCGCGAGGACCTCGGCCGCTACGCCGAACTCGGGGCCTTCACCCTCACCGCCGACACCCACGCCTGGTACGCGGCCGTCGACACCGTCGCCACCCCCGAGGACGCCCGGGCCGGCTCCACCGCCCTCGCCGAACTGCGTGGCCGCGACCTCCGCCAGACCTGGGACGCCGTCACCGTCCTCGCCGCCGACGCCAAGCTCGACGAACCCGACACCGTCGCCAAGGCCGCACTCCTCGTCGAGATGCTCCAGCGCGTCCACCGCACCTCCGCCACCCTCACCACCGCCGCCTACGACGCCGACCTCGGCGCCCTCGCCGCCGCCACCGCGGACGGCACCTGGCGCCGCGAGAACGGCGTCAAGCTCTCCTGGCTGCGCGCCCGCTCCCTGCGCAAGCAGGCCACGGCCCTCGCCGCCGACCGCCGCATCCGCCGCGAGGACCTGCACGAGGCACTCGCCTCCGCCGAGGTCGAGCGCCGCGCCTGGGCCGCCCTCGCCCCCGCCGGCACCCTGCCGGTCGTCCCCGCCGACGGCGCCCTGGTCGAGCGGACCGCCCAGGCCTTCGAGGCGATCAACACCGGACTGCGCGGCCTCGCCCGGCTGCTCCCCGACCACGACCTCGACGGGCTGGCCTTCGCCGAGCTCGTCGACCTCGTCGAGCGGCTCGCCGCGGACGAGGGCACGCTCTACCGCCTGCCCACCATCCGCGGGCTGCGCACCACCCTGGAGGAAGCCGGCCTCGGCGACCTGCTCACCGAACTCGCCGCCGCCCGGGCCGACCGCCGCGCCGCCGAAGCCGCGTTCGCCGCCCGCCAGGCCCTGGCCGGCGGCCAGCGCGATGGGCTCGCGGGGGAGGGCAGCACCGTCGAGGTTCCGGCTTCGGTTCCGGGTCCGGGTCCGGTTTCGGTCGAGGAGACGGTGACCGACGCGGACACGGAAGCGGAAGCGGAAGCGGAAGCAGACTCGGGCGAGGCTGAGGCCGTGGTCGAGACGGCCGAGGCAGCCGAGGAGGAGGTGACGGAGGAAGCCCCGTCCGCTGTCGTGGTCTCCCTCCCGGCACCGTCCCCGGCCGCCGACGACCTGGTGGTCGCCGCGACCGCCGCCCTGGCGGAGGCCGCGGAAACCACGGAGGCCGAGGCCGCCGTCGAGGTTTCCGCTGTCGAGGCCGTGGCCGACGCCAAGGCCGAGGTCGAG
Organism: Kitasatospora sp. NPDC043950; assembly: GCF_056435345.1. Lineage (NCBI taxonomy): Bacteria > Bacillati > Actinomycetota > Actinomycetes > Kitasatosporales > Streptomycetaceae > Kitasatospora > Kitasatospora sp. NPDC043950. Next base: position 74,691 of record NZ_JBWKER010000020.1, read on the forward strand.
CTTGCGGAGGAAGCTCCGCTCCTGGAGGACGCGCCCGTCGTCGAGCCGGAGACGATCGAGCCGGCTGCGGAGCCTGAGACGGTTGCCGAGGTCGACGCGGTCGAGGTTCCCGTGGCCGAGGTTGAGCCGGTCGCTGAGCCTGCCGTTGTCGTGGAGCCGGTGGTCGAGGTCGAGGCCGTCGAGGAGGCGCCCGCCGTCGCCGTTGCGGAGCTGGTGGTCGAGGTCGAGGAAGCTGCGGAGCCTGAGACGGTTGCCGAGGTCGACGCGGTCGAGGTTCCCGTGGCCGAGGTTGAGCTGATCGCTGAGCCCGCCGCTGTCGTGGAGCCGGTGGCCGAGGTCGAGCCGGTTGCTGAGCCTGCCGCTGTTGCGGAGCCGGTGGTCGAGGCTGAGGCCGTCGAGGAGGCGCCCGCCGCTGTCGTCGTGGAGTCGGTTGAAGCGACCGAGGCCATTGAGGACGTGCAGCCGGTGGCTGAGGCCGAGGCCGTCGAGGAGGCGCCTGCTGTCGCCGTCGCGGAGCCGGTGGCCGAGGTCGAGCCGGTTGCTGAGCCCGCCGCCGTTGCTGAGCCCGCCGCCGTTGCGGAGCCGGTGGCCGAGGTCGTCGAGCCCGCGCCCGCCGTCGAGTCCGCGCCCGCCGTCGAGTCCGCGCCCGTCGCGGCCGGCCGGCCCGAGAAGCCGGACTTCACGCCCGGCCGGCCCGTGACCGCCTACTCGGCCGACGAGCTGCTCGCCGTCGTCCGGTGGGTGGACGGTGACGGTGTGAAGCGTACGGAGGAGGAACTGCTGCGGGCGGCGATGAAGGAGCTGGGCTTCGCCCGCCTCGGGCCGCGGATCAAGGAGGCGCTGGGCGCCGCCGTCACTACCGCGCGGGGCTGACGTACCAGCGGGGAACAACGGCGAAGGGCCCGGGACGCGAGACCGCGTTCCGGGCCCTTCCGCCGTCCCGCGCGGGTTCGGGGGTTTGTCAGCCGGTCTTGGTCCACGGCTGGCCGGTCATCAACGCCTTGACGTTGGCCACGTATCCCGGGTTGGGGATGACCAGGCTGCCGACGACCTGGCCGGTGGCCGGGTCGGTGACGGTGTTGTAGTGCACGTTGCCCGCCCCGGCGTTGTACGCGGAGATGACGAGGTCGAGCAGCGGCGTCTTGCCGGTGGCCGGGTCGGGGGAGAGGTCGTATTTGCCGTCGAAGGAGGAGTCGCCGTAGTAGGCGACCAGCCAGTCGAGCAGCTGGGTGCCGAGCTGGACGTTCCCGGGGAGGGTCTTCGCATCGGAGGTGGTGCCGAACTTGCTGTTCATCCAGCTGATCGTGTTCGGCATGATCTGCATGGTGCCGATCCCGCCGTCGCAGGCGAGGATGCCGGACTGCCAGCCGCTCTCCTGCCAGGCGATCGCCTTGACCAGGTTGACGGGCAGCGGCGGGAGCTTGTCGGTGCCGCCGCTGCTGAGGTTGAGCGTGCGGGCCTGGCCGGCGGCGGTGGCGAGGGCCGCGCCGACGGCCTCCTTGGGCTCGTCGGGCTGGGGCTTGCTGGGCTGGCAGCTGCTCTGCAGCGGCGGGACGTGCGGGGTCGGCGGAGCGGGCGGCGGCGGGGGAGCGACCGGGCCGGGCTTGGCGACGGGCACGGGGGCCACGACGGCGGGCTTGGCGACCGGGGGCGGTGTGGTGGGAGCGGCGGGCGGGCTGCTCGGGGCGCCGGGCTTGGTGGCGGTCGGGGCCGGGGTGGTCGGGGCGGGCTTGCTGGACTTGCTCGCGGACGGGTTCGGGCTGTGGGAGGCACTGGCCGTCGGGGAGGCGGTCGGCGTCGGGGTGGCGGTCGCGGACGGGCTCGCGCTCGGCGTCTCGGTCGGCGTCCCGGTGGCGGCGACCGCCGTGGTGTCCGGCGCGCTGTTCTGGTGGTTGTCGGCGTGCTTGGTGCCGCAGCCGGCCAGGACGGCCGTCGAGACTGCTGCGGCCGACACCATGACCAGTGCTCTCCGGGATGCGCTGACTGCCACTGTGGTTCCCCCCACTCGTCACCGGCGGTCCCGGTGAGTGGCGGTCATCCTACGATGTGCCGTTCGAGCCCCGTACGAACGGGTGGTCCAACGCGTGCGCGAGGACCGTCGGCGCCGTCACCAGGGACGGTCCGTACCAGGTCAGGTGGCGTCCGCTGACCAGCGCCGACGGGACGCCGGGGAACGCCTCGGGGCCGTCCTGTGTCGTGAAGCGGTACGGCTCGTCCGGGAGGACCACCAACTCAGGGCGGCAGGCGAGCAGTTCGGGCAGCGGGATGGCGGGGTAGCGCTCGGCGTGCCCGGCGTGGACGAGCCGGAGGCCGAGGCGGCGCAGCAGGTCCCCGGCGAAGGTGTCGCGGCCCAGGACCATCCACGGGCGGCGCCAGACCGGAACGATCGCCCGCGGGCCGTCCGGCGGGCGCCGGACCGGGGACCACGCTGCCTCGGCCCGGTCCAGCCAGTCCGGGCGCGGGAGCGCACAGGCGGCGGTGAGCAGCCGGTCGAGCGAGCGGAACGCGTCGTCCAGGGTGCGGATGTCGGTGACCCAGACCGGCAGGCCGGCCGCCCGCAGCGCGTCCAGGTCGGGGCGCCGGTTCTCCTCGTCGTTGGCGAGGACGAGGTCCGGGGCGAGGGCGAGGATGCCCGGCACGTCCGGGTTCTTGGTGCCGCCGATCCTGGTGACCGCCAGGTCGGCCGGATGGCTGCACCAGTCGGTGGCGCCGACCAGCAGCCCGGGTGCGGTGGCGGCGACCGCCTCGGTCAGCGACGGCACCAACGACACCACCCGGCGCGGCGGGCGCGGGCCGAACCGGACGGGCAGGTCGAGATCGTCCCGCAGGACGGTGGGATCGGCCATCCGGTCACCCTACGCCGGGGGTTCGCGGATGGGCGGCGGTCGGGCGGCGAACGGGCAGCGGCCGGCGGGTGAACGGGAGCCGGGCGGTGCGGAAATCCCCGGGAACCCCCCGGACGGTCCGGCCGACTACCTGGTCCGGGTTCGCAGGACGGGCCCCGAGCACGATCACCGACCAGGAGAATTGTCATGCGCCCTCGCGTTGTCTGCGGAATCGCGGCCGCCGTCGCCCTGTTCGCCACGGCCTGCGGAAGCGGCGCCGGAAACGGCGTCGGAAACGGCGGCGGGGGAGGCGGAGAGCGCGGCGCGGCCGGCGCCGCCCAGACCGCCCCGGCCGGCGGCTATCCCGTCAAGGTGGCCGACTGCGCGGACCGCGAGTCCACCATCGCCAAGGCCCCCGCCAAGATCGTCACCAGCAACGCCGCCGCCCTGGAGATACTGCTCCAACTCGGCGCGGGCGACCGGGTGATCGGCACCGGCTTCCCGCCCGGCAAGGGCACTCTCCCGCCGGCCCTGGCCGAACAGGGCGCCAAGGTGCCGGTGCTCGGCGACAAGACCATCCCCAAGGAGAAGCTGCTCGGCTCCGGCGCCGACCTGTACGTCGACACCTTCGGCGCGATGCCGATGATGGGCGGTGGCGCCACCGGGCCCAGCGAGGAGGAGTTCGCGGCGGCCGGCATCCAGCACGTCTACCTCCTCTCGACCGCCTGCGCCGGCACCCCCAAGGCCGCCAAGGCGCCGCGCACCGACCTGTCCGGGGTCGAGAACGACATCCGCCGCCTCGGCGCGGTCACCGGCACGGCCGCCCGTGCGGAGGAACTCGTCACCGGGATGGAGAAGCAGATCGGCGAGGTGCGCACCGCCCTCGCCGGCGTTGCGGAGGCGCAGCGGCCCGGCTACTTCGTCTTCGACTTCGACGCCGGCACCAAGCAGCCGGTGGCGGTCTGCGGTCGGCAGGTCGCCAACGCGGTGATCACCCAGGCCGGCGCCCGCAACGTGTTCGCCGACTGCGACGCCGACTTCAAGCCCGGCTCCTGGGAGGACGTCGTCGCCAAGAACCCGGACTGGATCCAGCTCGCCGTCCGCAACCGGGGCAGTGAGGAGGCCACCCGCAAGGCCTTCGACGACGCCGAGGCGTTCCTGCGTGGCTTTCCCGCGACCCAGGGCCTGAAGGCCGTCCAGGAGGGCCACTTCGTGCGGCTCGGCTCCGAGGTCACCACCATCGCGGGCGTGCGCAACGCCGATGCCGTCCGGCAGATCGCCGCCACCGTCCACCCCGACCTCGTCAAGAACGGGCAGTAGCCGGTGACGTCGGCCGTCTCCGCCGAACGGCGCGACGAGCCCCGCCCGGCCCGCACCCTGCGGGCCGGGCCGCTGGCCGTCGCGCTGATCGCCGCCTTGGTACTCGCGCTGACCGCCGCCGTGTCGTTCGGCGCAGTGGACATCCCGCCCGGCGAGGTCTGGTCGGTGGTCGCCCACCACCTCACCGGGCGGGCCCCCGAACCCGGCACCCGCGACCTCATCGTCTGGCAGCTGCGCGTCCCGCGCGCCCTGCTGGCGGCGATGGTCGGGGCCGGGCTCGGCCTGGTCGGCACGGCCGTGCAGGCCCTGGTCCGCAACCCGCTCGCCGACCCCTACCTGCTCGGCATCTCCTCCGGCGCCTCCCTCGGGGCGGTCGCCGCGATCGTCCTCGGCACCTCGCTCGGCCTCGACCTCGCCTTCGGCAGCGCGCTCGGCCTCACCGTCTCCCTGGCGGCCTTCGCCGGCGCGCTCGCCGCGTTCTCCCTGGTCTGGCTGGCGGCCCGGCGCGGCGGCGGCTTCTCCCCGCTGCGCCTGGTCCTCGCGGGCATCGCCATCGCCCAGTTCCTCGGCGGCATCACCAGCTACCTCGTCCTGCAGACCCGCGACGAGCAGCAGACCCGTGGCGTGCTGTTCTGGCTGATGGGCAGTCTCGGCGGCGCCGTCTGGGCCCAACTCGCCGTCCCCGCCGTCGCGGTGGCGCTCGGATTGGCCCTGCTCCAGGCCCGTGCCCGCGGGCTCAACGCGATGCTCATGGGCGACGAGACGGCCGCCGGGCTCGGCGTGGACGTCACCCGGCTGCGCCGGGAGGTCTTCGTCGTCACCAGCGTGCTGACCGGCGTGCTGGTCGCGGTCTCCGGCGCGATCGGCTTCGTCGGACTGATGGTGCCGCACGTCTGCCGTCTGCTCGTCGGCGGCGACCACCGGCGCCTGCTGCCGCTGTCCGCGCTCACCGGCGCGCTGCTGCTGGTCGTGGTCGACACCGTGGCCCGCACCGCGCTGGACGGCCAGGAACTGCCGATCGGCGTGGTCACCGCCGTCCTCGGCGCCCCCACCCTGCTCTACCTGCTGGACCGACGACTGGAGCGCACGTGAGGATCGCCGTCGAGGACCTGAGCGTCACCCTGTCCGGGCGGGCGGTGGTGGCCGGCGTCCACCTGGTCGCCGAGGAGGGGGAGATCGCCGGCCTGGTCGGGCCCAACGGCAGCGGAAAGTCCAGCCTGCTGCGCACCGTCTACCGGCACCTGCGGCCGAGCGCCGGGCGGGTGCTGCTGGCCGGGCGCGACCTGGCCGGGCTGCGCCCCGCGCAGTCCGCCCGGCACATCGCTGCGTTGCCGCAGGAGCGGGGCGGGGACTTCGAGTTGAGCGTCCGCGAAGTGGTCGCGATGGGCCGCACCCCCTACAAGCGGTCGTTCGCCGCCGACGACGCCGAGGACCACCGGATCACCGCCGACGCGCTGGCACGCGTCGGCATGGCGGATGCCGCCGACCGCCGCTTCGCCCAACTGTCCGGGGGCGAACGGCAACGGGTGCTGCTGGCCCGCGCGCTCGCCCAGCAGCCTGACGTCCTGGTGCTGGACGAGCCGACCAACCATCTGGACGTCCGCCACCAGGTCGAACTCCTCGCCCTGCTGCGGGACCAGCGCCGCACCACCCTGGTCGCGCTGCACGACCTCAACGCCGCCGCCTCCGTCTGCGACCGGCTGCACGTCCTGCACCGCGGCGCCCTGGTGGCCTCCGGGGCGCCGCGCGAGGTGCTGACCGCGGAGCTGCTGGCCGAGGTTTTCGGCGTTCGGGCCGCGGTGGTCGAACACCCGCTCACCGGCGACCCGTTGATCGCCTTCGACCACCGCACGCCGGCCGTCCCGACCGCCCCGGCCCCGGCCCCGGTGGAGGGTGCCGGGGCCGGGGCGGACGCTGGTGGGGCGGGGGTCGAGGGGGTGCAGGCTGCCGAGGTGGGGCCCGCGCGTCAGAACGCCTCGTAGTGGCTCGGCCGGCCGTCGAGTTCGACCAGCCGGCCGCGCTGCGCGGCGTCCTCGCTGCGCAGCAACTCCCAGTCCCCGTCGGCACGGTGGAGTACCGATGAGTGCCAGGGCGTCATCCAGGCGTCGGCGGCCTCCAGCAGCCGGATGCCGAACTTCGGTGCGCCCGCCGGTTGCGGGTGGATGGAGAGCCGGACCGACCGGGGGTGCTGTTCGGCGATCAACTCGCCCCAGGAGCGGCTGCGCTGGATCACCCCGTACGCGCGGCGGCGGCAGTCGCGTTGCAGGGCGGAGCGGGTGCCGGTGAAGCCGACGGTGTCGTCGGTCAGGAAGCGGGTGATGCCGCGGTAGAGCCGCAGGGTCTCCTCGTCCGTCAGCACCAGCTCGCGCAACTCCTCGACGCTCGGCGCGTACTGGGCGTGCACCCGGGCGCGTTTGTCGTCGTACGGCAGGTCGCCGAGGACGTCCCGCAGGTCGAAGGTGGCGAGGTGGGAGAGGTCCTCGCGTGCGATCATCGCCGTCAACTCGTCGGAGTACTCGTCGATGTGGTCGTCGGGGACGTGGACGAGGTCGCCGAAGATGTGGCCGTCCGAGCAGATCAGGATCCGCGCGCCGGGCTCGTAGTACCCGCCGATCTCCGCGCAGAGCCCGTCGAGGAAGGTGAGCGACAGCCGCTCGCCCTCGTCGGGCAGGTGGCTGAGCACCTTCGCGGGATTCGGCGACTTGCAGGGGAAACCGGGCAGGGTGAACAGGATCGGGTCGCCGGCGGTGATGAAGTCCGTCAACTGGGCTATCTGGAACGGGAAATGCTCGGGCTTGGCGTCCAGCCTCGGGTCGGAGGCGCGGCGGTGCGGCAGCAGCAGGCCGAGGATCCGGGCGGCGAGCCGCGCGGCGGACTGCGGGTCGGACTGCGGGTCGGCGCCGCCCCCGGTGTTCGCGGGCTCGGGCGCGGGTGTGGGCCCGGGTGCGGTGTGGTGGTGGCGGGTGGAAACGGTGCCGGCGGGCGGCATGGTGGTCCTCCGTGGAAGGTGGTGCGGGTGTGGAGCGGACGCCGGGTGGACGTCGGCGGGCGGCCGAGAGGTGTTCGTGCGGTGGCCGAGGGCCCCGGCTCAGACCCGCCGGTCATAGCCGACGGGCAGCCGGTTGACCCCGCGCGCCAGGACGGCGGGGATCCAGGCGAGGGAGTCCAGGCCCTCGCCGGGGGCCTCGGACGGGCGCAGCCCGGGCAGCCGGGTGAGCAGGGTGGCGATGGCGGTCTGGAGTTCGGCCCGGGCCAGGGCGGCGCCGGGGCAGTAGTGGATGCCGTGGCCGAAGGCGAGATGGGCGTTGGGCGTGCGGTCGAGGTCGAGGCGGTCCGCGTCCGGGAACCGCGTCTCGTCCCGGTTGGCGGCACACAGCGAGACGATCACCGAGTCGCCGGCCGGGACGGTGGTCCCGAACAGGTCTCCGTCCTCGGCGAGGAAACGCCAGGTGGTGAGCTCGAACGCGGCGTCGTGGCGCAGCAGTTCCTCCACCGCGCGGGCCAGCAGGTCGGGGTCGTGGGCGGGCCCCTCGGAGAGGGAGCCGCGCAGCCGGGCGAGCTGGTCGGGGTGGCGCAGCAGGGTGATCAGCATGGTGGTGATCTGGTTGGTGACCGGCTCCTGGCCCGCGACCAGCAGCTGGAACACCATGGAGTCGAGCTCCTCGCGGCTCAACTCGCCCGCGTCGTGGGCGGCGACTAGCCGGCCCAGCAGGTCGGCGCCGGCCGTGGCCGGGTCGTGTCGGTCGTGATCATCGACGGGGTTCCCGGCGCGCTTGTGGGCGACGACGTCGGCGATGTACGTCTGGAGGCCGCGCAGCCGCGCCTCGTACGCCGGGCGGCCCGGGTCGTGCGGGCCGACGGGCTGCACGACCTTGCCCCAGTCGCGGTCGAATCGCCTCGCCAACTCGGATGGCAGGCCGATCACTTCGGCGAGGACCCGGAACGGGAAGTGTGCCGCGAAGCCGGCCACCAGCTCGGCGCCGCCGGCCTCGGGCAGTTCGTCGACCAGTGCGTCGGCCAGCTCCTGGAAGCGCGGGCGCAACGACTCCACCCGACGCGGCGCGAAGGCGTCCAGGACGAGCCTGCGCATCGTGGTGTGCTTGGGCGGGTCCTGGTGCAGCAGGTGGACCTGCAACTGGGAGTGCTGCGGCTCCGGCATGATCGACGCCAGCTTGCGCCAGTCCTCGTTGCCCAGCGCGTGGTTCTTGCCGAACCGGGGGTCGTTGAGGGCCTCGTGGGCGGCCTGGTAGCCGGTGACCAGCCAGGCGTGGATGCCGCTCGGGAACTCCACCCGGTGTACCGGCCCGGCCTCGCGCATCCGCCGGTAGAGCGGGTACGGGTCGCTCTTGTACGCGGGGCCGTACAGCGGTACGGGGTCCGGGAGCTGGTCGTACCCGTACGGGCAGCGCGGCTCGTCCGCCGGGTGGGCCGGCGCCGGGTCGTGGACGGTGTCGGTCATCTGCGGTGTTCCTCCGGTCGTGCGGGCATGACGGGGTGCGGGCTCTGGGGGCACGGGCCCCGGGGTGCGGGCGAGGGGAGTCGGGGAGACGCGGTCCGGCGGTCTCAGGTCCGTGGACGGCGGTGCAGGGCGAGCAGGACCACGGCCGTCGCCGCGACCAGGGCGGCCATGGCGATACCCGCCCGGGTGCCGGTGGTGGCGCGGTCGCCGGCCAGCGCGGCGGCGCCGGCCAGGGCCGGGCCGAGGGCGAAGCCCAGGCTGCGGGCCAGTTGGACGGCGGAGCCCGCGGTGGCGAGCTTCCCGGGGGGCGAGGCGGTCATCACCAGGGCCTGGGTGGGGCCGCCGTTGAGGCCCATCCCGACACCGGCCAGGGCGAGCCGCCAGGCGACGTCGGCGGCGGACCAGCCGGTGTCCAGCGGGACGAGCAGCGCCAGGCCGAGGGTGGTGACGGCGGCGCCGGCGAGCGCGGTCGGGCGGGCGCCCCAGCGGTCGGCCAGCCGCCCGCCGACCCGGCCGGCCAGCACCATGCCGAGCGGGAAGGCCAGCATGGTGAGCGCGGTGGCGGTGGCGCTCTCGCCACCCGGGCCGCGCAGGTGCTGGGCGAGCAGGTAGTGGCAGGCCGCGAAGCCGGCGGCGAGGGCCAGCACCGACGCGTTGACCCCGACGGTTCCGGCGGCCCGCAGCACCTCGGCGACCGGCCTGCCCCCGGGGCGGCGCAGCCAGACCAGCACCAGAGGGGCGGCGGGCAGCGCCAGCAGCAGCCACAGCGGCGCCTCCGGGGCCAGGGTCAGTGCGAGCAGCACGGCGGCGACGGCCGCGCCTATCAGGGCGGCGTCGCCGAGTGATGCCCGGTCGGGCGGGCGCAGGCGGCCCCGCCGCGGGGCGTACCGGCGCACGATCAGCACGGCGGCCAGACAGACCGGCAGCTTGATCAGGAAGACCGCCCGCCAGCCGAAGTGGTCCAGCAGCAGGCCGCCGATGACCGGCCCGGTGACGGCGCCGAGCGGGCCGAGCGTCGCCGGGACGCTCATCGCCCGTCCGCGGGACTCGGGGCGGACGGAGGCGGCGGCCAGCACAGGCATCAGGACGAACAGCACCGCGCCGAAGGCGCCCTGGAGCAGCCGGGCGGCGATCAGCCAGCCCGCCCAGGGGGCGAGGGAGGCCAGCACGCTGCACGCGGCGAAGCAGCTGACGGCGAGCAGCAGCGCCGAGCGGGTGCCCACCTGGTCCAGCCAGCGCCCGGCGGGCAGGAGGAGCGCCACCAGAGGGAGTTGGTAGCCGAGGGTGGCCCACTGGGCGACCCCGGCGGACACGTGCAGGCTGGCCGAGATATCGGTGAGGGCCAGGTTGACCACGTTCATGTCGAGCATCGCGACGAACGAGAGCAGCCCGGCGGCCACGACCAGGATCCACCGGTCCGCCGCATCGGAATGACGGTCCGTCAGTGTGGCGGCGGCCAGTGGCTGTTGCGCTGCCATGGAGTCCCTCCGTTGCCCGGCTGCTGTCCCGGACACCGCCTCGGCGGCGGGGTCCGGTACAGCAGTCGGAGGCGCGGGGGCTCCAGTTCCGAACATGTGGGGGAATTTTCGGATGGGCCGACGGATGGGCGGGCGGGGGTGGCGGGCGACGGACAGATGGCAACCGACAACTAACAGATAACAGATTTCGAAATCTGTTATCTGTTAGTTGTCATCTGTTGCTGCCACCTGCCGTCCGTCCGCTCAGCAGGCCGCTGCGAGTTCCCCGCCCTCGGCCGCGCGGAGCCGGGCTATCAGCTCCTCCCGGGCGCGGGCGACTCGGGAGCGTACGGTGCCGATCGGGCAACCGGCGACCTCGGCCGCCTCGGCGTAGCTCAGGCCGACCACCTGGGTGAGCACGAAGGCCTCCCGCCGCTGGGCGGGCACCCGGTCGAGCAGGTCCCCGAGCGCGACGCCGTCCTCGAACCCGGCCGCCGGTTCGGCCCCCTGCCGCTCCGCCGCCTCCTGCCAGTCCGGCAGCGCCGCGCAGCGCGGTCGGGCGGCGGCCGTCCGGTACCGGTCGATCACCGTGCGCCGGGCGATCGACAGCAGCCAGGTGCGGGCCGAGGAGCGGCCGGCGAACGCGGGCAGGCCGCGCAGCGCGCGCAGGAAGGTCTCCTGTGCGAGGTCGTCGGCGGACTGGACGTCGGTGAGGTGGGCGACGAACCGCCAGACGTCCCGCTGGGTGGCACGGACGAAGGCCTCGACGTCCGGGGCCCGGCCCGCGCGGGCGGTCAGCGCGAGCGCGGTGAGCTGCTCGTCATCCACGGCGGCCTCCCACCCGGCCGGTCCCACCGCGAGGGCAGTGCGGGACGATGGTCGTATGAGATGCGCGCAGTTCCGTACCGCCCTGTCGGCCCGGCTCGACGGCGAACCGACCGGACTGCCGGATGGCCGGCTGGACGGGCACGTCGCGCGCTGCGCCGGCTGCCGGGCGTGGCTGGAGCGGGCCGAGCAACTGCGCGGCCGCGTCCGGGTGAGCGCCGCCGCCGGTCCGTCGGAGGAGTGGTCGGCCCGCTTGCTGGACGGGCTCGGCGTGAGGGGGCTCGGCGTGAGGGGGCTCGGGGGCGGTCAGGCCCCGGACGGGCCGGAGGCCGTGGAGCGGTAGGACGGTGGCGCCGGCCCAAGCCGGTGCGCCGTCGTAGTCAGGCATGCGAAGGTCCTGAGGGGAGGGCTGGGAGCGGCGCCACCCGAGGCGGCGCCGCCGGCGGTCCATGGGACTTCCGCGCTGCCCACGGCGCCTCCACGGAGGAGACGGTGGGCGGGCGCGGGTCCGGGCCCTGGCGGCACGGCGGCGAAGGCACGGCCGAGCGGCAGGGCGACCTGCCCGTCGAGTGAACCCCGTGGGCCCTGCGGTCCCCGGCGGCGGTGGGCTGCCGGGGGCGGTGGGCAGAGGAGTGGGGGCGGCGGGCGCGTCAGCAGGCGAGGGCGAGCGCCGGCGGGCCGCGCCGGACCACGGCATGGGTGAGCAGCACCGACCGGGATGGCCGGGTCCGGCCGCCGGTGGGCCGGGGCGCAGTCGGCGGGCGGTAGCCGAAGGGGCGCGCGAACAGCGCCAGCAGCGGGAGCACCAGCACTCCCGCGACCACGGTGCCGAGCGCGCCGAGCAGGTCGAAGAGCCGGACCAGCGCGGCGTCACCGCGCCACAGCAGCAGCGCGCAGGCCAGCGCGGCGAGCGCGTGGGCGGCGATCATCCCGAGGGACATCCCGTGCGCCATCCCGTGCGCCATCCCGTGTGTCGTCCCGGAGGGCATCCCTGCCATCCCGGCCACGTCCAGCGCCGTCCCATCAGCCGAAGCCGAAGCAGACGCGGAGACCGACACGGAGACCGACGCGGACGTGGGTACCGATACCGATACCGGGGCGGAAACCACACCCGCCGCCGCCGTCCCGTGGTGCATGCCAGCCATGGCGTGCAGGCCGTTGGCGGCGGGCGGGACGTCCGGGTCGAGGCCCGCCATCCGGGCCAGCTCGACGGGGGAGAGCCCGCCGGGGATCCGCTCGGGGTTGCAGAGCAGCAGCGAGGCCCAGTCCGTGGTGGCGAGCCGGCCGAGACCGCCGCCTCCCCGGCCGAGCGCCGCGGCCTGTTCGAACAGCAGGTGCAGCGCGCTCTGCGCCGCGACCATCCAGGCGCTGATCGCGCCGAGCCCGCGCCGCCTGCCGGCGAGCAGCCAGGTCAGACCGAGGACGGCCCCGAACGCGCCGGCCAGCACCGGCGGTGAGACCCCGGCTCCGGCCATGGCGACGTGCGCCGCGGCGGCCAGCGCCACGCACAGCGCGGCGAAGACCACGGCGCGCAGCAGGCGGATCCGGTCGGTCATCACGATGGCACTCATCGTCGCACCCGTCCCGCCCGGCCCGGACCGCACCCTCCGGTATTGGCCGGTTCCACCCCGTGAGACCATGCCCGGCCCCGTGCCGCCGCGCGTCGAGACACCCGGTCCGGCCGCCGCACCAACCCGTTCGTACGACCATCGACGCGGTTTGACATCGCCCTCCGCTTGCTCACTAAATGTGCACACCCCGGCACCGATGGTGGCCGCCGGGCGGACCCCGAACGCGAAGCAGGAGGCCCGGCCATGGAGACCTCGACCGGCTTGGCGGCCCCCGCCGCCGACCTCGCCGACCCCCGCTTCTGGCAGCTGCCCGCCCCCGCCCGCGCGGTCGCCTTCGCCGAACTGCGCCGACTCCCCGCGCCGGTGTTCTTCGGAGATCCCGCCACCGGTCGGGGCTTCCACGCGCTGGTCCGCCACGCCGACGTGGTCGAGGCCAGCCGCACCCCCGCGGTGTTCCTCAGCGGCCCCGGCGTCACCACCCCGGAACCGCCCCGCTGGGTCCGGCTGGTGTTCGGCGACTCGATGGTCAACCTCGACGACCCCCGGCACGCCCAGCTGCGCAGGATCGTCTCGCGAGCCTTCACCCCCCGGCTGCTCGGCCAGGTAGAGGAGGACATCCGCCGCGTCGCCACCCGCCTGGTCGACGACGTCGAGCGGCGGCGGCCGGAGGACTTCGTCACCTCCGTGGCCGCCGAGCTCCCCTTCCAGGTGATCTGCACCATGATGGGGATCCCGGAACACCCGCGCCGAATGATCCTGGACCAGGTCAACCACGCTTCCGAGAACATCGGCGTGGCCCGCCCGCTGCGCCGCCGGATCCGGATGCCCGGGCGCGGGCTGCTGGCACTGGCCCGCATGCAGGGCATGGTCGCCTCGATCGGCCGTGAGCGCCGCCGCAGGCCCACCGAGGACCTGATCTCCGCCCTGGTCACCGCCGACGTGGACGGCCGTCGGCTCACCGGACGTGAACTCGGCGCGTTCTTCTCCCTGCTGCTGGTGGCCGGCGTGGAGACCACCCGCAACGCGCTCGCCCACGGCCTGCACCTGCTGACCGCGCACCCGGAGCAGCGCGCCCTGCTGCTCGCGGACCTCGACGGGGGGCTCGGCGGTGCGGTCGACGAGATCATCCGCCACGCCACGCCGATCATCCACTTCCGCCGGACCCTCGCCGTCGACCACGAGCTCGGCGGCCCCGGGGGCCCGCTGCTGCACGCGGGAGAGAAGGTCGCACTGTTCTTCGGCTCGGCCAACCGGGACGAGACGGTCTTCCCCGACCCGGACGCGTTCGACATCACCCGCACGCCCAACCCCCACCTCGGCTTCGGCGGCGGAGGGCCGCACTACTGCATCGGGGCGCACCTGGCACGGCAGGAGATGAAGGTGCTGTTCCGCGAGCTGTTCGCCCGGCTGCCCGAGGTGCGGTCGGTCGGCGAGCCGGACATCGTTCCGTCCAACTTCGACCACCGGGTCCGGTCGCTGCGCTTCACGTTCTGAACCGTCCGAGCCCTCCGAGCCCTCCGAACCCTCCAGCCCTCCGAGCCCTCCGAACCCTCCAGCCCTCCGAGCCCCCGTTCGCGCCCTACCCGCCGATCGGCAGCCCCCGGTCGGCCTTCACCTGCTTCATCGTCAGATGGGAGTTGACCTGCGCGATCCCCGGCAGGCCGGAGAGCACGTCGGTGATGAAGCGCTCGTACGAGGCGATGTCGGCCACCGCGATGCGCAGCAGGTAGTCGGGTTCCCCGAAGAGGCGGTGCGCCTCCACCACTTCCGGCAGCTCCGCCACCCGGCGTTCGAACTCGGCGACCGTCACCTGATCCTCGTGACGCATGGTGATCGTGACGAAGGGTTGGAAGCCGCGTCCGACCGCCGTGCCGTCCAGGAGCGCGCGGTAGCCGCGAATCACGCCGTCCTGCTCCAGTTGTCGGACCCGGCGCAGGCAGGGGGAGGGGGTGAGGTCCACCCGGGCGGCCAGGTCGGCGTTGGTCAGGCGGCCGTCCTGCTGGAGCTCGCGGAGGATTCTGCGGTCGATTCGGTCCATGGCGCAATATTCTGCCAAAACGCGGGCCGGGCGAGCAGGAAGTGGCCATCGTGTGCCAGGGCTATCCGGCTACCTTCAGTGACCGAACGCACCGGACAGGTGCCGCGAGGATCACCGGACCAACGGCCGGGACCCGCCCGAACGAGCACGACAGGTCACCGCCACCCATGGACACCCACGCCCTCCTCCTCTTCCTCGGAGTCGACCTGCTGCTGGTCTGCACACCGGGGCCCGACTGGCTCTACATCGCCGCCCGGGGCCTCGGCCAGGGCCGGCGCGCCGCCTTCACCGCGGTCGGCGGCGTCTGCGCCGGCTACGCCGTCCACACCCTGCTCTCCAGCGCCGGCCTGGCCGCCGCGCTGCGTGCCGTCCCCGCCGCCCTGCCCGTCCTGCGCCTCACCGGCGCCGCGTACCTGCTGGTGCTGGCCGTCACCATGCTGCTCGCGCTGCGCAAGGGCGGGGGCGCCACGGCCCTCACCGAGCCCAAGCCGCAGCCCACCGCGACCGTGCTGCGCCAGAGCATGCTGACCGCCCTGCTCAACCCCAAGGGGCTGCTGCTCTACCTCTCCCTGGTGCCGCAGTTCGTCGAGCCGGGCGCCGCGCTGCCGGTCGGCGGGCAGGTGCTCGCCCTCGGCTCGCTCAACGTGCTGGCCTGCGCCGTCGTGTACGGGCTGGTCGCGCACGCCAGCGGACGCCTGGGCGGACGGCTCGGCGGCACCCCGCGCGCGGCGCGCCGGATGACCCTCGTCTCGGCGGTGCTGCTGATGCTGGTGGCGGGCGTCACGGCGAGCGCCTGAGAACGGGAGCACAATGCCGGGCATGACAGAGCGTCCGACCTTCCCCGGCACCCGGCCCGCCGATCAGCCCGCCTCCACCGATCAGGCCGTGCCCGCCGATCAGCCCGCCTCCACCGATCAGGCCGTGCCCACCGAACAGCCCGCCCCCGGCGGGGAACCCACGGACCGGCCCACCGCCGAACTCTGGACCGCCCTCGGCGGATCGGCCGACCTGCTGGGGCGGGTCTCCTTCCACGGCCCCGGCGACGTCCTGCCCTCCGGCCTGCCGGTGCGCCGGCTCGCCCGGGCCACCGTGGCCGCCTGCTCGCTGGCCGCCGCCGAACTCGCCGCCCACCGCGCCGGCGGCCCGGTCCCCGCTGTCCGGGTGGACCAGGGCGCCGTCGCCACCGCCTTCGTCAGCGAACGCCACCTGACCGTCGACGGTCGCACGCCCGTCAGCTTCGCCCCGCACTCCGGCTTCTGGCGCACCGCCGACGGCTGGGTCCGCACCCACGCCAACTACCCGCACCACCGCACCCGACTGCTCGCCGCCCTCGACCTGCCCGCCGACGCCGGGCCCGAACAACTCGCCGAGCTGCTGGGCGGACTGCCGGCGGGGCAGGTCCAGGGGCGGGCGTTCGAAGCGGGGGCGCTCGCCGTCGCCGTCGCGCCGGCGAGTGCCACCATGCACCCCCTGGTGGAGAGCCGGGTGACCGGCACCGCGCCCGTCCGCCCGCTCGGCGACGCCGGCCCGGAGCGGCCCGCCGCCGGGATCCGCGTCCTCGACCTCACCCGGGTCATCGCCGGACCGGTCGCCACCCGCACCCTCGCCCTGCTGGGCGCCGACGTCCTGCGCGTCGACCCGCCCCAGCTCCCCGAGGCCGACGACGCCCACGCCGACACCGGCTTCGGCAAGCGCTCCACCCGCCTCGACCTCGCCGATCCCGCCGACCGAGCCGTCTTCGACGGCCTGCTCGCCACCGCCGACGTCCTCGTCACCGGCTACCGCCCCGGCGCCCTCGACGAGCACGGCCTCGCCCCCGACGCACTGTCGGCCCGCCACCCCGGCCTGATCGTCGCGCAGCTCTGCGCCTGGGGCTGGACCGGCCCCTGGGCCGGCCGGCGCGGCTTCGACAGCCTCGTCCAGGCCGGCGTCGGCATCGCCGCCCACGAGGCCGGCCCCGACGGCCGCCCCGGCGTACTGCCCGCCCAGGCCCTCGACCACGGCACCGGCTACCTCGTCGCCGCCGCCGTCCTGCGCGCCCTCACCGAGCAGCGCACCGGTCGGCCCGGCGGCCGCCACCTGCGGTTCTCCCTCGCCGGTACGGCCTCGTGGCTGCTGCACGGCATCCCGCCCGAGGCGCCCGCCCCTGCTACCCCGGCGGACGGCGCTCCGGACACCGGGGCGTACGACCCGGCCCGGTGGCTCGCCGAGACCGACTCCGCCTACGGACGGCTGCGCCACGCCCTGCCGCCCATCGCCTACACCGGCGCGCCCACCGACTGGTCCCGCCCGCCGGGGCGCTGGGGGACGGACGCGCCGGTCTGGCTCTGAGGACGCCGCGCAACCGCCGCCCCGGCCGGCGGTGTCACAGGCAGCTGGCAGCATCGGCGCATGACTGCACACGCCACCGACTACACCTGGTTCGAGCAGCGCTACCCCATCCCCGGGGCGGCCCACTGCCTGACGCTGGTCGAGGGGATCACCGCCGACGAACTGCTGCGCCGCTTCGGCGCCCTGCCCGGTCGGGAGGTCACCGGCCTGGACGCCGTGGTCGCCGCCTGGGAGACCTTCGACGACGGGGAGGACGAGGAGGCGGAGGCCCGGATCGAGCCGGAGGATGACCGGCTGCTCGTCGCCGTCACCGAACTCGACGGGTGGGCCGTCGTCGTCGAGGTCTTCGGCTACCTCGGCAGCCTGCCCGACGTCATCCGCCGCCTCGCCGACGGCACCCGGCTGGTCTCGCACTTCCGGAACGCCGTCGCGGTGGACCACTTCAACTGGTGGGAGCAGGGCAGCTGCCGGCTCCAGTTCGAGCCGCTGTTCCCCACCCAGCGGCACGGTTCGGACGCCGACGCCCCCGGTGTCCCCGCGCTGCTGACGGCCTGCGGCTTCCAGCTCGACGGGGAGGGTCATGACCTGCACACCGAGGCCGCGTTCGCGCTGGCCGAGCGGCTGACGGACGTCCGGCTCACGCCGGAACGGCTGGAGGCCGCCACGTTCCGGATCGGCTACGCGCCGACGCGCTAGCTGCGGAGTGAGGCCCGTGAAGTCAGGCCCGTGAAGTCAGGTCGTGAAGTCAGACCCCCGCCGGGATCTGCTTGGCCCGGCCTCGCATCTGGAGGGCCGTCACGATCTCGATCAGCCCGAGGATCAGTAGCCAGCAGCCGGCCAGGACGGTCAACGCGGCGATCGAACCGACCGGCCAGACCAGCAGCAGCACACCGGCCACCGTGTTGGCCGCTCCTGCGAAGGCCTGCCAGCCACGGGCCGGCATCTCCGGGTCGGAGACCGCGGCGGCGAGCTGGGTGATGCCCCGGAACAGCCAGCCGATGCCGATCCAGATCGCCAGCAGGACCAGCGACTGCGCCGCGCTGCGGAAGCAGAGCAGCCCCAGCAGGACGCAGATCGCCCCGCTGATGAAGGCCAGCACCCGCAGTGCGGTGGACGCGTGGGTGCCGAACGCGGCGACCAGCTGCACGATGCCGATGACCAGCAGGTAGAGGCCGAACAGCACGCCCACCACCAGCAGGGTCTCCCTCGGCCAGACGAAGACGACGATTCCGAGGGCCAGCGAGACGATTCCGGCGAGCAGCAGGACCTGCCAGGCGGCCTTGGCGAGCTGGCCGAGCGGACCCTGGACCG
The DNA here is from genome assembly GCF_056435345.1 of Kitasatospora sp. NPDC043950. NCBI lineage: Bacteria > Bacillati > Actinomycetota > Actinomycetes > Kitasatosporales > Streptomycetaceae > Kitasatospora > Kitasatospora sp. NPDC043950. The sequence goes on from NZ_JBWKER010000020.1 coordinate 92,828, forward strand.
GGGAACCGTCGGGGGTGATGATCGGGGAAACCACGGTGGTGTACTCCTCGGGGCCGGGGACGGGCAGGGGTCGAACCCCAGACTGGCCGGGCCACCGCCGACCGGCGCGTCGGGTGCGGCCGTTCGGGGGACGGAGACAGGAGAGACAGGAGAGGGAAGAGAGGAGGCGGAGGGGGATGGAAGGGGGACGGGAGGGGAAGCACGGAGGAGACGAATGTTCGATGGAGCGGCTCCGGTGGCCTTCCGGTCGCCGGAACGACACCGTCCGGCCGCCTGCCGTCGATATCATCCGGCGGTATGACTTCTGAAGGGTGGGGGACCCGTTCGGTCGAGCCGGTCAGTCAGCACTACATCGTCTGCGGGGGCAACGCACTCGCCCACCGGCTGGTCCTGGAACTCGTCGAGCACTACGAGGTCCCGGTCGTCGTCCTGGTCGCCGATCGCACCCGCGACCACGCGCCGCAGATCGAGCAACTCCCCGGCGTCGCCGCCGTCGTCGAGTCCGCCAGCATCACCGACGAGGCGCTGCGCGAGGTGTCGATCGACACCGCCCGCGGCCTCGCCCTCGTCGAGGGCAGCGACCAGGACAACATCCACGCCGCGCTCAGCGCCCAAGGCCACAACCCGGACATCCGGATCGTGCTCCGGATGTTCAACCAGCGCCTCGGCGAGAACATCGAACGGCTGCTCAGGAACGGCGCCGCGCTCTCCGGTTCCGCCACCGCCGCACCCGCCTTCGCCGCGGCGGCGCTCGGGCGGCCCAACTCGGTCGAGATCGGCGGACGCTTCCTGCACATCGCCTTCGACGACGCCATCACCTCCGACCGGATCTGCGTGGTCGCCGACCACATCGACCGCCAGGACCTCAGCAGGATCCGCCTGCTGCCCGAACAGCGCGGCGACTCGGCCGACTTCGTCCGGCTCGCCAGCGAGTTCGGCGACGACGGGCCGGTGCGCCCCGGTGGCGTCCGCCGCGACGCGGAACCGGAGCCGGTGCCCGAGGAGGAGCCGGTGCCCGAGGAGGAGCCGGGCGGCGTGGCCGCCCTCCAAGCGCTGCGCATCGAACCCAGGGAACCGATCAGCTGGGCGCGGCGGGCGCGCTGGCGGCTGCTCGACATGATGCGCTTCTTCACCAGCGCCCGGATGCGGCTGGTGCTGCTCACCGCCCTCGCCGCAGTGCTGATGGCCTTCGGCGTGCTCTGGTACCTGAACCGGAACTTCGGCTGGACCCTCTACATCTCGCTGCTCGACCTCGCGGGCGCCGCCCAGCCCGACCAACTCGCCGACATCGCCGCCGGGACCGGGACGGGCGGGCTGTGGCAGCGGGTGGCACAGGTGGTGATCACCATCTGCGGGATCACCTTCGCCCCGGTCGCCACCGCCATCGCGGTCGAGGTGCTCGGCTCCGGGCGGCGCGGGCAGCCCCGCAACCCCGGGGCCGGCACCCGGGACCACGTGATCGTCGTCGGCCTCGGCAACGTCGGCACCCGGGTCGCGGCCCAGCTGCACGAACTGGGTGTGCCGGTGGTCTGCATGGAGCGCGACCCGCAGGCCCGGGGCATCGCCGCCGCCCGGGCGCTCGGCATCCCGGTGGTCCTGGGCGACGGCCCGTTCGAGGAGCAGTTGCGCCGCGCCCGGTTGAAGCACAGTCGGGCGCTGGTCGCGGTCAGCGGCGACGACGCCACCAACCTGGAGGCGGCCCTGGAGGCGCGCCACGGGAATCCCGAAGTCCGCGTGGTGGTGCGGCTGTTCGATGACAACTTCGCCGGGCACTTCTACGCGACGCTGGACAACGCGGCCTCGCGCTCGGTCTCGTACCTGGCCGCACCCGCCTTCGCCGCCGCCCTGATGGGGCGCGAGGTGCGCGGGATGCTGTCGGTGTTCCGGCACGTGCTGCTGATCGCCGAGTTGACGGTCGAGGACGGCAGCGGGCTGATCGGGATGAACCGGCACGACCTGGAGGACCCGGGCGGCGTCCGGGTGATCGCCGTCCGGTTCGCCCGCAGCGCGCAGTTGCAGTGGAACTTCCCCGACCGCACCCGGCGCCTCACCCCCGGCGACCAGATCGTGGTCGCCGCCACCCGTAGCGGGCTCGCCCGGCTCAACACCGCGCTGGTGGACGAGGTGTGATGGCGGCTGACGGGTAACAGCCGACAGATAACAGCTGACAGATTTCAGATGACGAAATCTGTCAGCTGTTATCTGTTGCTTGTCGGCTGTTACCCGTCAGCTGTCAGTCGTGAGCGGCCAGGTCACCGGTTGGTGAAGGACGGCGGGCGCTTCTCGGCGAACGCCGCCATGCCCTCCTTCTGGTCCGCCGTAGCGAACGCCGCGTGGAACAGCCGGCGCTCGAAACGGACGCCCTCGGCGAGGGTCGTCTCGAAGGCGCGGTTGACGCTTTCCTTCAGCATGACCGCCGCCGGGGTGGACATCGCCGCGACGGTCTCGGCCACCGTCAGGGCCTCGGCCAGCAGCTGGTCCGCCGGGACGATCCGGGAGACCAGGCCGGCCCGCTCGGCCTCCTCGGCGCCCATCATCCGGCCGGTCAGGCACAGTTCCATCGCCTTCGCCTTGCCGACCGCCCGGGTCAGCCGCTGCGAGCCGCCGATGCCGGGGATCACGCCGAGCTTGATCTCCGGCTGCCCGAACTTCGCGGTGTCCGCCGCCAGCAGGATGTCGCACAGCATCGCCAGCTCGCAGCCGCCGCCCAGCGCGAACCCGGCCACCGCCGCCACCACCGGCTTGCGCAGCGCGCCGAGCCGGTCCCAGGGGCCCAGCCAGTCGTCCAGGTAGACGTCCGGGAACCGGTTGCCCTGCATCTCCTTGATGTCGGCGCCGGCCGCGAACGCCTTCTCCGAGCCGGTGATCACCAGACAGCCGATCTCCGGGTCCCGGTCGAAGGCGGTGGCGGCCGCGACCACCTCGTTCATCAGCTGGGTGTTCAGAGCGTTGAGCGCCTTCGGTCGGTTGAGCGTGATCAGCCCCACCCGGCCCTTGCGCTCGACCAGGATCGTCTCGTAGGTCTCGGTCTCGGTCATCGCCGTTGACTCCCATTCCGCTGCTCGGCGCCGCGCGGGCGCGCCCTGACCATCCAACGATCTACGACGCGCCCCGCCTCGCGCCAGTCTTGGTATGCGAGACGGTCGTCACGGGCCCGGCTCCCCGCTGCGGAGCCGGGGCCCAGGGCTCCGGACACGGGCCGCCAGGGGTCAGAAGCGGACCCCGTAGCGCTCGGCCGCCTGCCGGACGGTCTCCGCCTTGACCTCACCCCGGCGCGCCAGCGCGGCCAGCGCCGCCACCGCGACCGACTGGGCGTCCACGCCGAAGTGCCGGCGCGCCGCGTCCCGGCTGTCGGAGAGGCCGAAGCCGTCCGTGCCCAGCGACGTCCAGTCCTGCTCCACCCACGGGCGGATCTGGTCCGGCACCGCGCGCATCCAGTCGCTGACCGCCAGCACCGGCCCGGGCGCCCCTGCCAGTGCCCGCGTCACGTAGGGGACGCACGCCGCCGCGCCCGTACCGGCCGCAGCCTGTGTCAGGTTGGCCGCGTCGCAGTCCAGTGCCTCCCGGCGCAGCTCCGTCCAGGAGGGTGCCGACCAGACGTCCGCCGCCACGCCCCAGTCCTCGCCGAGCAGTTGCTGGGCGGCGAGTGCCCAGCGAACGGCGGTGCCCGAGGCGAGCAGTTGGAGCCGCGGCGCGTCGCCGTCCGGGGAGGGCTCCGCCGGGCGGTAGCGGTACAGCCCGCGCAGGATGCCGTCGGTGATGTCAGTGACATCGGTGACGTCGGTGACATCCGCGCCGGTCGGCAGCGGCGGCTGTGGCAGCGGCTCGTTGTAGACGGTCAGGTAGTAGAACACGTCCTCGCCGTACGGGTGTCGGGGGCTGCTGCCGTACATCCGGCGCAGGCCCTCGCGGACGATCACCGCGACCTCGTACCCGAAGGCGGGGTCGTAGGACAGTGCCGCCGGGTTGGTGGAGGCGATCAACTGCGAGTGTCCGTCGGCATGTTGAAGGCCCTCGCCGGTCATCGTGGTGCGTCCGGCGGTGGCGCCGATCAGGAAGCCCCGGCCCAACTGGTCGGCCAGGGCCCACATCTGGTCGGCAGTGCGCTGCCAGCCGAACATCGAGTAGAAGATGTAGAACGGGATCACCGGCTCGCCGTGGGTGGCGTAAGCGGTCGCGGCGGCGGTCAGCGAGGCCATCGAACCGGCCTCCGTGATGCCCTCGTTGAGGATCTGGCCGGTCGCCGACTCCTTGTAGTGGAGCAGTTGGTCGCGGTCGACCGGGTCGTAGGTCTGCCCCAGCGGCGAGTAGATGCCGGCGCTCGGGAAGAGCGACTCCATGCCGAAGGTGCGTGCCTCGTCCGGGACGATCGGCACCCAGCGGTGGCCGGTGGCCTTGTCCCGCATCAGGTCCTTGACCAGTCGGACGAACGCCATGGTGGTCGCGATCTCCTGCGTGCCGGAGCCCTTGATCAGCGTCTCGAAGGGCTTCGCGGGCAGCTCGGGCAGCGGGGTGAAGCGCACCCGGCGGGCGGGCGCGGGGCCGCCCAGCGCGGCGCGCCGCTCCCGGAGGTAGCGGGCCTCCGGGGAGTCCGGGCCCGGGTGCGCGTACGGGACCAGCTCGCCGGTCAAGGCGCTGTCCGGAATGGGGAGTTCGAGCAGGTCGCGCATCGCCCGGAACTCGGCCCCGGAGAGCTTCTTCATCTGGTGGTTGGCGTTGCGGGCCTCGAAGCCGGGGCCGAGCGTCCAGCCCTTGACCGTCTGCACCAGTACCACCGTGGGGGCGCCCCGGTGCTCCAGCGCCGCCCGGTAGGCGGCGTACACCTTGCGCGGTTCGTGTCCGGCCCGGGAGGTCGCGACGATCTCCAACAGCCGCTGGTCGTCCACGGTTTCGGCGATCGCCCGGAGTTCGGGCGCGGCCTGGAACAGGTGCTCGCGGACGTAGTGGGCGTCCGAGGCGGCGTAGGTCTGGAACTGTCCGTCCGGCACCGCGCCGAGCCGGCGCACCAGCGCGCCCGTGGTGTCGCGGGCCAGGAGGTCGTCCCAGGCCTCGCCCCACAGTGACTTGACGACGTTCCAGCCGGCGGCGCGGAACTGGCGCTCCAGCTCCTGGACGATCTTTCCGTTTCCGCGTACCGGTCCGTCCAGGCGCTGGAGGTTGCAGTTGACCACGAAGGTGAGGTTGTCCAGCCCCTCGCGGGCGGCCAGGGCGAGCGCGGCGGTCGACTCCGGCTCGTCCATCTCCCCGTCGCCGAGGAACGCCCACACGTGCGAGCCGGAGGTGTCCTTGATGCCGCGCGCGGTCAGGTACCGGTTGAACCGGGCCTGGTGGATGGCCGACAGCGGTCCGAGGCCCATGGACACGGTCGGGAACTCCCAGAACCACGGCAGCCGGCGCGGGTGCGGGTACGAGGGCAGGCCGTCGCCGCCGGCCTCCTGCCGGAAGCGGTCCAACTGGGCCTCGCCGATGCGCCCTTCGAGGAAGGCGCGGGCGTAGACGCCGGGCGCGGCGTGGCCCTGGACGTACAGCTGGTCGCCGGAGCCGTCGGCCTCCTTGCCGCGGAAGAAGTGCTGGAAGCCGACCTCGTACAGCCAGGCGGCGGACGCGTACGTGGCCATGTGCCCGCCGAGGCCGCCGCGGTGGTTGCCCCTGGTCACCATGGCGGCGGCGTTCCAGCGGTTCCAGGCGGTGATCCGGCGCTCCATCGCCTCGTCGCCGGGGAACTCGGGCTCGGCGCCGGTCGGGATGGTGTTGACGTACGGGGTGTCCAGGAGCGGCGGGACGTCGAGCCGGCGCAGTTCGGCGTGTTCGACGAGGCGGCGCAGCAGGTGGGCGGCGCGGTGCGCTCCGCCGAAGTCGCGGGCGGCGTCCAGGGAGGCGCGCCACTCCGCCACCTCTTCGGGGTCGTGGTCGGGAAGCTGGTCGAGCTGGGACACGGATGGTTCCCCTTTGCCGGTGCTTCAGAGTGCCGATTCCGGGATGCGGAATGACATTTCTCTCCATGGAAGGTCTCTATGGACGGTAGGGAGTGATCCGGCGGCGCGTCAACCGCTACTGGAGGGTAGTGTGAGTGATGATCGATCATCTTTATGCGAACTATGATCCCGGGCCAGGACCCCGCCCGGATCCGCTCAGGCGGAGCGGTCGGCGTACTCCAGGACGTGTTCCGCCAGCAGCCGCCCGACTTCCGGATCCCGCCGCCGGAAGGCCTCGATCAGCGGAGCGTGGTCGGCCGCGTTCTCGTGCAGCTCCGGGCGGACCCGGTGCAGCGACAGCACCGTCCACACCTCCACGCCCAGCCCCTCCCAGGTCCGCAGCAGTGCCCCGTTGCCGGCGGCGGCCACGATCTCGCGGTGGAAGGCCACGCCGTGCCGGGCCTGCCCGAGCGCGTCACCCGCCCCGGCCGCCGCCGCCATCCGTTCCGCGTGCCGCTCCAGGGCGGCGGTGTCCCCGGCCAGGCGGATGACCGCCGACTCGGCGGCCAGCCGCTCCAGTGCGGCCCGCACCTGGTAGACCTCGCGCAGTTCGGCCGGGCTGATCTCGCGCACCCGCACGCCCCGGTTGGGCTCGGCGTCGAGCAGCCCGAGCGACTGCAGCGAGCGCAGCGCCTCGCGCACCGGCGCCTGGCTGACGTTCAACTCGGCGGCCAGGCGTCGTTCCACGATCCGGTCGCCGGGCTGCCAGCGCCCGTTCAGCAGGCCCTCCAGCAGTAGTCCGCGCACCTGCTCGCCGAGCGGCACCCGGGACAGCGGGTCGGCGTCCCCGGTAGGCGGCGGAGGGCTCGGGCGGGTCATGCGGGCTCCTTGATCGTGGTTCATGACGCGTGGTTCATGACGCGTGGCGGTGCGGGGCCGGCGCCGCCGCCCGGTCAGGCCAGGCCCAACTCGTCGCCCACGCGAGGGGCGAGGAAGCGGGCGACGTCTGCCTCCCCGACCTCGGCGAGCGTCGCCGGGGACCAGCGCGGGGTGCGGTCCTTGTCGATCACCTGGGCGCGGATGCCCTCGACCAGGTCATGCCCGCCCAGCGCGGCGCAGGAGACGCGGTACTCCTGGTCGAGCACGGCCTCCAGGGAGGGGAGCGTGCGGGCCCGGCGCAGCGCGGCGAGGGTCACCGTGACGGCCGTGGGGGAGTTGCCGAGGACCAGCTCCGCGGCCTCCTTCGCCTCCGCCACACCGGAGTTCAGCAGTCGTTCGACGATCTCCGCGACGCTGTCGGCCGCGTAGCAGGCGTCGATCCAGCCGCGCTGCTCCGCGAGCGGGGCCCGCGGAGCGGGCTCGGCGTGCGCGGCGACGACGGCGGCCGGGTCGGGGCTCTCGGCCAGGGCGTCGAGCAGCGCCGCGATCCGCGCCGAGGGGACGAAGTGGTCCGCGAACCCGCACAGCAGCGCGTCACCGGGGCCCATCGAGGCCGAGGTGAGGCCGAGGTGGGTGCCCAACTCGCCCGGGGCGAGCGCGAGCAGCCGGCTGCCGCCGACGTCCGGGACCAGCCCGATCCGGGTCTCGGGCATGGCGACGGTGGAACGTTCGGTGAAGATCCGGACCGCGCCGTGGGCGGACAGGCCGATGCCGCCGCCCATGGTGATGCCGTCCATCACCGCGACGTACGGCTTCGGGTAGTGGGCGATCAGCGCGTTCAGCCGGTACTCGTCGCGGAAGAAGGCCCGGGTGCCGGCCCCGCCGGCCTTGACGTCGTCGTGCAGTGCGCGGAGGTCGGCCCCGGCGCAGAGGCCGCGCTCGCCGGCGCCGGTCAGGACGACGGTGCGCACCCGGTCGTCCGCGGCCCACTCGGCCAGCGTCGCGTGGACGGTGGTGATCATGCCGTGGGTCAGCGAGTTGAGCGCCCGCGGTCGGTTCAGCACGATCCGTCCGGCCCCGCCGTCCAGGGAGACCTGGACCTCCGCCACCTCTGCGCTCATCGGGTCCGTTCCCGTCGTTCGGTCGTTCCTCGGTCTTGACGACTCCTGTCGCCCACCGTACCGGGGCGGCGCGGAGCCGTGATCACCCGGCGGGCGGCGGGCCGTCCTCGCGGCCCGCCGGCAGGCCGCCCGGGCCCGGTTCGGGGCCCTACGGCCAGGCGTGCAGGGCGAGTTCGGCGGTCCGGGCCAGGTCGGCGGCGGTGGCGCCGTCCCGGGCCTGCTGCGACATGCCCTGGATGACCGTGCCGAAGTAGCCGGCCAGCGCGTGCGGGTCGGCGTCGGGCGGGAGTTCGCCGTCCGCCTGGGCCGTGCGCAGCCTGGTCTCGAAGGCGTGGAGGTTGCGGTTGCGCAGGTCGCGCAGGTGGGCCTGGACCTCGGCGTCCTGCGGGGAGACGTTGGTGGCGGCGCTGATCACCAGGCAGCCGGCCGGGTGGGAGGGGTCGGGGTAGATGGCCGCCGCCTCGCGCAGGATCCGGGCGAAGGCCGCGTACGCGGTGGTCTCCTCCTGTAGGGCGGCCTCCGCGAACGCGCCGACGGGGGAGTGCCCGTAGTGGCGGACGACCTCCTCGAAGAGCGAGCGCTTGTCGCCGAACGCGGCGTAGAGGCTGCCGGGCCGGATGCCCATGGCGGTGGTCAGGTCGGTGACGGAGGTGGCCTCGTAGCCGCGCTCCCAGAACAGCCGGGTCGCCGCCGTCAGCGCCACGCCCCGGTCGAAGGTCGGCGGTCGTCCGCGCCGGGGCCGCGTCGGGTTCTCGGTCATGCCGGAATTTTAGAACACCCGCTCAACAAGTGTGTTAGCTTCTTTCTTGAGTGACCACTCAACAAATAGGGTGGGCGAAGCGGGAAGGGGCTCAGTCATGGGCAGGCAGGCACTCAAGGGCAAGACCGCGCTGGTCACCGGGGGCAGCAGGGGGATCGGCCGGGCGATCGCCCGCAGGCTCGGCCGCGACGGCGCCACCGTCGCCGTCGGCTACGCCCGCGATCAGGAGGCGGCGGGTGAGGTCGTCGCGGGCATCCGCGCCGACGGCGGCCGAGCCTTCGCGCTGCACGCCGAACTCGGCCGGCACGGGGACGCGGCCGCGCTGTGGGATGCGTTCGATGCCGGGATCGGCGCGCACGCGCCCGACGGCGGCGTCGACATCATCGTGAACAACGCCGGGATCGGGCGCAGTGCCGACCTCGCCGCGCTCACCGAGGAGGGCTTCGACGAGGTCTTCGCCGTCAACGTCCGTGCGCCGTTCTTCGTCGTCCAGCACGGACTGCACCGGCTGCGCGACGGCGGCCGGATCATCAACGTCTCCAGCGGCGCGGCCCGCCTCGCCATGCCGGAGATCATCGCTTACGGGGCGACCAAGGGGGCGCTCGACACCTTCACCCTCAACCTCGCCAAGCAGCTCGGCCCGCGCGGGATCACCGCCAACTCGGTCGCGCCGGGTGTCGTCGACACCGACGTCAACGCCGGCTGGCTGCGCGGCAACGCGGAGGCGGAGGCCCATGCGGCCTCGCTCGCGGCCCTCGGCCGGGTCGGGCAACCGGAGGACGTCGCGGACATCGTCGCCTTCCTCGCCTCCGATGACGCCCGCTGGGTCACCGGCCGGGTCATCGACGCCACCGGTGGGGCGGGCCTGTAGGCGCGGTGGGTCCGGTGCGCGGGGGGAGTTCGAGGAGGGGGCGGGGGTAGCAGATAACAGCTGACAGATGATGAAATCTGTCAGCTGTTATCTGTCATCTGTTCGCCGTCAGTTGTGGGCCAGCGGCTGTGGACCGGCTACGGCTGGACCCGCCCCGTCACCTCGCCGAACCCGATGACGGCGCCGTCCGCCCCCGGCGCGGTGGCCGTGATGGTGACCTCGTCGCCGTCCTCCAGGAACGTCCGGGTGGTGCCGTCCGGGAGCTTCAGCGGCTCCTCGCCGTTCCACGTCAGCTCGATCAGCGCGCCGCGGGTCTCCGGCTCCGGCCCGCTGACGGTGCCCGAGGCGAACAGGTCGCCGGTGCGCAGCGAGGCGCCGTTGACCGTCATGTGGGTGAGCTGCTGCTGTGCCGTCCAGTACATCGAGGCGAACGGCGGCCGGGACACCAGGTGCCCGTTCAGCCGGACTTCCAGCGCCAGGTCCAGTCCCCACGGTTCGCCGCCGCGGTCGTCCAGGTACGCCAGCGGCTCGACGTCGCGCTCGGGCGGCGCGACCCGGGCGTGCTGCAGGGCGTCCAGCGGGACGATCCACGGGGAGACGGAGGTGGTGAAGGACTTGCCGAGGAACGGGCCGAGCGGCACGTACTCCCAGGCCTGGATGTCGCGCGCGGACCAGTCGTTGACCAGGCAGACGCCGAACACGTGCTCGCGGAAGTCGTCCAGGACGACCGGTCGGCCCAGCTCGGACGGGGTGCCGACGACGAAGCCGACCTCCGCCTCGATGTCCAGCCGCCGGGTCGGCCCGAACGACGGCGCCGGGTCGGCGGGCGCCTTGCGCTGCCCGTGGGGCCGCACCACCGGGGTGCCGGAGACGACCACCGTGCCGGCCCGCCCGTGGTAACCGATGGGCAGGTGCTTCCAGTTGGGGGTGAGCGGCTCCGAGCCCGGGCGGAAGATCCGGCCCAGGTTGGTGGCGTGGTGCTCGGAGGCGTAGAAGTCGACGTAGTCGGCGACCTCGAACGGCAGGTGCAGCTGGACCTCGCCCGCCGGCAGCAGCGCAGGCGACAGCGCCTCGCGGTAGGACTCGTCCGTCAGCCACCGCGTGAGGTCGGCCCGGACCTGCGTCCAGGTCGAACGCCCCGCCGCCAGAAGCGGGTTGAGCGAGTCCGCGGCCAGCAGCACGGACGGCGCCCCGGCCGCCCGGGCGGCCGCCGCGGCGTCCAGCACGAAGTCCCCGACGCGCACGCCGATCCGGCGCCGGCCGGGCTGGTCGGCGGCGGTGAACACGCCGTACGGCAGGTTGTGCACGCCGAACGGCGAGTCCTGGGCGCTGGCGAGCCAGCTGCGGGGGGTGGTGCTCAACGGTCCTCCTGGGGCTGTGACGTGGACGACAGCAGGCCGAGCGCGGCCAGGTCGTCCAGGGGCTCGGCGATGCTGCACGTGCCGAACGCGGTGAACGAGTTCCGGATCACCGTGACCTGACGATCGGTCAGCGCTTGGGCGGCCTTGGCCAGCACCGCGCCGTCGCGTTCCGCCAGCACCGCCGCTGCTGCGGCCCGGTCGGTCTCCTGCGCGGCCAGCAGCACGTTGAGGAAGCCGTGGTGCTCGAAGCCGGTGGTCGGGTCGGTGTGCCGGACGGCGTTGTGCAGTCCGGCGGTGCACTTGTACGGCAGTCCGCGCAGCGCGCAGCCGGTGAGGAAGGCGGCCAGCTCCTCCTCGTCCGGGAACGCCTCGGCCACCACCCCGCCGGTGCGGAACTTCGCCCGGTAGGGGCTGTCGACGAGCACGTCCAGCACTTCGCCCAGGCCGTCGCCGCGCAGGAGTTCGCGCGGCAGCTCGATGGCGGCCGGGACGTCCGGCGGCAGCAGCCGGTCCAGGGCGGCGACCGCCTCGGCGGCGTCCCGGACGGCGAGTTCGACGCCGGCCACCTCGAAGGGCGCGGCGGCGAGCGCCGGGCCGAGTTCGGCACTGCCCCCCGGCAGTACGAGCCCGACCCCGAGCGGCGCACCGCCCGCCACCGCCGCGGCCAACTCGCCCAGCCGGCCGGCCCCGCACAGGAGCGGGCCGACCGCCTCGGCGTACCAGGCCGCGCGGTGCCCGCGGTGCGCGGGCACCGCCTCGGCGACCGGCAGGTTCCCCGGGGGGAACACCGCGGCGTCGTCGAAGAGCCCGTGGAACAGCTCGGGGATCGCCCCGGTGGCCGGTGAGTCGGGCGCGGCGGACGAGGCGGCGCTCATCGCCCGGGCCCCCGCCCGGCCCAGGTCCAGGCGTAGTTGCCGTCCTCGCCGGCCCGGCCGCCCTCGCCGAGCTCCAGCGGGCGGAACGTGTCCACCATGACGGCGAGTTCGTCGAAGAACTCCACGCCGATGCTGCGCTCGTACGCGCCGGGCTGCGGCCCGTGGGTGTGCCCGCCGGGGTGCAGCGAGATCGAGCCCTGGCCGATGCCCGAGCCCTTGCGGGCCGCGTAGTCGCCGCCGCAGTAGAACATGACCTCGTCGCTGTCCACGTTGGCGTGGTAGTACGGCACCGGGATCGACAGTGGGTGGTAATCCACCTTGCGGGGAACGAAGTTGCAGATCACGAAGCCGTTGCCCTCGAACACCTGGTGGGCCGGCGGCGGCTGGTGGACCCGGCCGGTGATCGGTTCGAAGTCCCGGATGTTGAAGGCGTACGGGTACAGGCAGCCGTCCCAGCCGACCACGTCGAAGGGGTGGTGCGGCACGGTGTAGCGGGTGCCCGAGACGCCGTTCGGGCCGCGGTGCTTGACCAGCACGTCGACGTCTCCGGCGGCGTCCCCGGTGGCGTCGACGACCAGCGGGCCGACCGGGCCGCGGAAGTCCCGCTCGCAGTACGGCGCGTGCTCCAGCAGCTGCCCGTACTTGGAGAGGTAGCGCTTGACCGGGGTGATGTGGCTGTTCGCCTCGATGCAGTACGCGCGCAGCGGTTCGTCCCCGGTCGGCACCCAGCGGTGGGTGGTGGCGCGCGGGATGATCACGTAGTCGCCCTGGCCGACCTCGATCGAGCCGAAGACCGTCTCGACCGTGCCGGAGCCGGACTCCACGTACACGCACTCGTCACCGAGTCCGTTGCGGTACAGCTCGCTCGGGGCCCCGGCGGCGACGTACGAGATCCGCACGTCGCCGTTGCCGAGGACCAGTCGGCGGCTGCCGACGACGTCCGCGGACTTCCACTCCTGGTCCGCGAACAGCTCGTGCAGCTTGAGGTGGCGGGGGAGCAGGGGGTGGTTGGGCACCGTGGACTGGTCCGGCAGCTCCCACGGCACCGCGTTCACCACGGCCGAGGGGATGCCCCGGTGGTAGAGCAGCGAGGAGTCCGACGAGAACCCCTCCTCGCCCATCAACTCCTCGTAGTACAGCCCGCCTTCGGGTGTGCGGTGCTGGGTGTGCCGCTTGGGCGGGATGCTGCCCAGCTGCCGGTAGTACGCCATCTCCCTGCTCCTCCTCGACCGTGCTCAGCCGACCGTCCTCACGGTACGCCCGACCGTGCTCAGAGTTCCCCAGCACTCACAGGTTGCCGCGGGCGTCCTGCTCGCGCTCGATCGCCTCGAACAGCGCCTTGAAGTTGCCCTTGCCGAAGCCCAGCGAACCGTGCCGCTCGATGAACTCGTAGAAGACGGTGGGGCGGTCGCCGATCGGCTTGGTGAAGATCTGCAGCAGGTAGCCGTCCTCGTCGCGGTCGACCAGGATGCCGCGCGACTTCAGCTCGTTGATGTCCACCCGCACCTTGCCGATCCGGGCGCGCAGCTCCGGGTCGTCGTAGTACGAGTCGGGAGTGTCGAGGAACTCCACGCCGCGCGAGCGCAGCACGTCGACGGTGGTGAGGATGTCGTTGGTGGCGAGCGCCATGTGCTGGCAGCCGGGGCCGGTGTAGAACTCCAGGTACTCGTCGATCTGCGACCGCTTCTTGGCGATGGCCGGCTCGTTGAGCGGGAACTTCACCCGGTGGTTGCCGCTGGCGACGACCTTGGACATCAGGGCGGAGTAGTCGGTGGCGATGTCGTCGCCGACGAACTCGGCCATGTTCACGAAGCCCATGACCCGGTTGTAGAACGACACCCACTCGTCCATCCGGCCCAGCTCGACGTTGCCGACGGCGTGGTCGAGGGCCTGGAACAGGCGCTTGGGCGAGCCCTCCGGGTGCTGGACCTTGCTCTGCGCGGTGATGTACCCCGGCAGGTAGGGGCCGTGGTAGCGGGAGCGGTCGATCAGGGTGTGGCGGGTCTCGCCGTAGGTGGCGATGGCCGCGCGGCGCACGGTGCCGTTCTCGTCGGAGACGTCGTTCGGCTCCTCCAGGACGGTGGCGCCGGTCGCGCGGGCGTGCGCGATGCACTTGTCGACGTCCGGGACCTCCAGCGCCAGGTCGACGACGCCGTCGCCGTGGCGGCGGTGGTGGTCCAGCAGCGGGCTGTCCGGCAGCACCCCGCCCTTGATCACGAAGCGGCAGGAGCCGGAGCGGAGCACGAAGGCCTTGCGGTCACGACGGCCGGTCTCCGGGCCGGAGTAGGCGACCAGTTCCATGCCGAACACGGCCTGGTAGAACTGGGCCGTCTGGGTGGCGTTGCCGACCACGAAGACGACCGCGTCCTGCGCGGTGACGGGGAACGGGTCGGTGGCCGGGTCGTGCTCGACGAGGCCGACGAGGCGGCGCAGCTGGTCGGCGTCGAGGCCGGCCTCGCGCTCCTCGGGGGTCAGCTCAAGGGCGTGGGACTGCGGGGTCATCGGTCGTTCCTCCACTTTTGGCCTCGGCTCTGAGGCGTCCGCTTGAGGCGGCCGCGCCGCGAACGGGTGGGCGGTGCGGCTGGCGGAGAGCTTGCTCCTGTCCGGGTGGCTGGGCAACAGGTCGGGATTTCACTGTTCAATGTGTACAAGCTGATCAGGAAATCCCGCATTCGGCTGCGCAAAATGTGCTGCCGATCGGGACCGGTTCACGGGGCCCGCGACACCGGGTCCTGGGCGGTCCCGAGCGGGGGGAGGTGGCGCAGGAACCAGGCCCCGGCGAGCTCGGCGACCTGGTCCAACGTGCCCGGCTCCTCGAACAGATGGCCCGCACCCGGCACCACCGCCAGTTCGCTCACGCAGTGCAGCCGGGCCCGGGCCCGCCGGTTCAGGTCGATCACGGTGGTGTCCAGGCCGCCGACCACGAGCAGCGTCGGGGCGCTCACCCGGCCCAGGACGTCGGGACCGGCGAGGTCGGGGCGCCCGCCGCGGGAGACCACCGCGCCGACGGCGGGCCCGAGCGCGGCGGCGGTGTGCAGGGCGGCCGCGGCGCCGGTGCTGGCGCCGAACAGGCCGAGCGGCAGGCCGCGGGTCTCCTCCAGCCGGCCCAGCTCCTCGGCGACGGCGGTCAGCCGGTCACCGAGCAGAGCGACGTCGAACACCTTGCGGCGGTCCGGCTCCTCGGCCTCGGTGAGCAGGTCGAACAGCAGCGTGGCCAGCCCGGAGCGGTTCAGGTACCGCGCGACGTGACGGTTGCGCGGGCTGCGCCGGCCGCTGCCGCTGCCGTGCGCGAAGAGCACGATGCCGCTCGGTGCGGCGGGGACGGTCAACCGGCCGGCGAGGCGCACACCGGCGGCGCGCAGGACCAGCTCGCGGTCCACGTCCACCGGCCCCGGCGCGCGCCGCCCGCCCGCGGCCTCGGCGAGCAGCCGCAGGACCTCCTCGTCGCCGGTCTGCGCGAAGTCCCCGTAGAACTCGCCGATCGCGAAGAACGGCGACGGTGTGCCGACGCAGACCAGCTCGTCGGCGACCTCGGACAGGCGCTCCGTCCAGTCCGCCGGGGCCACCGGGACGGCGAGCACCACCCGGGCCGCGCCCCGGGCCCGGACGATCCGGCAGGCGGCCCGGGCGGTGGAGCCGGTGGCGACGCCGTCGTCCACCACGATCACCGTGCGGCCGCGCAGGTCGGTGGGCGGGCGGCCGCCCCGGTAGCGGCGGGCCCGGCGCTCCAACTCGGTGCGCTCGCGCCGCTCCACGGCGGCCAGCTGGTCGTCGCCGACCCCGGCCAGCCGGATGACCTGCTCGTTCAGCACCCGGACGCCGTCCTCGCCGATCGCCCCCATGCCCAGCTCGGGCTGGTAGGGCACGCCGAGCTTGCGGATCACGCAGATGTCCAGCGGCGCGCCGAGCGCGGCCGCCACCTCGGCGGCCACCGGAACCCCGCCCCTGGGCAGCGCCACCACCACGGTGTCGGCGCCGCCCAAGTGGCCCACGCGGGCGGCCAGCCGCCGGCCCGCGTCGGTCCGGTCGGTGAAGTGGGTCCCGGTGCCGTGCATGACGCGCCCTCCGTGTTCCACGGTACGTCCGGGCGGCGTCGGGCGGGGCACCGAGGGGGCGGGGCCCCGGGGGCGTGGGCCGGAGGTGCGGACCGGGGGTTCAGGCCCGTGCCCCCGGTCCGCGCCCCCGGGGTCGTTCCACGTTCCGCGTGGCGGCTACGGCCGCATCTCGTACGCGCCCGACAGCTCCTCGACCCGGGCCCACACGGCGGCGGCCCGCTCCGCGTTGGCGGCCGGCCGGCGCACGTTCGCCAGCGCCCAGGCGGCCTGCTCCGGGGTCGTCGAGGCCTTGCCGTGCAGCTCGGTCGCGTGCGCGGAGAAGTCGCGGACCAGCGCGTCGAAGATCTGGTCCAGGACGTCCTCGTCCAGGCCGGTCAGCTCCGCCTGCTCCAGCACCAGCTGGCCGTAGACGATCAGTGCGAACAGCTGGCCGATCTCCAGCAGGAAGTCCAGGTCCGCCTGCTGCTCCTTGCTCGGCGCGTGGCTGAGCAGCAGCTCGCAGAAGCCGTCGGCCTGTTCGCGGAAGCGGGCGACGTTCGGCAGCTGCGTGTGGCGGTCGTACGCGGTGCGCCAGTCGTGGAAACGGATCGCGCCGAGGCCGCGGGCCGCGCCCTGGCGGAACAGGAAGGCGTCATCGGCGGCGTCCAGCCGGGTCGGCACCGGAGCGTAGTCGCTCGGGGCGAACAGGTAGTTGCCCATGAACTTGAGGATCAGCGCCAGGTTGACGTGGACGGTGCCCTCCAGCTTCGGCAGGCCGCGGATGTCCTTCGCCGCCTTGTCGAAGTAGGTGTCCGCCTCGAAGCCCTTGGCGGCGATGACGTCCCACATCAGGTCGATGACCTTCTCGCCCTCGGTGGTGACCTTCATCTTGGTCATCGGGTTGAACAGCAGGTAGCGGCGGTCCTCGGGGGAGGCGGTGCGGAAGTAGTCCACGGCCCGCGCGCTGAACATCTTCATCGCCACCAGACGGGCGTACGCGTCGGTCAACTCCCGTCGCACGTGAGGGAAGTCGGTGACCTTCCGGCCGTACAGCACCCGGTTGTGGGCATGCGTGACGGCCTCGTACATCGCGTGCTCGCAGATGCCGACCGAGGCCGTGCAGAGGTTGAACTTGCCGACGTTGACGGTGTTCAGCGCGGCGTCGAAGGCGGCCTGCCCGGTGTGCAGCACGTCCTCGGCGCGCACCGGGTAGCCCTCCAGCCGGAACTCGCTGACGTACATCTGGGCGTTCACCACGTTCTTGACCAGGTGGTACGCGTCGTGGCGGCTGTCGGTGGCGAAGAAGACGTAGCCCTCGGGGCCCTCGACGTCGGAGCGGCGGCCGAACACCGAGACCAGGCCGGCCACGTTGCCGTTGCCGATGTAGTACTTGGAGCCGGTCGCGGTGAAACCGCCCTCGCCGTCCGGGGTGAGGATCATGTCGGTGGAGTAGATGTCGGCGCCGTGGGTGCGCTCGGAGAGGCCGAACGCCATGACGTGACCCTCCGTCAGGAGCTTGGCGGCGCGGGCCCGGACGGCCTCGTTCTTGCTCTGCCAGACCGGCCCGAGGCCGAGGATGGTGACCTGCCAGGTGTACCAGTAGCCGAGGCCGTAGAAGCCGAGGATCTCGTTCAGCTCGGCGATCCGGGAGGTGTCCCAGCGCTTGCCCGGGTCGGCCGCGGACGGGGTCAGGAACTCCGCGAACAGGCCCTCCTTGGCGGCGAATTCGAGGAAGTCGGCGTACCAGGTGCGGTCGACGTAGGTGTCGATCAACGCCTTCTTGCCGCGGGACTCGAACCAGTCCACGGTCGCGCGCAGCAGCCGGCGGGTCGGCTCGTCGAACTGCGCGGGGTCGTACGTACGCGGGTTGAAGAGCATCACGGGCTCCCGGGGGTCGAGGGTGAGGGGTCGAGGGTGAGGGGTGGCGGGTGAGGAGGCGGCGGGTGGTGGCCGGCGGGTGGCGGCGAACAGTGAACAGATGACAACTGACAGATTTCAGATTTCAGCGTTCAGATTCTGTTATCTGTCACCCATTATCTGTGACCTGCCATCCGCGGCGAGGCGGTGCAGGGTGGCGAGCACGTCGTCGAGCCAGGCGAGGGTCATCCGCTCGTACTCGATGCCGCCGCGCAGCACCACGTGCTGGAGCTCCTGCTGGGTGTCGAGCGCGGTGAGGTCGGGGAAGTCGCGCTGCTCGCCGTGCAGGTAGCGGGCGAGCAGGGCGGCGTGGCTCTCGCGGTGCCGTTCGACCTCGGAGATCAGCGCGGCCGGGTCGTCGAAGGCGGCGGCGCGGATCTTGACCGCGAGCTCGTGTCGGACGGACTCCGGCTCGACCGGTTCGCGCAGCCAGTCGGCGAGCACGGCCCGTCCGGCGTCGGCCGCCGAGTAGACCTTCTTGTCCGGCCGGCCGTCCTGGGCGACCTCTTCGGCGGCGACCCAGCCGTCGGCCTCCATCCGCCGCAGCACCTTGTAGATCTGCTGGTGGGTGGCGGTCCAGAAGCGCCCGATGGAGCGGTCGAAGCGCCGGGCCAGTTCGTAGCCCGAGCCCGGCTGCTCCAGCAGTGAGACGAGGATCGCGTGCTCCAGTGCCATGTTCGGCATCCTCCTATGCAACGAATTGCATAGGCAATGGGGGTCCGGAGTGGTGAGACGCAGGTCACCGGCGTGATCGGATGGTTATCGAGCATTTACGGCCAAAAGGCGCAAATCGTCGGAGAAGCGCCAGAATGGGTACGGGGCAAGCGCCCTCCATGTTCCGAACCATAGGAGGTGGTATCGGTGTCTACCCAGATTCCGATGGGCATGGAGCATCACCCGGACATCGTCGAACTACGGGAGCACTACGAGCGGATCACCTCGACCCCGCGCGCCCAGGCCACGGAGGCCCTGGCCGTGCTGGCGGGCCTCTTCCTGGCGGCATCGCCATGGATCGTCGGCTTCACCGCCTTCAACACGCTGACCGTGACCTGCCTGATCGTCGGCCTGGCCTACTGCGTGCTGATGGCGGGATACGGGTCGGCCTACGAGCGCACCCACGCGAGGGCCTGGGCGGCCACCGTGCTCGGCGCGTGGACGATCGTCTCCCCCTGGCTCGTCTCCGGATCGGCCGCGCAGGGCAGGAACATCGTCACCTGCGTCATCGTCGGTGCCGTGATGTTCCTGCTCGGTCTCGCGGCGATCTCGATGGCCACGATCACGGCGAACGGAGCAGCGATGCGACTCGGCCGCGCCGGCCGCGCCAAGGGCTGACGTCACTGACAGCCCGCGTCCGGGGCGTGGAGGGCCGAACCGTCCTCCGCGCCCCGGCGCACGTCGTCAGGGAGCCGCGGCCGTCACGGGCGGGTCGGTGGCCGTCACGGGCGGGTCATCCGCAGGACGTCGAGGGCCTCGTCGAGCTGCGCACGGGTGAGCTTGCCCTGTTCCACGTAGCCGTGCTCCAGCACGACCTGTCGGATCGTCTTCCGCTCGGCCAGCGCCCGCTTGGCGACCTTCGCCGCCTCCTCGTACCCGAGGTAGCGGTTCAGCGGGGTGACCACCGAGGGGGAGGACTCCGCGTACTCCCGGGCCCGTTCGACGTTGGCGGTGATGCCGTCCACCGTCCGGTCCGCCAGCAGGCGGGCGCTGTTGGCGAGCAGCCGCACCGACTCCAGCACGTTGCGGGCGAGTACCGGGAGCATCACGTTCAGCTCGAAGTTGCCGCTCGCGCCGGCCAGGGTGACCGTCGCGTCGTTGCCGACCACCTGGGCGGCGACCATCAGCACCACCTCGGGGAGCACCGGGTTCACCTTGCCCGGCATGATCGACGAACCGGGTTGCAGGTCCGGCAGGTTGATCTCGCCGAGGCCGGTGCGCGGGCCCGAGCCCATCCATCGCAGGTCGTTCGCGATCTTCGTGAATCCGACGGCCACCGTGCGCAGTTGCCCGCTCAGCTCGACCAGGGAGTCGCGGGCGCCCTGCGCCTCGAAGTGGTCCCGCGCCTCGGTGAGCGGCAGGCCGGTGGTGCGGGCGACCTCCTCGATCACCGCCGCCGGGAAGCCCGGCGGGGTGTTGATCCCGGTGCCCACCGCCGTGCCGCCGAGGGGCAGTTCGGCGACCCTGGGGAGCGTCGCCAGCAGCCGCTCCCGCCCGTGCCGGACCTGGGCGGCGTAGCCGCCGAACTCCTGGCCGAGGGTGACCGGCGTGGCGTCCATCAGGTGCGTCCGGCCCGACTTGACCACCTGCGCGAACTCGGCGGCCTTGCGCTCCAGCGCCTCCGCCAGGTGCTCCAGCGCCGGGATCAGGTCGTGCGTGACGGCGGCGGTGGCGGCGATGTGGATCGAGGACGGGAAGACGTCGTTGGACGACTGGCTGGCGTTCACGTGGTCGTTCGGGTGGACCGGGCGGCCCAGCCGCTCGGCGGCCAGGGTGGCGATCACCTCGTTGGCGTTCATGTTGGACGAGGTGCCCGAACCGGTCTGGAACACGTCCACCGGGAACTCGTCGTCCCACCGCCCTTCGGCGACCTCCTCGGCCGCCGCCGCGATCGCCGCCGCCGTGTCCTCGTCCAGGACGCCGAGGCGGGCGTTCACCCGGGCCGCTGCGGCCTTGATCCCGGCCAGCGCGGCGATGTGCGCGCGCTCCAGCCGCTGGCCGGACACCGGGAAGTTCTCCACCGCCCGCTGCGTCTGCGCCTGCCACTTCGCGGCGGCCGGCACCCGGACCTCGCCCATCGAGTCGTGCTCGACGCGGTACTCCCGCTGGTTCTCCTGCTCGTCACCCATCACGCGCTGCACCTCCTGAACGGGCCGGTGGTCCGGCCCCGAGCGGTCTCCGATCACCACAGCCGCGCGTGGGCCCCGGGTATTTCCGCCCGGCCGCATCCGGTTGTCGCAGCCCGGCCACGCTCGCCGTTCCGGCCCGGTCGCGTCCACGGTGACGGTCGGGCCGCGTCCGCCGGGCCGTGTCCGTGGTCACCGTCGCGTCCGCCGGGCCGTGTCCGTGGTCACCGCCGCGTCCGCCGGGCCGCCCCCGTCGTTACCGCCGGGGCAGCTCGGCGCGGACGAGTTCGCCCGGCGCGGTGCCGGCCTGGGCGACCAGGGCGCCGCCCGGCGCCCAGAAGCCGGAGCCGCCCGAGGTCTGCGGCTGCTCGCCGCTCGCCCCGGCGGAAGTGGCCAGCACGGCCCACACCCCGTGGGCGGCGGCGCGGTCGCGGAGGTGCCCGTCGCGGCGGGCGGCCTGCGCGGGCCCCGCGCCGTACAGGGTGGAGGCGACATAGGCGTCGATGCCGAGCGCGGCGGTCTCCTCGGCGTGCGTGGGATCGGCGGCGTCGGCGCAGATCGCGAGGCCGAACCGCAGGCCGTCCAGCTCCAGGACGGCGGGCCCGTCGCCGGGGGTGAACCGGTCGTCCTCGGCGCCGTGCAGCCGCGTCTTCCGGCACACGACGACGGCGCCTTCGCCGGTGACGGCCAGGGTGGCGATGGACTCGCCCCCGCCGGGCTCGGTGACCGGCGCGCCGACCAGGGCGGTCGTGCCGGTCGCGGCGCAGGCGGCGACCAGCGGGGCGAGGCGCGGATCGGCCGGGCCGAGCGCGGGCGCGGCCAGGTCGTACCCGGTCAGGGACAGCTCGGGGAACACCACCAGGCGCGCGGCGGCCTCCCGTACCGCCTGCGCGTGCCGTTCGACGTTCACGGCCACGGTGTCCGGGCGGCCGGCGTCGGCGCAGGCGGGCTGGGCGACGGCCACGGTGACGGTGGCGGCGGCGATCAGGGGTGCGGGCATGGCGGTGCCTCCGGGCGCGAGGTGGAAAAGATCAACGTATGCGCAGGTCCGGGCGGTGGACAAGGGTTTCGCGTGGCAGCCGGGAGGGAGGCGGCCGGGGCGGACGCACGTACCGCTCTGCGCTGTGCCGGGAGCGGGCGCCGGCCCGGGGCATGATCACCCGAATGGATGAATAGCTGCGTGGAGTGCTTCAAACTGCCGTACGCCACTTCGTACGCTCCTGCCTGGGCCGGATTCACACCGGCCCCACCCTGATCGCCGCTGCTTGGCATCATCGCCGTGCGGCATCACCGCCGCTCGGCGCGGGTGACCGGCTAGTGGGGGCGGACTCATGACGACGACAGGGCGGGGCATGGCCGGGGGCACGGAAGACCGCAGGGGGACCGACCCGGGGGTGGAGTCGAGGACGGCCCCGGGCGCGGCTCCGCAGACGGGCCACGGGAAGCGCCGTGGAAACGCCAGGGGCGGCGGGCTCACCAGGCGGCAGATGCTCGGCGCCTCGGCCGCCCTGGGCGGCGCGGCCTGGCTGCTGCGCGGCACCATCGGCCCGGACAGCGCCGAGGCGGCCACCCCGGTGCCGCCCGGCCTGCCCGCCGGCACCGAGCTGTACCAGCGGGTCTTCCAGAACTGGTCCGGCGAGATCCGCACCGACCAGCTGTGGACCTGCGCGCCCCGCACACCGGAGGAGGTACCGGCGCTCGCCGACTGGGCGCACGCCAACGGCTGGCGCCTGCGCGCCACCGGCTACCGGCACACCTGGGCGCCGCTCACCGTCGCCAACGGGACCCCGGACAGCGCCCGCGTCCTGCTCGTGGACACCAGCCGCCACCTCACCGCGATGACCGCCGACTCGCCGACCACCGTCCGGGTCCAGACCGGCGCCACCATGGAGGACCTGCTCGCCCACCTGGCCGACCGGGGCCTCGGTCTGACCGCGTGCCCGGCACCCGGCGAACTGACCGTCGGCGGGGTGCTCGCCATCGGTGGCCACGGCACCGCCGTACCCGCCGCCCACGAACTCCGGCCGGAGGGGCACGGCTACGGCTCGGTCAGCAACCAGGTCGTCCGGCTCACCGCCGTCGTCCTCGACCCGGCCACCGGCCGCTACACGCTGCGCACCTTCGAGCGCGCCGAGGCCGACAGCGCCGCCTTCCTCGTGCACCTGGGCCGCGCCTTCCTCACCGAAGTCGTGCTGCGGGCCGGCGCGGACCGGCCGCTGCGCTGCGTCAGCCGTCTCGACATCCCGGCCACCGAACTGTTCGCCCGCCCCGGCACCGGAGGCGGCGGCGGTGGGCTCCTGGGTGGCCTGCTCGGCGGTGGCGGCCCGCGCACCCTCGCCGACTTCGTCGAGCGCGACGGCCGGGTCGAGGCGATCTGGTTCGCCTACACCGAGTACCCCTGGCTGAAGACCTGGAGCGTCGCCCCGGCCAAACCGCTGGGCTCCCTGCCCGTCGACCAGCCCTACAACTACCCCTTCTCGGACAGCATTCCGGAACCGGTCGCCCGGCTCGCCGGCCAGATCGTCGCCGGCGCCTGGGGATCGGCCCCGCTGTTCGGCCAACTCCAGTACCTGATCGCCAAGGTGGCGCTCACCGGCGACCTCACGGACGTCCTCCTCTCCGGCGGGCTGCTCCGCGACCTGCTCAGCGGCGACCTGATCACCCACCTGCTCGCCGGCGGCCTGCGCTCCGACCTCTGGGGCCCGTCGCGCAGCCTGCTGCAGTACGTCCGGCCCACCACCCTGCGGGTCACTGCCAACGGCTACGCGGTCCTCGCCAAGCGTGCCGACATCCAGTGGGTGGTCAGCGAATTCGCCGCCTACTACCGGAAGTTGCTCGCCGACTACCAGGCCCGAGGGGAGTTCCCGGTGAACGGCGCGGTGGAGATCCGGGTCACCGGCGTGGACGACCCGACCTCCTCCGGCGTCCCCGGCGCGCGGCCGCCGCTGCTGTCCGCGCTGCGTCCTCGGGCGGACCGTCCGGAGTGGGACACCGCGGTCTGGCTCGACGTCCTGGCCTTCCCCGGTACCCCGGGGCTGGAACGCTTCGCCCGCGACCTGGAGCAGTGGCTGCTGCACACCTTCGACGGCACCCGGGCGGGCCTGCGGGTCGAGTGGTCCAAGGGTTGGGCGTACACCGCCGACGCGGCCTGGTCCGACCCGGACCTGATCGGTCGGGTCATCCCCGCGAGCCTGCGCGACGGCGGCGGGCCGGGCTGGGATGAGGCGGTCGCCGTCCTGGACCGGCACGACCCGCACCGGGTGTTCGGAAACCCCTTCCTGGACGGGCTGTTGAAGTAGTGGAGCATATCTGGCGAGCCGTCAGATGTGTTCCATGACGATCACCGCGAGGGTGTCCGGCGCCAGCGCGCGGAAGACGTGCGGGGCGTCGCCCGGGTAGCTCACGTAGTCGCCCGGGCCCAGCTCGACCGGGGCCTCCGTCGGCCCGGCCAGCGCCCGGCCCGAGCCGACCAGCACGTGCTCGACGGTGCCGGGCATGTGCGGGTCGGAGGCCCGGGTCTCGCCCGGCTGCGCCTCGATCCGGTAGATGTCGCGCCGGGCGTTCGGCGGGCAGGAGGACAACACGGTCGCCGCGTAGTCGGCGCGCTCGGAGTGGGTCACCGGGCCCTCGCCGGCCCGGATCACCTTGACCGCCGGGCGCGGGGGGTCGACCAGGCGGCTGAACGGCACGTTCAGTGCGACGGCGAGGGCCCAGAGCGTCTCCACGCTCGGGTTGCCCGCGCCCGACTCCAGCTGGGAGAGCGTCGACTTGGCGATGCCCGCGCGCCGGGCCAGCTCCGCCATCGACAGCCCGCCGCGTTCGCGCTCGCGCCGGATGGAGACGGAGATCAGGCCGATCAGGTCCGCGCCGGAACCCGCGCTCGGGGTGGTCCGGTCACTCATGCTTGCCACTCACGCTCTCCTGGCTCCTTCTCCGGCTCCCGTGCGGCTGGTGCCGTTCATGCTGCCACTCGTGAGGGCGGCTGTCCGCATCCGCCTGCCGTTCGCCCTGTCGGTCCAATCGTTCGCCTTGACGAACGGCGGGCGTTGGGTTCAGGCTGGTGGACATGCGTTCGCCACTCCGAACACTGGAGCGTGCCACCCTTCGGGACATCGCTCTCGTCTGCCTCGCCGACGCGCTCGTCGGCGCCTCCTTCGGCGCGATCAGCGCCTCCGGCGGCCTGCCCCTGTGGGTGCCGGTCGCGCTCTCCGTCCTCGTCTTCGCGGGCGGCTCCCAGTTCGCGGCGGTCGGCGTGGTGCTGTCCGGCGGCGGTGCGCTCGCCGCCGTCGCCACCGGACTGGTGCTCAACGCCCGGCTGCTGCCCTTCGGCTTCGCCGTGGCCGACGTGCTCGACGGCCCGTGGTGGCGGCGGGTGTTCGGCGCGCAGCTGATCACCGACGAGACCGCCGCGTTCGTCCTGCGGCAGGACGACGGGCGACGGCGACGGGCCGCTTTCTGGCTCTGCGGACTGGCGTTGTTCGTGGTGTGGAACGTCTCGGTGGTCCTCGGGGCCCTGGCCGGCGGGCTGATCGGGGACACGGACGCGCTGGGCCTCGACGCGGCCTTCCCCGCCGTGCTGCTCGCGCTCGTGCTGCCCTCGCTCGCGGACCGCCGCGTCCGTACCGCCGCCGTGGCAGGCGCCGTCGTCGCGGTCGCGGCCACGCCGTTCGTCCCGGCGGGGCTGCCCGTCCTGCTCGCCCTCGTCGGGCTGTTGTTCGCCGGGCGGCCCGGAACGCGCGAGGGTCGCGAGGGCCGTGACGGTCGCGAGGGCCGTGACGGTCGTGAGGTGCGGGAGGGTCGTGAGGTGCGGGAGCCGCAGAACTCGCAGAACTCGCGGAACTCGCGGGAGTCGCGGGAGTCGCGGAAGGGGGCGTCGGTCGAGGAGCCGGGCGTCCCGGTGATCGAGCGGGAGGAAGCCCGATGATGCCGTTGTACGCCGTGCTGCTGCTGGCCGTCGGGACGTACGCCTTCCGCCTCGCCGGGCCGCTCCTCGGCCACCGGCTCGCCCTCTCGGAGCGCGTGCGGCACCTGCTCGCCGTCGCCGCGGCCGTACTGCTGGTCGCCCTGGTCGCCACCGGCGCCCTCACTCAGGGCCAGGGCTTCGCCGGTTGGGCCCGCCCGGCGGGCGTCCTGGTCGCCGGTGTGCTCGCGCTGCGGCGGGCGCCGTTTCCGGCGGTGGTGGTCGCGGGCGCGGCGGCGACGGCGCTGCTGCGGCTGTGCGGGGTGGGGTGAAGGGCGGTCCGTCAGCCGCCCAGCGCCTTGAAGAAGATCGTCGTCGGGTGCGCGCGCCCCGAGGGGTCGGTCGCGTAGTCCGGCACCGAACCGACCCGCGTCCACCCGGCCGCCTCGTACAGCCGCTCGGCCGGGCTGTCCGTCTCGGTGTCCAGCACCAGCAGCCGAAGCCCCAGCTCGGCCGCCCGCTCCTCCAGCACCGCCAGCAGCCGCCCGGCCAGCCGCTGCCCCCGGTCCGCCGGGTGCACCATCAGCTTGGCGACCTCGCCCCGGTGCCGCCCGTTCGCGGGCACCGCCGGGCGCAGCTGGATCGTCCCGGCGAGCCGCCCGTCGGCCTCCGCCCGGACCGTCCACAGCAGCAGCCGCTCCGCCGCGACCTCCGGGGCGAGCGCCCGCCACCACGCGACGGCCTCGGCCCGCCCCAGCGGTGCGAGGAAGCCGAGCGACCCGCCACCGTGGACGGTGTCGACCAGCAGCCCGGCCAGTTCCTCCGCCGCGCCGTCCAACTCCTCCGCCGTCACCTGACCGACCGCGTACGCCTCGCCCGCCATGTCGTCTTCCTCACTCGCTCGCGCCCGCCCACCGTCCGGGCGGTTGCGCCATACTCGCCGGTACCGCGCCGAGACCGGGATCCCGTCGATATCCCGCCGACACTACAAGGAGCTTCGATGACGAAGCCGACCCGGATCGACCCGTCCGACCTGCTCGCCGTCGGCGACCTGCTCTCCGACGAGGAGCGGCTGATCCGTGACACCGTCCGGAGGTTCACCGAGGAGCGGATCCGCCCGCACATCGGCGACTGGTTCGAGCGCGGCGTCTTCCCGGCCCGCGAACTCGCCCCCGAACTCGGCGCCCTCGGCGTGCTCGGCATGCACCTCGACGGCTACGGCTGCGCGGGCGCCGGCGCGGTGGCGTACGGGGTCGCCTGCATGGAGCTGGAGGCGGCCGACTCCGGGCTGCGCAGCTTCGTCTCGGTGCAGGGCTCGCTCGCGATGCGCTCGATCCACGCCTTCGGTTCCGAGGAGCAGAAGCAGCGTTGGCTGCCCGGCATGGCCGCGGGTGAGCTGATCGGCTGCTTCGCCCTCACCGAGCCGGACTTCGGCTCCGACCCGGCGAACATGCGGACCCGCGCGGTGCGCAAGGGCGGCGACTGGGTGCTCTCCGGCAGCAAGATGTGGATCACCAACGGCAGCATCGCCGACGTCGCCGTCGTCTGGGCGCAGACCGAGGAGGGCGTGCGTGGCTTCCTGGTCGAGCGCGGAGCGCGCGGCCTGACCGCCACCGACGTGCACGGCAAGCTCTCCCTGCGCGCCTCCGTCACGAGCGAACTCGCCTTCGACGAGGTGGTCCTGCCCGCCGACGCCGTCCTGCCGGGCGTCACAGGCCTGCGCGGACCGCTCTCCTCCCTCAACGAGGCCCGCTACGGCATCCTCTGGGGCACCGTCGGCGCCGCCCGCGACTGTTACACCGCCGCCCTCGACTACGCGAAGAGCCGGATCCAGTTCGGCCGCCCGATCGCCGGATTCCAGCTCACCCAGCACAAGCTCGTCGAGATGATGCTGGAGGTGGAGAAGGCCTACCTGGTCGCCCTGCGGATCGGCCGGCTCAAGGAGGAGGGCGCGGCCCGCCCGCCGCACGTCAGCTTCGGCAAGCTCAACAACGTCCGCACGGCGCTGGAGATCGCCCGCAGCGCCCGGACCGTCCTCGGGGCCAACGGCATCACCACCGAGTACCCGGTGCTGCGGCACGCCAACAACCTGGAGTCGGTGCTCACCTACGAGGGCACCAGCGAGATCCACACCCTGATCCTGGGCGAGGCCATCACCGGCGAGTCCGCCTACCACTGACGGGCCGTCCACCTCGGGAATTCCGGTGGCCGGGGCCGTCGCGGCCCGGCTACCGTGCCCACCGTGAACAGCAAGCCCACCACGCCCGGCACCGCCCCGACCACCACCCTCTGGCGCCCCACCGGCCCCGAGGAACTGGCCCTGGTCGAGGCGTCCGGCCGGCGCGCCTGGCCGCCCCGGCTGCCCGAGCAGCCGATCTTCTACCCCGTCCTCAACGAGGACTACGCGATCCGCATCGCCCGCGACTGGAACGTCCCCGCCTCCGGCGTCGGCTACGTCACCCGCTTCGAGGTCGACACCGCCTTCCTCGCCCGCTATCCGGTGCAGCGGGCGGGCGGCCGTACGATCCTCGAACTCTGGGTCCCGGCCGAGGAGTTGCCGGAGTTCAACCGGAACATCGTCGGCCGCATCGAGGTCGTCCACGAGTTCCGCCCCCAGCCGTGACGCGCCCCGCCGCGCCGGGCCCGGGTGAGGTGCGCCCGGGCGGGGCGCCCGCAACCGTGCCCCACTCGGCAGCGACGGCGCGCGAGGTGCGCTCGGACCACGTGCTGCTCAGCTCCGCCCAGCGGACCAGCACCACCGCGCTGCTCACCCAGGCCGCCGCCCGGCGCGGCCTCGACACCGCCGTCCTGAACGGCCCGGCCACGGTCGAGCGCCTCGCGGGGCGGCCCGTCCACTGGTACGGCGGCCCGCTCTCCGCGGCCCGGATCGCCGGACCGCTCGGCCTCGCCCTGCTCGAACCCGACGACGACTGGCTCACCCGCCTGCCCGAGGAGTTCACCCGGCGCCGGATCGAGCTCACCACCCTCGCCGAGGCGTGGACGCTGCGCCGCCCGGCGTTCGTCAAGCCACCCGCGGACAAGTCGCTCCCGCCCGCGGTCTACCCGGACGGCACCCGCCTGCCGCGCACCGGCGACCGGATCGGCCCCGACACGCCCGTCCTGGTCAGCGAGCCGGTGACCTTCGCCGCCGAGTACCGGCTGTTCGTCCGCGACGGCGAGGTGCTCACCGGTAGCCGCTACGCCCGCTTCGGCCGGCTCGACCCGGCGCCGCTGACCGCCGAGGCCGGCGCCTTCGCCCGGCTCCTGCTCGCGGCAGTCGGCGACACCCTGCCCAGCGCCGTCGCCCTGGACGTCGGCCCGATCGCGGACCCCTACGACCCGGTCGAGCACTGGGCCGTCGTCGAGGCGAACCTGCCGTGGTTCGCGCACTGCTACGCCGCCGACCCGGACCGCGTCCTGGACGTCGTGCTGCGCGCCGCCGGACCGGTCTCCCAACTCGGCCGGGCCGACCGCCGGTTCGTCCGTACGGCCGCCTGACACCCGGCGGACACCCCGCGTTCGGCGGGTGGATGCCGGACGGTACGGCGCGCGGTGGAGCATGGCGCGGTCGGCGGCGCCCTCGGCGGGCGCGGCCGGGTGTGCACGACCGAAAGGAACCCCCCGCCATGTCCGCTGCCCAGTGGCCCCGCCCCCGGGTGCTCGTCGTCGGGATCGACGGCGTCCGCCACGACTACCTGGAGCACGTGCCGATGCCGCGCCTCCAGGAGCTCGCCGAGGCCGGGTTCCTGGTGCCGGTGACCGTGGCGGACACCACGCCCACCATGTCCGGGCCGTGCTGGGCCACCATCGTCACCGGCGTCGAGCCCGCCAAGCACGGTGTCTGGGGCAACCACCTCGGCGGCAACCGGCTCGACGTGTTCCCCGACTTCGCCACCCGGCTCGCCCGCGGCGACCGCCGCCGCACCTTCGTCGCGGCGGGCTGGGACCCGCTGATGATCAACGAGTCCGGCGGCCCGCTGTTCCGCGCCCCCGGCCGGCTCTCGTACATCGCCCCGGCCGAGGACACCCCCGAAGCCTGGGAGGCCGTCGACGAGGAGGTCACCCGCGAGGCCGTCCACGTCCTGGGCACCGCCGACCCGGAGGCCTCCTTCGTCTACCTCGGCGCCGTCGACGAGACCGCCCACTTCCTCGGCTGCGGCGACGAGTACCGGGCGGCCATGCGCACCGCCGACGAACGCCTCGGCCGACTGCTCGACGCCGTCCGCGGCCGCGCCGACCACGCCGACGAGCAGTGGACCGTCATCGTCGTCACCGACCACGGCCACGTCGACGCCGGCGGCCACGGCGGCCGCACCGTCGAGGAGCGCACGGCCTGGGTCGCCTGCGCCGGGCACGGCATCCCGGCCGGCCCGCCCACCGGGGAGATCCGCCACCCGGACGTCGCCGCCCAGGTGTACGCCTCGCTGCTGCGCCCCATCGACCCGCACTGGACCCTCGACGGCCGACCCTTCCCGGTCGCCCGGCCGGTGCCGGAGACGGTGTCGGCGCCGATCTGACCGGTGCTCTGACCGGTGCTCTGATCGGCGGTCCGGCCTGTGCTCTGACCAACGATCCGACCAGCGATCCGACCCGGGGCCGGCACCGTCGCCGGCCCCGGGCCCGACGACGCCTCAGGGGCGCGCTGATGCATCCGGGTGCAGCAGGCCGGGCTGCGCCGGAGGCCGGCTTGAGTGACGCTCGATCGAGGCCCGGGCGGCACTTGAAGACGGTGTGCCAGCCTGGGCGCCCCACCGCGTAACCCCGAGACCGGGTCGCTGGACATACCTCTGAAGGTGGAGACGGTACCCCGTGGGATGGAGACAAGATCGCGACCTCGTGGTGACGCTCCGGAGGGACGGCAAGGGCCACGATGGATACACCCGGGCGGCAGACCTCGCCGACCGGACCGGAACCGGAGACGGAGAGGACAGGCGGGCATGAAGGGCATCGTGAGCAAGGTCGCACTGGGAGTCGCGGGCACCGGCATGGCCGTCGCCGTGGCGGCCGTGGCAATCGGCCCGAGGGTGTCCGAGTGGTACGACGGACGCCACCAGGAGCAGGCCACCTACGACACCGGCAGCCAGGCCAAGGCCGAGCGCCGTTCGATGCCGACCTGGCTGCCCGACAACGCCTCTTCGGTGAAGTACCTGATGTCCACCACCGGCGACGACCGCCTGCTGCGCGCCACCCTCCCGGAAGGCCGGCTGCCCGTCGGCTGCAGCACCGGCCTGCCCGGCAAGTCCGCGCACTCGGTGCCGCTGTCGCTCAAGGCCGGCTGGTTCCCCGAGGGCGTCGCGGCCAAGGCCAGTGGCACCTGCGGGCACTACAACGTGACGCTCACCGGCAACCAGCTCTACGCGTGGCAGGACGGCGCGGCGGTGCAGGCGGCCCTGCGCGCGGAGCGGCCCACCAAGCACTGAGCCGGGTTCCGTGCGCTGAGCCGGGCACCCTGCACTGAGCCGGGCACCAAGCGCTGCGCCGGGTTCCGTGTACCGCGCCGGGTGCCCGCACCGAGCAAGCCGTGAGGCTCCGAGAACGCCGTCAGGCTCCGACCGGCCCGCCGGGCACCGACAGGTGCGGGCGGGCCGTCGTCGTGCGCGGGTGCCGCCGGTGTGGCCGACGGTGGACCAGCGGGAGGACCCCCGCTGTCGGAAACGGCCGGGGCTGCGATAGGACGGAGCGTGGACAAACCCGTCCCGCCCCCGTCCCGTCCCGTTCCCCGTTCCGTGAGGAGCCCCATGCCCGGCCCGACCGTCGGCCCTGCCGGCGACACGTCGACCGCTCCCTCCGCCGCCCCCACCACCGGCCAGTCCCGCCCCGGCCGGGCCACCATCGCCGTCCTGGGCGGTCTCGTGGCGCTCGGCCCGCTCACCACCGACCTCTACCTGCCCGGGCTGCCCGAGATCGCCGACGACCTGGTCGCCGAACCGGCCGCCGTCCAGCTCACCCTCACCTTCTCCATGTTCGGGGTCGCGGCCGGGCAGTTGCTCTTCGGACCGCTCAGCGACCGCTACGGCCGCCGCCCGCCGCTGCTCGCGGGGCTCGTCCTCTACACCCTGGCCAGCGTCGTGTGCGTGATCGCGCCGAGCCTGACGGTGCTGATCATCGCCCGCTTCATCCAGGGCGCGGCCGGATCCGCCGGGCTGGTCATCGGCCGGGCCGTCGCCCGGGACCGCTTCCAGGGCGTCGCGATGCTGCGGTTCCTGGCCTCCATCGCGCTGATATCCGGGCTGGCGCCGATCCTCGCCCCGATCCTCGGCGCGCAACTGATGCGGTTCACCTCGTGGCGCGGCACCTTCGGCGCGCTGACCGCGCTCGGGCTGCTCCTGACCCTGGCCGCCTTCGGGGCGCTGCGCGAGACCCTGCCGACGCAGAACCGGGGCACCGGCGGGGTGGGCGCGGCGCTGCGCACGATGGGGCGGTTGCTGCGCAACCTGCCGTTCCTCGGGCTGGCGCTGACCAGCGCCTTCGCCTTCGGTGCGCTGTTCGGCTACATCAGCGGGTCGTCCACGGTGCTTCAGCACGTGTACCAGGTCTCGCCGCAGACCTACAGCCTGCTGTTCGGGGCGAACTCGCTGGCCATCGTCGTCATGACGCAGTTGAACGGACGGGTGCTCGCGCGCCGCTTCGCCCCGCGGGGGCTGATGCTGGCCGGGCTGGCGACGGCGGTGGTCGCCGGGGTGGCGCTGGTGCTGCTGACGGCGGTCTGGGACTTCGGGCTGGTCGGGTTCTGCCCGCCGTTGTTCGTGATGATGGGCAGCATGGGTGTGGTCCTGCCGAACACGGCCGCGCAGGCGCTCAGCCTGGTCGAGCCGCGGGCGGCCGGGACGGCGTCGGCACTGCTCGGCACCGGCAACTTCCTGTGCGGGGCGGTGGTCGCACCGCTGAGCAGCCTCGGCGGCCGGCCGTCGGCGGTGCTGCTGGCGGTGGTCGTCCTGGCGAGCGGGGTGCTGGCGATGGCGGCGTACGTGACGCTGTGTCGGCCCGGGCGGATGAGAACGGCGGAGGTCGAGGTGGTGGCCGGGAGCTGACGGCCGCCGACCGGCGACGAACAACAAACAGAAAACAGACAACAGCTGACAGATGATGAAATCTGTCAGCTGTTATCTGTCATTCGTTCCCTGTCGGCCGTCAGCCGTCAGCCGTCAGCCGTCGGGCGCAGCTCAGGCGATCGAGAAGTCGTCGCCGAAGACGTTGCCCTGGCCGTACCAGCCGTGCAGGTACACGGTGACGGTGCCGGAGGCGCCGGTGGTGAAGGGGACGGTCAGCTTGGTCCAGCCGGAGGCGTTGGTCCAGGAGCTGGCGGTGGCGTCACCGCTGACGCCGAGGTACGCGTAGTTGCCCTGCACCCAACCACTCAGCGTGTAGCTGGTGTTGGCCTTCAGCGTGACGGTCTGCGAGCACTCGCCGGTCTGGCCGGCGGTCGCCGCCGCCTGGAGCGCGTAGGAGCCGGAGTGGACCGGGGTGGAGACCACGGCGCCGCCGCTCTGGCAGGTCCACGGGGCGAGGCTGCCGGTCTCCAGACCGCCGTTGACCAGACCGGTCGGCGGCGGGGTCGTCCCGGTGACGGTCAGCGCGTACGTGGCGGTGTGGGTGCCGGACGGCCCGGTGGCGGTCACGGTGAGCGGGTAGCTGCCCGCCGTGGTGGCCGAGGTGGTGGCGATGTTGAGGGTGGCGCCGGTGCCGGCGGTGACGCTGCCGGGGGTGACGGTGGCGGTGACGCCGGCCGGGGCGCCGCTGACCGACAGGTTGAGGCTCTGCGCCGAGCCCGCCGTCACTGCCGTGGCGATGGCCGCGGACGTGGACGAACCAGCGGCCACGGTACCGGAGTTCGGGTTCACCGCGACCGAGAAGTCGTTGCCGGGCTGGGTGCCCGTGACGTTCAGGGTGAAGACGCCGGTGTGACTGCCGGAGGCCGCGCTGCCGGTGACCGTCAGCTGGTAACTCCCGGGCGCCACCGCCGAGGTGGTGGTGACGTTGAGGGTGGCGCCGGTGCCGGCGGTGACGCTGCCGGGGGTGACGGTGGCGGTGACGCCGGCCGGGGCGCCGCTGACCGACAGGTTGAGGCTCTGCGCCGAGCCCGCCGTCACTGCCGTGGCGATGGCCGCCGACGTGGACGAACCAGCGGTGACCGTCGCGGAGTTGGGGTTGACGGCCACGGAGAAGTCGTTGGTCACCGTCGAGCCGCTGGTGAACGGCGCGAAGATGTGGGTGAAGTCCCAGGTGTTCTGGCTGATGCCGGAGCAGGAGTCGTCCCCCGCCTTGCCCGGGCAGCCGCCGTTGTCGCGCTGGAGCGCCCAGAAGGACAGTGTGTTGATGCCCTTCGACACCGCCCAGTTGTAGACGGTGGTGGCGTTGGCCACGGTGAAGGTCTCGGCCGCGCCGTAGTCGTCGATGCCGGGCATCTCGGTGATCCCGATCGAACCCCACAGCTGGGCTGGGGTCTTGGAGGGGTAGAGCTTGGCGAGCTGGTTGTAGAGGCCCTGCGCGGAGGTCTGGGTGTCGGCCGCCATGTCGTGGGTGGCGCCGTCGTAGTAGTCGAAGGTCATCATGTTGACGACGTCGATCCGGGCGTTGTTGCTGACCGCGTTCTTCAGCACGGCGAGACCGCTGGAGGCGAGCCCGGTGGTGGTGGTCGGCAGCGTGTAGGAGAACTGGACGTTCCGCCCGTTGGTGACGGCCCAGTCCTGCACGATCTTGATCGCCTTGTTGCGGCGGTCGATTCCGGCCGTGTTGGTCAGCGAGTTGTCCTCGATGTCGAGGTCGATCCGGCTGACGTCGTAGGTGGTGACGAGGTTCTCGAAGGCTGCTGCGATCTGGTTGACGTCGGTGCAGCTGTCGGCCAGTTCGGTGCCGGTGTTGTCGGCGGTGTAGCCGCCGAAGGAGGGGATCACGTCCCCGCCGTTGGCCCGGATGGTGGCGATGTCGGCGCCGAAGGTCGAGGAGGAGACCGGCTTGGAGGTGTCGCCGTTCCAGTACGGGGTGCAGGAGCCCTTGGTGGCGGCCTGGAGGAACGCCATCGTCAGGTGCTTGGCCCCGGACTGGGCGGCCAGGGCGGCGGGGCTCTGCCCGGTCCAGGACTCGAAGTAGGGGGCGAAGACCCGGCTGGGGAGCGGGGTCGCGGCCTGGGCGGAGCCCGTCCCGGCGGCGACCAGGCCGGCCGAGGCGGCCAGCGTGGCACAGGCTGTCAGGGCCGCCTGGATGGTTCTGCGTAGACGCATGGATTCTCCAACATACGTGGTGGGGCGGGACGTTGGGGATGCGCGCATGATCGGGGCGCGACGGCCGTGTGGGGTCGGCTGCGCGGGCCCGGACGTGCGGACGTGTGGGTGTGCGGACGTGCGGGACTGCTGGGTGTCCGGATGTGCGGGCGCGCGGAAGCCCACCGACTCGCGCGGAGGCGGGTGGCGGGTACGCGTGTGCGCACGCCGTACGGAGCGGGGGTGGTGCGGGACAGGCAGGGCAGGGCAGTGCCTCAGCCGCCGGTGGTCACACCCCCACAGTGCATCCCGGTCGGATCGACATGCTTATGGTTGGACTAGACCACTGGTCTGTCAAGAGACCTAACAGTTCGTCAA
Organism: Kitasatospora sp. NPDC043950; assembly: GCF_056435345.1. NCBI lineage: Bacteria > Bacillati > Actinomycetota > Actinomycetes > Kitasatosporales > Streptomycetaceae > Kitasatospora > Kitasatospora sp. NPDC043950. Next base: position 127,879 of record NZ_JBWKER010000020.1, read on the forward strand.
CATACCGCCCTCGTGGCCGAAGGGCCGTCCGATCGGCCGGGTGTGCGCGGTGCGGCCGGGGCTGTGGAGGTGGGCGGTGCGGCGGAGGTGGCCGGTGGGGCGGGGTGGCCGCGCTGCCGAAGGGCGGATGCGCCGAAGGATGGATCCGGCGAAGAGCGAAGGTGCCGAAGAGCGAAGGTGCCGTGGGGGGGGGGGGGGGGGGGGGGGGGGGGGGGGGGGGGGGGGGGGGGGGGGGGGGAGGGGGGGGGGGGG
>NZ_JBWKER010000021.1:0-58201 GCF_056435345.1 Kitasatospora sp. NPDC043950
CACGGTTTTTACCCCAAGCGAAACCCGGCTCACCTTCCTCTCCCCTTTTTTGGGTGGGGCCGAGGACGACCCCCCCCCCAACCTTGCGTTGGGGGGGGGGGGGGGGGGGCCCCCCCCCCCCCCCCCCCACCAGGCGGTGTCAGCCGGCGATCCGGGCGCTTTCGGCCGCCTTGTACAGCGGCTTCGTGATCGCGGAGGTGAACTGCGGGCCGACCAGGTGCCGGGTGCAGGAGGTGTCGCCGAAGTCGCAGACCCGGCCCGAGGAGTCGAAGGACGGGCCCTGGGTGTTGTCGCCCACCACGGTGCCGATCCCCGAGGACGGGTCGAAGTCGGCGATCCGGGGGCCGCCGCTGGAACCGCCGCCCATCACGCAGGGGGCGCCCCACTCACCCGGGGGCACCGGGTGGCCAGGGAAGCCGGGGTGCTCGCGGGTCTGCCCCGCGCAGTAGGCGAGCCGGGCCCCGGTGTACTCGGGCAGGCCCTGGCGCGCCGGATCGCCCGACGCCGCACGCGGGTAGCCGAACTCGTGGACCTTCGCGCTGCCCGGCCGGTCGAAGCCGATGCGCTGCGCGGCGCCGACGGCGTCCTGGACCCGCTTGCCCTCGGCGTTGCCGTTCAGGACCAGGAACGCCTGGTCGTAGGCGGAGTACTTGCCGTCCTGCTGGTCGTTGAGGAGCCAGGTGGCGTGGACGACCCCGGTGCGGGCGACGAACGTGCCGTACGGGGCGGTGCCGTCGTGGTAGCCGGGGACGAACATCGAGTTCGTCAGCCACTCGTTGTTCTCACCGAGCAGGTCGGTGTTGTTGACGCAGTGCGCCGCCGTGACGACGGTGCTGCGGTTGGCGCTGCCGACGACGGTCGCGGTGCAGCTCCCGTCCTCGCCGTGGTCGGTGAAGAAGAGCCGGCCCACCGTCTTGCTCAGGGTGGCGGAGCCGGTCCACGGAGCGCCGTCGGGGCCGCTCTTGGGCGGGTTGCCGGAGGACGGCTGGGTCAGGGCGGCCATCCGCTCCGGGGTCCAGTAGTCCAGGACGGCCTGCTGCTGCGCGGGCGTGACCGCCTCCGGGTGGACGGCCACCTGGCTGGTGGCGGCCCCGTCCTGCGGCGCGGCCCCTGCGGGTGCCGCCAGCGAGAGGCCGGCGGCCACCACGAGGGCGGTCAGGAGGACTCGGCCGCGCGCTCGGCCGCGGGCCCGGTCGTGGTTCCGGTTGTGCTGACTGCTGGTCTGGCCATAGGTAGGTGGCATGCGTCGCACGGTAGGAGCGGGATGTCAGGTTCCTGTCGAGGAGGCGTTTCATCCGTCCATCGGTCACGTCAGGTTCCCGTGTGGAGCGCGTCTCATCCGTGTATCGGTCATGAGGATCGCAGGCCCCGTCACCGCTGGGCGGGGTGGAATCATCGCTGGGCCCGGCGGAAGTCGCCCGGGGTGCGGCCGGTCTCTCGGGCGAAGAACTTGCCGAAGTTGGTGGCCTCGGTGAAACCGAGCGCGCGACCGATCGCGGCCACGGGCAGGTCGGTATGGGCGAGCAGCCGCTGTGCCTGTAGGGCGACGCGGGCGTCGGCGAGTTGCTTGGCGCTGCGGCCGGTGGCGGCCAGGCAGGCGCGGGTCAGGGTGCGCGGGGAGTAGCCGAGCCGCGCGGCGTAGTCCTCGACGGAGCGGGTGGCGGCGAAGGAGCGTTCCAGTTCGCGGCGGAACGCGGGGTAGACCCCGGCACCGGGTGGGGAGAGGGCGGGGCGTCCGGCCGGGTCCGGGAGGCGCGCCATGCGGATGAGCAGCGCGCCGAGGAGCTGGCGCAGCAGCACTCCGGTCAGCTCGGCATCGACATCAGCATCGGCATCGGCATCGGCATCGACGGGCGCTGTCGGGCCGGGGGCCTGCCCGTCCCGCAGCCTCCGGTACTCCGTGTCCAGCTCCGTCACGGCGCGGTCGAAGGCGTCGAGCTCGGCCGGCGGCAGGAGCCGTGCGACGGGGCCGAACCCGTCGAGCATCTGCTGCGTCGCGGGCAGCGGCGGCGGGAAGTCGGCGGTGAACAGCAGCAGGACGGCGTCAAGGTCCGCGGGGTGGCCGTTCGCGTCCGAGGGCAGGCGCTGCACCTGGCCGGGCCGCAGGTGCAGCAGTGTGCCGCGGGTGCACGGGTAGGTGACGAAATCGACCATGGCGGTGCCCTCGCCGCCGCGCACCAGGATGAGCTGGTGGAAGTCCAGGCGGCTCGGCCGGCGGGCGACCGCGCTCTTCAGGCGCGGTTTCAGCGCGTCGAAGGTCAGCACCTCAATGCCGGTCCGCAAGCGGTCGGGGTTGTCGTAGGCGATGTCGACGACGTCGCGCTGTCCACTTTCGACCATGTCGAGTCCCGACTCTACCTCGCCCGAGGGGTGGCTGCGGCGGCATCGTGGAGTCACGGGCGAACGGCGGGCACCGCAGCGAACACCGCAGCGGGCGCCGCACCGGGCGCCACGCCCGGCAGCACAGCGAGCACCGCACCGGGCGCCGCGCCGAAGGGCCGTCACCACCACCCGTTCCCGACCTGAGGACCTCTCACCATGCTCCCTGTCATCACCGACCCCACGCAGCTGCCGACCGTGTTCCAGGACGCGCTGAACGCCGGAGACGTCGACGACGTGCTGGCCCTGTTCGCCGAAGGTGCCGCCATGCGCACGGTGGCCGGCGAGCTCCTCACCGGCGTCGAAGCACTGCGTGCGGAGATCGGCGGAACCGTCGCCGCCCGCGGCAGGCTGACGAACGTCCCGCGGCACAAGGTCATCGGCGCGGACACGGCCCTCCTGGTCACCGACTGGACCCTGGAGATCGACGGCCCCGACGGCGAGCGGATCGCCCCCACCGGCACCACCGCCAACATCGCCCGCCGCGACGCCGACGGCGGCTGGCGCTTCACCGTCCTCAACCCGCGCGGCATCGCCTGAGCCCTGCCGCCCCGCAACCTGGCGGCCCCCGGCGCCGGCTGAGCGCTTCGGGGGGGGGCGGCAGGCCCGCCGCCCCCCGACCTGTGGGTGCGTCAGTTCCGTGGTGGGGCGGTCTGCCAGACTCCGGGAATGAGACATCAGCGAATCCTGGACCAGTTCGCGGCTCGGGGGCCCGTCCGAGGGCAGGCGGGATGACCGGCGCCGGACCGGACCTGCCCGCGGGTGCGCGCCGGGTCCCCTACCGCGATCCCGGGGTGCCGGACCACCGGAGTCCGCTGCGCTTCCTCTGGTGGCTGGTGCGCAGGCAGCGCGGCCGCGTACTGCTCGGCGCGACCTGGGGCAGCCTGTGGATGTGCGCCCTGATGCTGCCGCCCTACCTGATGTCCAGGACGATCGACGAGGGCCTCCGGGCCCGCGACAGCGGCGCGCTGGTCTTCTGGGTGTCGGCCGTCCTCGCGGTCGGCGCGCTCATCGCCGTCCTCGGGATCCTGCGGCACCGCACCATGACCTTCATCCGGGTGGACGCCGCGTACCGCACCGTCCAGGTCATCGCCCGGCACGTCAACCGGCTGGGGACGACGCTGCCGCGCCAGGTGTCGGCCGGCGAGCTGACCCACCTCCAGGCCGGCGACATCGGCCGGATCGCGCAGACACTGACCATCACCGGGCCCGGCGTCGGCGCGGTCATCGCCTACCTCGCCACCGCCGTCCTGCTGGTCCGGATCTCCGTCCTGCTCGCGGCGGTGATCCTCCTCGGGGTGCCGCTGCTGGCCCTCACCGTCGGCCCGTTGCTGGGGAAGCTGCACGGCGCCGAGGGAAGCTACCGCGAGCAGCAGGGGGCGCTGACGGCCCTGGCCGGCGACCTGGTCGCCGGGCTGGGCGTGCTGAACGGCATCGGCGGCAAGCCGATGTTCGCCCGGCGCTACCGGGAGCGCTCGCAGGCCCTCGTGCCGCTCGGCTACCGGGTGGCCTCGTTCACCAGTTGGGTGCAGGCGCTCGGCGCCTGCCTGCCGGTGGTCTTCCTGGCCGTGGTGACCTGGCTCAGCGCCCGGATGGCGGCCGCCGGTTCGATCACGGTCGGTGAACTCGTCTCCGTCTACGGCTACGTGGCGGCCCTGCTGGTGCCCGTCTCCGCCTTCATCGAGGGCGCGGACGACCTGCCGCGCGGGCTGGTCTCCGCCCGCCGGGTCACCGACATCCTGGCGCTGCGGCCGGATTCGACGCGCAGCCGGACACTGACGGACCCGCCGGAAGCGCCGGCGGTGCTGAGCGACCCCGACTCCGGCCTGCTGCTGCGGCCCGGGCGGCTCACCGCGCTGGCCGCCGCCCGGCCCGAGGAGGCCCGGGCCGTCGTCGAGCGACTGGCCGGCTACACCGACTCGGACGCCACCTGGGGCGACACCAGGCTGTCCGACTGGGTACCCGCCGAGCTGCGGCGCCACGTCCTGGTGTCGGACGACGACGCGTACCTGTTCGGCGGCACGCTCCGTTCCGCGGTGTCGATCCGCGGCGACCGCATCGAGGAGGAACTGCGGCGCGCCCTGCACGCCGCCGCGGCCGAGGACATCGTCGACGCCCTGCCGGGCGGCCTGGACGCGCCGCTCGACGACCGCGCCGGCAACGTCTCGGGCGGGCAGCGCCAACGGCTGCGGCTGGCCCGCGCGCTGCTGGCCGATCCCGAGATACTGCTGCTGGTCGAGCCCACCTCGGCGCTGGACGCGCTCACCGAGGCGGCTGTGGCGGCCCGGATCGGCGCCGTACGCGGCGGCCGGACCACCCTGGTCGTCAGCACCTCCCCCCTGGTACTCGGCCGCGCCGACGAGGTGGTCCACCTGGTGGACGGCAAGGTCCGGGCCACCGGCACCCACGGCGAGCTGCTGGCCCGCGACCCCGGCTACGCGGCGCTGGTGTTCCGCGGCAGCACCGGCGCCCGCCCGGCGGGCGCCGCGACCGACGACCGCCCGCGGACCATCCCGGCAGGCGCCGACCGCCCCGCGAGCGTCACGACCGACGACCACCCGCGGAGCGTCGCCGCGGACACCGAGGAAGGACTGGCCCGATGAGCGACCCCGACGGCCCCGACGGCCCCGACGACCGCCACGCCCCCCACCGCCTCCCGGTCGCCGACACCACGACGGTGCGCCGGGCCAGTTGGCGCCTGCTGGCGGACGACGGCCGGGCGATGGGCGCGATCGTCGCCCTCACCTGCCTCGCCGCCCTCGCGGGCGTCGCCGGGCCGTGGCTGCTGGGCCGCATCGTCACCCGGGTCGAGAACGGCGAGCTGACGGTCGGCCAGGTGGACGGCTTCGCCGCGGCGGTCCTGGGGTTCGCCCTCGCCCAGCTGGTGCTCACCCGCTACGCCCGCCACCTCTCCCACCGGTTCGGCGAACGCGCCCTGGCCCGGCTCCGCGAGGAGGTCGTCGAGCGGACGCTCGCGCTGCCCGGGCGGTACGCGGAACGGGTCGGCGCCGGCGACCTGGTGACCCGCTCCTCGCTGGACGTGGGCACCGTGGCCGCCACCCTGCGCAACGCGGCCCCGGACGTCTTCATCGCCGTCGTCCAGGTGCTGGTCATCCTCACCGCGACGTTCCTGCTCGACCCGCTGATCGGGCTCTGCGCCCTGGTGGGCCTGCCGATCGTCTGGGCGGTGAGCCGCTGGTACCTGTCCCGGGCCCGGGAGGCCTACCTCGCCGAGGGGGCCGCGGCGGGCGGGGTCACCGAGGTCCTCGACTCCACCGCCCACGGCGCCCGGACCATCGAGGCGTACGGGGTCGGGGCGCGCCAGGACGGCGTGGTCGACCGGGCCGTCGACACCGCCTACCGGGCCCGGGTGCGCACCCTGTTCCTGCGGACCGTGCTGTTCCCGGTCACCGAGTTCGCGCACGCGCTGCCGACGGCCCTCATCCTGCTGGTGGGCGGCCTCGGCTACCTCCACGGCTCGGTGACGCTGGGCGCGGTGGTGGCGGGCGGCCTCTACATGTGGCAGCTCGTCGACCCGCTGGACCGGGCGCTCAACTGGGTCGAGCAACTGCAGAGCAGCGGTGCGTCGTTCGCCCGCATCAAGGGCGTCGGCCTGGTGTCGCAGGAGCCGCCGGCCACCGGCCCGCGCCCCGCCGACGACCGGATCGAGGCCATCGGCGTGCGGTACTCCTACACCGGCTCGCACGACGTGCTGACGGACGTCGACCTGGTGGTCCGGCCGGGCGAGCGGCTGGCCGTGGTCGGCCCGTCCGGCGCCGGCAAGTCGACCCTCGGCAAGCTGCTCGCCGGCGTCGACGCCCCGGACGCGGGGCGGATCCTGGTCGGCGGCGTGCCGGTCGCGGACCTCGCCGCGGCGGGCGAGCTGGGCAACCGCGTCGTCCTCATCACCCAGCAGCACCACGTCTTCATGGGGACGCTCCGGGAGAACATGACGCTGGCCGCCCCGGACGCCGAGGACGCGGCGGTCCTGGCCGCGCTCGCCCTGGTGGAGGCGGACTGGGTGCGCGACCTCCCGGACGGGCTGGACTCGCTCCTGGGCACCGGCGGGACCGAACTCGGCGCCGCGCAGGCCCAGCAGCTCACCCTAGCCCGGGTCCAGCTGGCCGATCCGCACACCCTGATCCTGGACGAGGCGACCTCCCTGCTCGACCCGACCACGGCCCGGCAGGCGGAGCGGGCGATGGCGGCCGTGCGCTCCGACCGCACGGTCATCTCCATCGCCCACCGGCTCCAGACCGCGCACGACGCGGACCGGGTCGCCGTCATGGAGGCGGGCCGCATCGTCGAGCTGGGCACCCACGACGAGCTGGTCGCCGCCGGCGGGCGGTACGCGGCGCTCTGGCGGTCGTGGAGCGGGGAGTCCTGACCGGCCCGGCGGCGGTGCCACCGGGCCGCGCCCGCGGTCAGGGGGTGTCGGTGCGCTTTTCGAGCCGGGTGCCGTGGCGCAGGGTGAGCGACATCAGGTCGCTGGGGCCGTCGAGTTCGAGGCGGTGCCAGCGGCCCCGGGGGACGACCACGGCGCTGCCGGCGGGCAGCGGCACCATCTCGTCGGCGCCTCCCCCCGCGCCGCGCCCGTCCCCGTCCGCGGGGCGGAGGTGGAGCCGCGCGCCGCCGGTGAGGCAGCACACCGCCTCGTCGGCCTCCGGGTGCATCTCCCAGTGGTCGGCGTGGACGTCGGCGTCGGTCTCCACGTGGAAGGCGCCGAGGTGCCAGGTGCCCGGCAAGGCGCCGAGGTGCCAGGTGCCCGGCGCGCCGCCGGCCATCTGCCGCCCGGCGGCTCGGACTTCGCCGTCGGGGTGGAAGTGCAGGGCCGAGGCGAACAGGTCGACGACGGTGGGCGTCATGGTGGCGTTCCTTCCGGTCAGCAATTTCTATACGCGTAAGAAAACTAACCCCGCACGACCGCCGCTGTCGACCCCTGGGGAATGATGGACCCATGCCGACCGCACCGCGCAGGACCTCGGGCCGACCGCCCCGCATCTCCCGTGAGCAGGTCGTCGAGGCGGCCCGCCGGATCGTGACCGAGGAGGGCGTGGACCGGCTGACCATGCGCCGCCTCGCCTCCGAGGTCGGCAGTACGCCGATGGCGCTCTACCACCACGTGCGCGACAAGGAGGAACTGCTCGTCCTGCTGCTGGACGACTACGCGGCGCGGACACTGCGCCGGCCCGAGCTGCCCGCCGACCCGCGCGACCGCGTCGTCGGGTCCGCCGCCGCGATCCACGAGGCGCTGGCCGGCTGCCCCTGGATCGTCGAGGTGCTGACCGCCGACGACCTGATGTCCGCGTCCGCGCTGTGGTTCGTCGAGCAGATCGTCGACGGCCTCACCGCGTGCGGCCTCACACCGGAACGCGCCGTACAGGGGTACCGCACGATCTGGTACTACACCGCCGGCGAGCTGGTGGTCCGGGCGGCGGCGGCCCGGCGGCGCGCGGACGACGAGCGCGCCACCTACCGGGAGCAGGTGTTCGGCGGCCTCGACCCGGACGAACTCCCCCGCCTCGCACAGGTCGCGGACCGCTGGGCCGCGCTGACCACCGACGACACCTACCTGGACGGCCTGCGGGCCCTGGTGGACGGCCTCGTCGCCGCCCGTTGACGCCCCGGCCCGCAGGCCCCGGCGCGCCTCAGGTCCGTTCCGGGAAGCGGGGCTTGGACTTGCCGTCGCCGAACGGGCCGGTCGAGTGCTGGAGCGAGTGCAGGATGGCGAGGCCCTGGCTGACGATGCCCGCCGCCATCTGGTTGACCCCGTCGCTGCCGTTGAGGACGGTGAGCTCCGCTCCCGACATGCCACGGGCCGCCGCGTCGGCGAGGGCCGGCAGGTTCTCCACGATCCGGTTGGCCGCGATGAGCTCCTGGTTGCCGCCGCGCAGGGAGTCGGCCCGGGCGGTGTTGGCGTCCGCCTGCGCCTGGGCGAGCGCCCGCTCGCTGTAGGCGCTGCCGTCCGCCTCGAACTTCACCCGGTCACGGGCGGCCTCGGCCAGCGTCCGCTGCCGGTAGGCCTCGGCGTCCGCCGGGCGCCGCACCTCGGCCTCCAGTTGCTGGGCGGCCAGCGCGGCCCGGCGTTGGGCGAGCGAGGTCTGCTCCTCGATGACGTCCTGGGAGGCCCGGGCCTCGGCGAGCGGCCCGGCCTGGGCGGCCCGGGCCCTGGACTGCTCGGTCTCGGCGAGGAACCCGGCCCGTTTGATCGCGGTGTTCCGCTCGTACTCGGCCTTCAGCGCGGCCGCCTGCTGCTCCCGCTCGGTGGCCTCCTGGTCCGCCTTGGCCTGGGCGATCCGGGCCTGGCTGGCGACCGCCGCCGCGTGCGGCGCGGCCAGGTTGTCGATGTACCCGGTCGAGTCCTCGATCTCCTGGATCTGCAGCGCGTCGACCACGATGCCGAGCTTCTCCATCTCGCCGTGGCTGCCCGCCATCACCTCCTGGGCGACCCGGCTGCGCTCCCGGATGATCTGCTCGACGGTCAGCCCGCCGATGATCGAGCGCAGGTGGCCGGCGAAGATCCGGCCGACGAGCTCCTCCATCTGGTCCTGTTCCGAGAGGAAGCGGCGGGCCGCGTTGGCGATCGACACGGCGTCGTCGCCGACCTTGAACACGCAGACCGCGCGCACGGTGAGCCGGATCCCCTGCTGGGTCACGCAGTCCTCGGCGATCTCCGCCTCCCGCAGGGCCAGGGAGAGCATGCGGACCTTCTGCTTGACCGGCAGGACGAGGCTGCCGTGCCCGGTGACGATGCGGAACTGGGTGTCCTGCGCCTGGTGCTTGGACCCGGAGATGAGCATCGCCTCGTTGGGTGCGGGAACGTGCCAGAAGAACATGACCGACCACCTGACCAGCTGGGATCCGAAACCGCGGTTAGGGCGGCAGCAGCTCGACGATCACCGAGCGGGCCGAGATCGCGTCCACCACGACCACCCGGACGTCCCGGCCGACCGGCTCCGAGCACCAGGCCGCGAACACCTCCGAACCACCCCGGAGGGCGACCAGGACCTCGCCCGGGCCGCCCGCCGGAATGGGCACCGTCACCTTGCCGACGGCTCCGACCGGGCTCTGCCGGGAGTCGTCGACCGCGGGCATGCTCTCTCGCGCCACCGGCGCCTCCGGTCCCCGCGTCGCACCACGTCGCACCACGTCCGCCGCACCTGCACCGTGGACGGTCACCGGCCACCACCGCCTCCGAAAGGCCCGGGCCGCCGGGCTCGCCACGGGTCGAGGACACCTGCGGCAACCGCCGACGGCGGCGGTGCCTCGACCCCTTCCACGGTACTCCGGCAGCCGGTCCGCCACCGGCCGACGCCGGAGCGGGCCGGACCGCCGCCGGAGCGGACGGACCGGCGCCGGTCAGGGCACGGCCAGGGCGACCGCGAAGCCGTGGTCCGGAATGTCGAGGAAGCGCCGGTTGAACCGGACGAAGGGCTCGATGAGCAGGTCCACGAAGACCAGGAAGGCCACCGTGCCGATGCCCACCGGGCCTCCCAGCAGCCAGCCGCAGAGCAGCAGCACCCCTTCGATCAGCCCCTTCGCGCACCAGAACGGCCAGGTCCAGCGGTGCCGGATGGTGATCGCCAGCAAGTCGATGGCCCGGATGCCGAAGCCGCTCATGATGATCAGCGCCGAGGCGTAGGCGCACAGCAGCGCGCCGAGCAGCATCAGCGGGTAGCTGCTCAGCCCCAACCAGGCGGCAGGCCGCAGCCATTGGAAGAGGTCGATCAGGCTGCCGCACAGGAAGAAGGTCACGAAGGGCGAGACCACCGGGCGCTTGCGGTTCCACGCCGCCCACGCGCCGATGCACACCACCGCGACGGCCGCCTGGCACAGGCCGATGGTGAGCGGCAGGTGCTTGAGCACGCCCAGCGAGAAGACGTCGAGCGGGTCGGTGCCCAGATCGGACTGGATGAAGAAGTGGGCGCCCGTCGAGAAGACCACGCAGCCGGCCAGGTACACCAGCGCCCTGGGAAGTAACTCCCCCAGCCGCCAAGGTTTTCCGTTCGGATCGACGCCAGGGGGACGGTGGGACGCCATCGGTTCCTCCAGGGGGACGGGCGTCCGGCCCGCTGCCGTCCCCGAGGCGCGGAGGCGGGCGGCGGCGCGGACACCGGGCTGTTCGGAAGCCGGGGCCCGCCGCCGAACTCCCGCCAAACGGCTGGGAGTTCGGCGAAGGGCCTCGGTCAGCCGCCGCCCGACGCCGTCACCGCGGCCGGTTCAGGCGAGCGACTGGTAGGCCAGGAAGCCGCCGAAGAGGATGACCCCGATCCCGGCGACCAGGTCGACGCCCTTCAGCAGCCGGGCGCTGAAGCGCCGGCGGAACACCACCACGCCCGTGCTCAGCAGGGTGAACCACAGGAGCGTGCCGCAGCCGACGCCGACCAGCATGGACACCGAGGCGGGCAGCGTCCCGGTGACGTTCGCCGCCGTGGCCGCGGCGAAGGCGGCGGCCCAGTAGCCGATCGTCGCCGGGTTGGAGGCGGTGGCCGCCAGCGCCGTGCGGAACGCCGCCAGCGGGCGGACCAGTTCGGGGTTCCGCTCGTCCTCGGTGGCCGCCTGGACCCGGAAGGCGGAGCGCAGCGAGCGCGCGCCGATGTACACCAGCACGGCGGCCCCGGCCAGCCCCAGGGCCGTGCGCAGCGCGGGGACGTCCAGCAGCCTGCCGACCCCGGCGAGGCCCAGGCCGGCGTAGGCGATGTCCACCAGGGCCGCGCCCAGGCCGATCGCCCAGCCGGTCGGGAAGCCGTCGCGCAGGACGCTGCGCACGCACAGCAGGCCGATGGGGCCGAGGGGCAGGGCGACCAGGAAGCCGAGGCTGAGCCCGGCGAACCACGCGGGGAGGATGTTCACCGCGGTCCCCCGCAGGTCACCGCGATCATTCCGGTCCGGTGGAAGTCCGGGCGGAAGTCCCCACGGGAGTCCCCGCGAAAGCCCCGGTGGAAGTCCCGGCTCAAGGCCCGGCGGAAGGCCTGGTGCGAGCACGTGCGCGACAATTCGCTCTGCCCCTCGTCACAACACCCGCCGATCAGGTCACTCGACGAGCTCCGATATGCCGAACCGTACCTCATCCCCTTCGGCGGGACTGAGATCTTCCGGCGCGTAGAACAGCTCGTACACATTGGTCGACAACAACTGACCGAGCCTGGTCAGCGCATACACGTCCGTGCCCCGTTCCTCCAGCCATCCCTTGTCGACGAGCTGCTCGATCTCCGCCCCGAAGACGGCCTCCATGGTGACGCCGAACCGGTCGTGGAAGTCCGGCCGGTTGACCTCGCACATCTTGAGGCCGCGGATCATGACGCGGCGCATTTCCTGTTCCTTGGTGAGGTACGTGGCGAAATCCAGCGGGATTTGACCACTTCCAACCATCTCGTAGTACTTCTTGAGCGGCTTGACGTTGACGAACAGCCGGTCGTGGATCACGCTCTTCGACGAGACGCCGAATCCGATCATCGGCCAGGTCCGCCAGTAGTACTCCAGGAAGCGCGAGTAGTCGGCGCAGCGGTCGGGGTGGTAGTACCCGGTCGAGCTGCGTCGGGCGAAGCCCGCCGCCTCCAGCGCGTCGATGGCGTACTCGTACATCCGGCGCTCGTCCTGCGCCGAGGGGAGCGCCATCTTCCCGGACGTGATGAGCGAGTGGAACGCCGTCTTGGGCCAGATCTCCAGGCCGTAGGCCGTGATGCAGGCCGGTTCGAGTTCGATGGCCCGGTCGACGCTGCGCTTCCAGTCGTCCACGGACTGGCCGGGCAGCGGGAAGATCAGGTCGATGTTGGTGTGCGTGAAACCGCCGTCGACGACGGTGCGGAAGGCGCGCTCGGCGGTGGCGAGGTCGTGCGAGCGGTTGCAGATCTCCAGCAGCCGGTCGTCGAAGGCCTGGACCCCGACGCTGAGCCGGGTGAATCCGGCCTCCCGCATGCGCGCGATCTTGGCCTCGTCGACCGTCGAGGGGTCGAATTCCAGGCCGATCTCCGCGCCCTCGTTGAATTCGAACGATTCCCGGCAGGCGTCCAGCAGCCGGGCCGTCTGGTCGCCGGTGAGGATGCCCGGCGTACCGCCGCCGAAATACACCGCGTCGACCCGGAACGCGGGGAAGGCCCGATTGGCGGCGAAGGCGCGGATCTCGCGTTCGAGCACGTCGACGTACTGGGCGAAGTGCTGCTCGTTCCGGTTGATGTAGACGGTGTAGTCGCAGAATCCGCACTTGGTGATGCAGAACGGGACGTGCAGGTAGAGCACCGCGTTCTCGGGGCGGAAGTACTCGTCGTACTCGTGGTGCCGGTATTTGAACGGGTACGTGTGGATGTTCCGTCGGATGATCTTCTCGGCCATCTGCTGTCGCTCCTTCGTCGGGGCCGGCCTGGCGTGGTGGTGGACGGGTCCGGGGGCGGAGGCCGTCAGCAGAGGACCTGGAACGGACGGACGTCGGCGGACGCGTCGAGGTCCGGCCGGTCGTTGGGGACCACCGGGCGCCCGCACGAGACGAAGAGGTCGTCGTAGCGCGCCCGCGACCGCTCGCGGTAGTCGGCGGCGGAGCGGGCCAGCATCTTGACGACCTCCTCCGCGAGCATCAACTGGTACTGGCAGGACTCGGTGTTGAGGACGTTCACGTCGCCCGAGGCCACGTGGTTCTCCTGCCGGCAGCCCCCGCCGCACAGGTAGCGGGCCCAGCAGGACCCGCACACCCGGTGCTCGTCGACGGTGCGCCGCCACTCGGGGTGGTCCCGGGTGAGGCCCTCGGCCCCGGTGCCCACGTCGAAGCCCTGGTCGCCGACCAGGCGGTGGCAGGGGCTGACGCTGCCGTCCGGGGAGTGCGTGTAGTACGTCCGGCCGCCCGAGCAGAACGCCAGCGCCGCCGCGCCCTCGGTGACCATCTGCACGGCCCGCTCGTACTCCAGCACGCCCTTGAATCGGTTGTCGGGGGCGAACAGCTGCGGGTAGTGGACCAGGAAGTCCTTGAACTGCTCCACGATGCCGGGCTGGAGGAAGTGGTTGATGTACTGGATGCCCTTCGGTTCGGACAGCTTCCGGTCCCCCAGCGTGAGGGCGATCGGCACCGTCGTGCCCTGCTCCACCGGGTAGACGCCCGGATAGATCTGGAAGTAGTCGAAGAGGTCGAGCCCCCACAGGTCGAGCACGCTCTCGGTGAGGCTGGGCTGCGCCGTCGCGATGGTCATCCGGGCCACCAGGGTGACGTCGTCGCCGCACGCCTCGCGCAGCCGGAACAGGTTGCGGATGATCCGGTCGTAGGAGCCCTTCCCGTTCTTGGACGGGCGGTTGGCGTCCTGGACCTCGCGGCCGCCGTCGATCGAGACCGAGACGATGAACCGGTGGTCGCGGAACAGCTCCTCGACGCCCTGGGGCATCAGGGTGAGGTTGGTCGAGATCCGGTGGACGAACTCGGTGCCCGAGCGCCCGGCGAGGTCGCGGGCGCGTTCGCAGATCTTGCGGATCACCGTGAAGTTCGCCAGCGGCTCCCCGCCGAAGAACTCGAAGCGGACCCGCTGCCCGGGCGCGGCGTAACGGTGGATGAAGTCGAAGATCCAGGCGATCGAGTGCTCGCCCATCGCCTCGGTGATCCGGCCGTAGTCCCCGCCCTCGGCGAAGCAGTACGTGCAGGCGAGGTTGCACACGTTCGTCAGGTTGACGTTGACCGCGAAGTCGGCGCCGTCGGACAGCGCGCTCTCCCGGAGCCGGAGGCGGTTGGCCTCCCGGCCGGTGGCGGCGCCGGCCTGCAACCGCTCCCACGCCCGCCGCTCGTCCAGCCGCAGGTGGTCGACGCCGGAGGCCAGCCGCTCGGCGGTGTCCGCCGGGGCGAGCAGCAGCCGGTGGCTCCCGGTGATGAGGACGGCCGACAGGTCGTCGCTGAACGGCAGGACGCGGTAGTCGGTCCCGTGCCGCATCGGACCCGCCTGCTCCGTCGCGCTCGCGGGCCCGGTCATGACCTGGCGCGGGGCTGGAAGAGCGGCAGCGGCGAGACGTCCTCGTTCAGCGTTCCGGCGGAGGCCTCCACGGTCGGGAAGTGCGCGCGGTCGAAGACCTGGTGGAGGCTGGAGGTGCACTGCGGCGGTACGGCCACCTGGACGCCGACCTCGCCCGCCGTGCTCTTGGCCGCGATGTACCGGAAGCTCTCCTGCGGGGCCAGGTCGATGACCTGCCAGCCTTGGTCCGCGGCCGGGTCGCCGTAGCGGCGGTGGTAGGCCCGAACCGGCGCGGCGGAGGTGTTGCGCACCTGGACGTGCAGGGCGCGGACGTCGCCGTGCCAGTCGAAGCGGGCCAGGTCCAGGCCCTCGGCGGCGGGGAGTTCCGGCACCCGGGCGCGCGGGCGGGCGTCGGGCAGCAGGACGATCGGCGAGCGGGCGCCGCAGCCGATGCAGGCGCCGGCCGCGTCCAGGCCGACCAGGTCGGCGTTCAGGCCGTAGCGGGTGATCTGGAGCTGCCCGCACCGGTGGCACCAGGTGTTGGTCGACTCCGTGTCGTACACGTTCCCCAGGTAGACGTGGTTGAGCCCCATGTCCATGGCGACCTTGCGGGCCCGTTCCAGCCGGTCGACGGGGGTGCGGATGGTGTTGGTCATCTTGTAGTCCGGGTGGAAGCGCACGAAGTGCGTGGGCACGTCGGGGCTGAGCCGCTCGCCGACGAACCTCGCCATGTCCCGGGCGGTCGCCTCGTCGTCGCTGAGGTCGGTGACCATCAGCGTGGAGACCTCGACGTGCTTCCCGGCCCGGAACACCTGCTCGGTGCCCTCCAGGACCGGTTCCAGCCAGCCCTTGGTGATCTTCCGGTAGTACTTCGGGTCCAGGGACTTGATCGACACCGAGAAGATGTCGATCACCGGGATCAGTTCCTCGATCGCCTCGCCGCTGATGAAGAACGCGGACTTGTAGAGGTTGACGATTCCCGCCGCCTTGGCGAGAGCGGCCGTCTCCACCACGAACTCGTGCCACACCACCGGGTCGTTGTAGGTCCAGGAGATCACCTTCACGCCGTGCCGGACGGCGATGTCCACGACCTCCTCGGGCGTGTAGTGGTAGACGTCCTTGTCCTCCACGTGGCGCGCCTGCGACGTCTTCCAGTTGTGGCAGTAGTCGCAGTTGAGCATGCAGCCGACGTTCCCCATCGAGAGGATCCGGGCGCCGGGCGCGTAGTGGAACACCGCCTCGGTCTCGATGGTCTCCTCGGTGGCGTGGACCGAGCGCCCGTAGTTCAGGGTCACCAGGCGGCCGTCCCGGTTGGCCCGGACCATGCAGAATCCGTGCTGGCCGGGGCGGATCCGGCAGTTCCGGGGGCTGAGATGACATCGGACCACGCCGTCGTCCAGGCGTTCCTCCAGCCTGGCGGGGCGCGGTTCCTTGTCCCAGGTGTTCTGCGACATGGCTGTTCCTTCCGTGCGGTGGTACGGACACGGTGGTACGGAGGCGGTGGTGCGGCGGAGGCGGTGGTGCGGCGGAGGCGGTGGTGCGGCGGAGGCGGTGGTGCGGCGGAGGCGGTGGTGCGGCGGAGGCGGTGGTGCGGCGGCGACGGGTCGGGGCCGGACGGGTCGGGGCCGGACGGGTCGGTCCCGGACGGGCAGGGGCGGGCGGCCCGGTGCGGTCGTCCGCGCCGGGCGGGGCCCTCCGGATCAGGCCGTCGCCGGAGGAGGTGCGGTCACGTGCGCGGGGCACGCCGGGACGGGGCGCGCCGGGGCGGCGCGGTCGGGAAACCCGAATTCCCGCACTGTGGTGTGGAATTCGACATCGGCCCGCCCGTACATCCGCCCGTGGTCCGGAACGCCGCTGTCCCGGTGTCTCGCTTTCACCGGGCGGGCCGGTTCCGCGCGGGTTTCCGCGGTCACGAACGTCAAGCGGATCTCACTTTCCCTCATGACGAAGCCACTGCTGAGAAAAACGCCTCGTGAAGAGGCCGAAGCGGAGCGGGAGTTCGGTGAGAAATTCGCCAACTGCGATGAGCTTCGGCGTATGGGCTCCCGCCTGTCAAGAAGTCCGCGTGCCGCCCGATCCGGCCAACACCGGGAAGCGGACAGCGCCCTCCGGTCGCGGCGGGGAGCAGGTTAGGCAAGCCTCACAAACGGTGATCTCGCGCCTGCCCAGCGGGTTCCCGGGCCGGGGAACGGCGGGGGCCGATCCGGCGGGGCGGCACGGCCGGGATCGCCCGGTGCGGGAGGAGGGCCGAAAATCGCCGCCGATCGGTGGAATACCTGCCGCCACAGGGCCGATCGGCCGTCCCACCCGCCGCTCGCCGAGCACCGGTAAAGGCGGTCCCGAGGGGGGGCGTGTGGAGCGGCCGGGGCAACGAGGGGCGGCTGCTGGGAATTCAGGGGGCGGTGGGGCCGGACGGGGAGAGGATCCGGGAGAGGCCGAACTCGAAGCGCTCGGTGAAGGCGGCGTCCTCCAGGTGCGGGGCGACCCGGGCGAGCGCCGGGTAGTCGCCGCCGGCGAGGGCCGGGCCGAGGGTGTGCACGCCGTCCTGGGCGGCCAGGGCCTGCTCCTCCTGGGCCAGGCCGAGGGTCAGGTACTGGATGGTCCAGAACACCCAGGACGCGTGGCGCTCGTCCAGTCCGCCGTCGAGGAGCGCGGCGATCATGGCGTCGGTGAAGCGCAGGGTGCCGGGCTCGGCGGCGTAGGTGCCGGCGACGATGACCGCGCCGTCGCGGTGGGCCAGCAGGCACCGCCGGTAGCGGTGGGCGAGCTCGCGGGCCCGTTCGCGCCAGGGCGCGGGCAGGTCGTCGAGCGGGATCTCACCGACGATCGCGTCCGCCATGAGTTCCAGCAGGCGGCCCTTGGTCTTGGCGTGCCAGAGCACGGTGTTCATCCGGACGCCGAGCCGTTCGGCGACGCCGCGCACGGAGACGGCGGCGGCGCCCTTGTCGTCCAGCAGGTCGAGGGCGGCGCGGACCACCGTGTCGGAGTCGAGTCGGGTCCGGGGGGCGTCCGGGGCTTGCTTCTTGGTCACTGACCTAGTCTACTGGAGCCAAGTCATTGGTCACTGACCAAGAGAGGGATGAGTCATGGAACAGGTCGTCATCGCCGGCGGGGGCCCGGTCGGGCTCTGGCTCGCCGCCGAACTCCGGCTGCAGGGCATCGAGGTCACCGTGCTGGAGAGCCGCACCGAACCCGACCCGCACTCGCGGGCCACCACCGTGCACCCGCGCACCCTGGAACTGCTGGCCTGCCGCGGCCTGGTGGAGCCCTTCCTCGCCGAGGGCGTCCGAATCCCCGGCGGGCACTTCGCCGCACTGCCGCCCCGGTTGGACTTCAGTCGGCTGGACACGCCGTACCCGTTCACGCTCGCACTCCCCCAGGTGCGCACCGAGGCACTGCTGGCCGAACACCTCCGCTCGACCGGCGCCCGGCTGCTCCGCGGACACCGCGTCACCGGGCTGGACCAAGGCGACGACGCGGTCACCGTCCACGTCCACGGCCCGGACGGCCCCCACCGGCTGCGCACCGCCTACCTGGTCGGCTGCGACGGCACCCGCAGCACCGTGCGCGAGGCGGCGGGCATCGGCTTCCCCGGCACCCCGGCCACCGCCTGGGCCTGGATGGCGGACGCCGTGCTCGACGCGCCACCGCGCTGGCGCTCCGTCTCCAACGAGCAGGGCACCGTGATGGTCTTCCCGCTGCCCGGCGGGGTGCACCGGGTGGTCGGCAACGACACGGCGACCGTCCACACCAAGCCCGGCCCGCTGACCTTCGAGCAGCTGCGCGCCAAGGTCCGCGGGATCACCGGGACGGACTTCGGGATGCGCGAGGCCGGCTGGATCTCCACCTTCGGCAACGCCTCCCGCCAGGCCGACCGGTACCGGCACGGGCGGGTCCTGGTGGCGGGCGACGCCGCGCACTCGCACTTCCCGGCCGGCGGGCCCGGACTCAACGTCGGCATGCAGGACGCCGCCAACCTCGGCTGGAAACTCGCCCGCACCATCACCGGCGCCGCCCCCGACGGCCTGCTCGACAGCTACCACGCCGAGCGCCACCCGGTCGGCGTGGAGCTGCTGCGCTCCACCCACGCCCAGTCCGGGCTGATGACCGACCACTCGCGGACGACGCTGGCCCTGCGCGGCCTGCTCGCCGAACTCATCACCGGCGTCGACGAGTTCTCGGACGAACTGGCCGGTCGCGCGGCCGGCCTCACGACCGCCTACCCGGCCGACCCCGCCAGCGGGGCGCACCCGCTGACCGGCTCCCGGGCGCCCGACCTGAGGCCCGCCGGGCCCGCGGACGGCACCGGCCTGTTCACGCTGCTGCGCCCGGGCCGCCACGTCCTGCTCGACCTCACCGGCCGGGCCGGCGCCGAGTTCGCCGCCCTCGCCCACGCCACCAGCCCGGGCGTGACGGTGCACAGCGCGCCGCTCGCCGCGTCGCGGCCCGCCTGGCTCGGCGTCACCGCCGCCCTGGTCCGGCCCGACGGGCACCTGGCCTGGCTCACCGAGGAGCAGCACCTCCCCGCACTGGTCACGGCCGCGCACGCGGCCGTCACGGCGACGACCGCCCACCCTTCCGCCGCGATCCCTCTACGCTGAGGAGCGATCGGCCCACGGGCGCCCCCTCCGGAGCCCCGAGGGCCGGCGGCAGCCGCTCGCGCAGGTCCGCGGCGCCCTGCCGGCCACCGACCTGATGCCGCTCACCACCACCCCGGCCACCCGCCGAGCCCGCACCGGAGCCGCCCGATGACCACCCTCCACCTCGGCGTCGACGCCGGCGGCAGCCACACCCGCGCCGTCCTCCTGGACGCCGCGGGCGCCGTCCGGGGCCGCGGCGAGAGCCCCGGCGCCAACCCCGCCGGAGAGGGCCCGGAGCCGGCGCTCGACCGGCTGGCGGCGGCGGTCACGGCCGCCCTCGACACCCGCGGCCCGGGCCGCATCGCCGCCTGCCTGATCGGCCTCGCCGGGTACCGCTCCCTACCGGACCCGGACGCGTTCGCCGAGCGCTGCCGGGCCGCCCTCGGCCTGCGCCACCCGGTACGACTCGTCCCCGACACCGTCCCGGCCCTGGCCTCCGGCGGCGTCACCGACGGCCACGGCACCGTCCTGATCGCGGGCACGGGCGCGGTCTGCGTCCGGCTCGCCGGTGCCCGCACGCTCGCGCGCACCGGCGGGCTCGGCTGGCTGCTCGGCGACGAGGGCGGCGGCTTCTGGCTCGGCCGCGAGGCCCTGCGCCACGCCCACGCCGACCCGGCCGGCCCGCTCGGCACCGCCGTCCGCGCCCGCTGCGCCGCAGACTCCCCCGACGCCCTGCTCCGCTGGGCCTACGCCGGCCCGCCCCGCCGGCTCGCCACCCTCGCCCCGCTGGTCTCCCGGCTCGCCGCGCAGGGCGACCCGGCCGCCCGCGCCATCGCCGACACCGCCGCCGACCACCTGGCCGCCCTCGCCCGCGCCACCGCCGCCCCCACCGAACCCCTGGTCCTCACCGGCTCGGTGGCCACCGCCCCCGGTCCGATCCGCGAGCGCCTCCACCACCTCCTCGCCGACCTCCACCCCCGCCTCCCCCGCACCGACCCCGCCACCGCCGCCGCCCACCTCGCCACCCGCCTCGCCGCCGGGCGGTAGACGGCCAGACGGATCACCAACCCGGCCGCGCCCCACCGGAAATGGCATGCACGCCACTAGCCAACCGGTCAGTAACGCCCCTACCGTCGAGCTCCCGTGGCTTCGACGGAGGAGCTCCCCTTGCGCCTACGCCCCCACCCCCTGCGCTTCCCGGCCGCCGCCGTCGCGTCGGCCCTGCTCGTCACCGCCGCCCTGACCACCACCCCCACCGCCGCCGCCCCCGCCGCCCCGACCGCCACCGCGGCCGACTACTGCGGCGGCCACTGCCGGGACATCCTGCCGCCCGGCGAGAACGGCAACGCCACGCTCGCCGAGATCCTGCTCAACCGGATGTTCGGCAGCCGCCCCGCCCACACCGACGACCAGCTCGGCCCGTACGCCGCCCTCGCCTCCGGCTACCCGGGCCTGACCGAGGCCAAGCTGCGCGACTTCTTCAACGACGCCTCCTTCGGTGTCCCCGCCGACCAGGTGGCCAGCACCATCAGCCCGCGCGCCGACGTCACCATCGTCCGCGACAAGGCCACCGGCGTCCCGCACATCACCGGCACCACCCGCTACGGCACCGAGTACGGCGCGGGCTACGCCGCCGCCCAGGACCGGCTGTGGGTGATGGACCTGTTCCGGCACGTGGGCCGCGGCCAGCTGTCCGGCTTCGCCGGCGGCGCCGCCGCCAACCGCCAGCTGGAGCAGAGCTTCTGGCAGGCCGCGCCGTACACCGAGGCGGAACTGCAACAGCAGATCGACGCCCTGGCGGCCCGCGGCGGCCGGGCCGCCCAGGCCCTCACCGACGCGAACGCCTACCTCGACGGCATCAACCAGTACGCCAAGGAGTCCTACAACGCCCGCACCTTCCCCGGCGAGTACGACCTGACCGGGCACATCGACCCGATCACCAACGCCGGGTCGATCGAGCCGTTCAAGCTGACCGACCTGGTCGCCCTGGCCTCCGTGGTCGGCGCCCTGTTCGGCTCCGGCGGCGGCGGTGAACTCGCCTCCGCCCAGGTCAAGTCGGCCGCCGAGGCCCGCTACGGCAAGGACGCCGGGGACGCGGTCTGGAAGTCGCTGCGCGAGGCCGACGACCCGGAGGCCGTCCAGACCCTGCACGACGGCCAGCGCTTCCCCTACGCCCCCGTCCCCGACGCCCCGCAGGGCGAGGCACTGCCCGACCCCGGCTCGGTGGTGCCCGAGCGGATGATCTACGACGCCACCGGCACGGGCGCCGGCGCCGCGAGGACGGCCGCCCCGGGCGTGCTGCCCGGCAACCTGCTCACCGCCAAGCACGGCATGTCCAACGCCCTGCTGGTCTCCGGCGCCCACACCGACGACGGCCACCCGGTCGCCGTGTTCGGCCCGCAGACCGGCTACTTCGCCCCGCAGCTGCTGATGCTGGAGGAGATCCAGGGCCCCGGCATCAGCGCGCGCGGCGCGGCCTTCGCCGGCCTGAGCTTCTACGTGCAGCTCGGCCGCGGCCAGGACTACGCCTGGAGCGCCACCTCCGCCGGGCAGGACATCACCGACACCTACGCCGTCCCGCTCTGCACCACCGACGGCTCCCCGGCCACCACCGCCGCCGACTCCTACCTCTGGCACGGCCAGTGCGTCCCCTTCGACCGGCTGGAACGCAAGAACACCTGGAACCCGACCACCGCCGACTCCACCGCCGCCGGCTCCTACACCCTGGTCATGTACCGCAGCAGGTACGGCCTGGTGACCGCCCGCGGCACGGTCGGCGGCGCCCCCGTGGCCTTCACCTCGCTGCGCTCCACCTACCGGCACGAGGCGGACTCCATCATCGGTTTCCAGGAGCTCAACGACCCGGGCGCGGTGCACGACGCGGCGAGCTTCCAGCAGGCGGCGCAGGACATCAACTACACCTTCAACTGGTTCTACGCCGACTCCCGCGACATCGCGTACTACAACTCCGGCAGCAACCCGGTGCGCGCCCCCGGGGTCGACGCCGGCCTGCCGCTGCGCGCCGAACCGGCGTACGAGTGGGCCGACTTCGACCCCGCGACCAACACCGCCCGGTACACCCCGGCGGCCGAGCACCCGCAGTCCGTCAACCAGGACTACTACATCTCCTGGAACAACAAGCAGGCCGACGGCTTCACCTCGGCCGGGTTCGGCAACGGCTCGGTGCACCGCGGCAACCTGCTCGACGACCGGGTCAAGGCGCTGCTGCGCAACGGCGGCAAGGCGAGCCGGGTCTCGCTCACCCAGGCCATGGCGAGTGCCGCCCTGGCCGACCTACGCGCCGAGGACGTCCTGCCGGACCTGATCCGGGTGCTGCGCAGCGCCCCCGTCACCGATCCGGCCGCCGCCACCGCGCTCCAGCAGTTGGAGGCCTGGCTGGCGGACGGCGCCCAGCGGAAGGAGACGTCGCCGGGCAGCCACGGCTACGCGGACGCCGCCGCGATCCGCGTCCTGGACGCCTGGTGGCCGCTGGTCGCGGAGGGCGTCATGCGGCCCGGCCTCGGGGACCAGCTGTTCACGGCCCTGACCGGCGCCCTGCAGATCAACGAGTCGCCCTCCGGCGGCCAGACCGGTCCCGGCAGCGGCGGCCCGGTGAGCGCCAACGAGGCGATCCCGCACAAGGGTTCGGCCTTCCAGTACGGCTGGTGGAGCTACCTGGACAAGGACCTGCGGTCCGTCCTGGGAGACCAGGTGGCCGGCCCGCTGGCCCGCCCGTACTGCGGCGGGGGCGATCTGGCGGCCTGCCGGGGCGTGCTGCTGGACACCCTGAAGCGGGCGGCCGCCCAGACCCCGGCCCAGGTCTACCCGGGCGACGCGGACTGCTCCGCCGGCGACCAGTGGTGCGCCGACACGATCATCCAGCGCCCGCTCGGCGGTGTCACGGACGACAAGACCACCTGGCAGAACCGTCCGACCTACCAGCAGGTGGTGCAGTTCCCGAGCCACCGCTGAGCCCGTGCCCTGAAACGGCCGCGGGTGCCCCCGTCCACCCGGGCGGGGGCACCCGCGTGGAAGACAGCGGCCCGGGCCCGACGGGCGGGGACGGGGCGCAGCACCTAGCGTGGTCCGGGGCCGACCCAGGCGTCAGCGGCCCCCTAGGACCCCCGCGATTCCCCGGAGAGGCCCCACACCCGCCCAGGAGGTAAGCCGACCATGACCGTCTCCCTGTCCGAGCTCACCGGGGACTACGTCCTCGACCCCGCCCACACCCGGATCGGCTTCGTGGCGCGCCACGCCATGGTGACCAAGGTCCGCGGCTCCTTCACCGCCTTCGAGGGCAGCGCCCACCTGGACGGCGCCGACCCGGGCCGTTCCACCGCCCGGGTGACGATCCGGACGGAGAGCATCGACACCGGCGTCGAGCAGCGCGACCAGCACCTGCGCACCAACGACTTCCTGGACGTGCCGAACTTCCCGACCATCGCCTTCGCCACGACGGCGGTCGAGCCGCGCGGGGACGGCGAGTTCCGGGTGACGGGCGACCTCACCGTCAAGGACGTCACCCGCCCGGTCACCATCGACGTCGAGTACACGGGCAACGCCGTCGACCCCTACGGCAACCTGCGGGTGGGCCTGGAGGGTTCGGTGACGATCAGCCGCAAGGACTTCGGGGTGACCTGGAACGCGGCCCTGGAGGGCGGCGGCGTCCTGGTCGGCGACAAGGTCGTCCTGGAGTTCGACGTCTCGGCCGTCCGACAGGCCCAGTAGCGGCCGCAGGAGCCAGGAGCGGCCCACCGGGCCCCGGAATCCGCCGGACCGGGCGGCGCAGGCCCGGTTAGGCTCCTGACATGGCGACAGACGGCTCCCTCGCAACCGGCCAGCGCTCCCTCGGCGATCCCACCCTCGACTACCCGTTGTGGCCCCCGCTCACCGCGGGCTGTCCCCGCACCGGCACCGAGGACGTCTCCTACCCCGTCGAGGTCGACTACGCCTACCGCGAGGCCGATGCGGCCGCCCTGTTCGCCCCGGGCGCGGACGCCGGGGCGCCGCGCGGCGGGCTGGAGCGGTGGGCCCCCCTGCTGCCGCCGCTGCTCGCGCCGGGCCTGGGCGAGGGTGGCACGCCGCTGGTCGAGCTCGAACCCGGGGTGTACGTCAAGGACGAGGCCCGCAACCCGACCTGGAGCCACAAGGACCGGCTGAACCGCTGCACCACCAGCGCCGCCGTGGGCGTCGGCGCGCCCGGGATCGCGGTGGCCTCCTCCGGCAACCACGGCGCGTCCGCCGCCGCCTACGCCGCCCGGGCCGGGCTGCGCTGCGTGGTGATCACCGGGCCCGACCTGCCGCCGGCCGTCGACGCGTTCCTCAACGCCTACGGCGCCGTCGTGCTGCCGGTGCCGTGGGAGGCCCGCTGGCCACTGCTGCGGCAGGTCGTGGACCGGCTGGGCCTGCACCCGGTCAGCAACCTCACCACCACCCACACCGGCCACGCGTACGGCCCCGAGGGCTACAAGACCGTCGCGTACGAGATCTTCCGGGACATCGGCGTGCCCACCGCGGTGTTCGTGCCCACCGGCTACGGGGAGCTGCTC
The DNA here is from genome assembly GCF_056435345.1 of Kitasatospora sp. NPDC043950. Classification (NCBI taxonomy): domain Bacteria; kingdom Bacillati; phylum Actinomycetota; class Actinomycetes; order Kitasatosporales; family Streptomycetaceae; genus Kitasatospora; species Kitasatospora sp. NPDC043950. The sequence goes on from NZ_JBWKER010000021.1 coordinate 24,430, forward strand.
TTCGGCGTCTGGAAGGGCTTCAGCGAACTGCACCGGCTCGGCCTGGCCGACCGGGTGCCGCGCATCGTCGCCTGCGAGTCCGCGTCCGGCGCGCCGCTCGCCCTGGCCGTCCGCCAGGGCCTGCCGGCGGCCCGGGTGACGGTGGGGCCGAGCGAGGCGTACTCGATCGCCTCCCCGGTCGGCGGTTACCGGGGCGTGGTCGCGGTCCGCGAGAGCGGCGGCCGGGTGCTGACCCTGGACGACGGCCAACTCGCGGCCGCCCAGGCCGAACTGGCCCGCTCCGGGCTCTGGACGGAGCTGTCCGCGGCGGCCGGGCTCGCCGGGCTGCGCAGCCTCGGCGGCGTCGAGGGCCTCGGGGAGGCCGAGGGGCCGGTGGTGTGCGTGTCGACGTCCAGCGGTTTCAAGGACCGGGGCGTCGGCGCGCGGTCGACCGCGCCGGTCACCCCGGAGTGGGAGGAGGTCCGCCGCCGGCTGCACGCGGCCGGAATCCGCGGCTAGCGGGGCTCCCCCCGACTCACGCCCGGCGTTGGAGGCCTGCTGTTCGCCGTCCGGTTCTCCGGCGTAGGGTTGGCGTTCGCCGCGGCCGCCCAGGCTGGTCCGGATCCGCACCGCCCCCGCTCCTCTCCGTGCGTCGAAGGGCTGTCACCGTGTCCCGTTCCCCCCGCCGTCTGCTCCCGCTGGCCGTCGCCGTCGCGGCGGTGCCCGTGCTCGCCCTGCCGGTGGTCCCGGCCGCCGCGGCCTCGTACGGCACTCCGACGATCACCTTCTCGGCCGGCTACCTGTCCGGCGCGGTCGGCGCCACCGGCGATCCGACGGTGTCCGTGGCGGTGGCGCAGAGCGGGGCCGCGGCCTCGGCGCTGACCGTCGCCGCCTCGGCGAGCACCCGCAGTGCCGTCGCGCGGACCGGCGACGTGGCGGTGACGGGCACCGGCGGCACCCGCACCCTGGCGGTCGCCGCGCAGGGCGTCGGCTACACCGACCTCACCATCAAGGTGACCGGCCTGGGCGGCAAGACCGCGACCCGCACCCTGCACTACGCGGCCTCCCCCGCCGTCCGGTTCCCGGCCGCCAGCCGCTACCTGACCGGTTCCAGCGACGCCTCCGCCGCGGTGGACGCGGGCGGCGGCTACATCCTGGTCGGCGACGACGAGTCCAACGTGCTGCGGCTGTACGACCGCAACGCCTCCGGCGCGCCGGTCCGCACCTGGGACTTCAGCTCCGCGCTCGGCGTCTCCAAGGAGATCGACATCGAGGCCGCGGCCCGGGTCGGCGACACGATCTACTGGACGGGCTCGCTCGGCAACAACAAGGACGGCAAGGTCAAGCCGGACCGGCACACCGTGTTCACCACGAAGGTCACCGGCTCGGGCGCCGACACCCAGCTCTCGCTGGCCGGTTCGTACCACGGCCTGCGCGACGACCTGATCGCCTGGGACGGCGCCCACGGCGACCGCTACGGCTTCGCGGCGGGCGCGGCGGACGGGCAGGCGCCCAAGCAGATCGACGGATTCAACGTCGAGGGGCTGGAGTTCGCCCCGGGCAGCACCACCACCGCGTACATCGGCTTCCGCGCGCCGCTGACCCCGGCGGTCACCGGCGGCCGCGCGCTGCTCGTCCCGGTCACCAACCTCCCGTCGCTGCTGTCCGGTTCGGCCTCGCACGCGACCTTCGGCGAGCCGGTCGAGCTGGACCTCGGCGGGCTCTCCATCCGCGACCTGCGCCGCAACGACCTCGGCCAGTACCTGATCGTGGCCGGCTCCTGGTCCGCCGAGGACAACTCCGCCCCGTACGCCCTCTACCGCTGGAACGGGCAGCCGGGCTCCCAGCCGGTCAAGCTGGTCGACCTGCCGACCAGCGACGCCGGCGCCTGGGAGGCCGTCCCGGACGTGCCGAACCTGGACGCCCCCGGCGCCCGGGCCCAGCTGATCACCGACGACGGCTCCGCCGACCTGTACGGCGACGGCACCGCCGCCAAGGACCTCGCCCAGCCGGAGTGGAAGAAGTCCCGCTCCACCTGGTTCACCCTGAACTGACCTGCGCCCGGCCGGGGCGGGCACACGAACCGCCCGCCCCGGCCGGGCCCCGCCGACCGCCCGGCTCAGAGTTCGACGAGCACCTTGCCCCGGCTCGCGGAGCGGTCCACGTACAGGCTGCGGTAGGCGGCCGGGATGTTGTCGAAGCCCCGGTGGACGGTCTGCTGGTAGCCGAGGTCCCCCCTGCGGACCAGGGCGCCCAGCTCCTGCCGCAGCGCCGACCAGTTCTCCTCGGTGAACCACTCCAGCGAGAAGATGCCGCGGATGGTGGTGCGCGGGAACATGATCATCGGCAGCAGCCGCGGGCCCGCCCAGTCGCCGCCGACCTGGCTGCCCCACTGCCAGCAGACCGCGACCCGGCTGTCCACGGCGAGCAGGGAGAAGACCGCGTCGGTGAGCGCCCCGCCGAGGCTGTCGAAGTAGCGGTCGATGCCGGCCGGGGCGAGCTTGGCGAGTTCCTCCCGCAGCCGCTCGGGGTCGTCGCCGTCGCGGTAGAGCAGGACCGCGTCGAAGCCCAGCTCACGCAGCCGGGCGGCCTTGGCCGGGGTGGCCGTGGTGCCGATGACCCGGGCCCCCCGGTGCCGGGCCAGCTGTCCGACCACCGAGCCGACCGCCCCGGACGCCCCGCTGACCAGCACGGTGTCCCCCGGCCGGACCTCCAGGAACTTCTCGACCGTGCCCCAGGCGGTCATCCCCGGGCCGCCGAGGACACCGAGGGCGGTGGAGATCGGCAGGGCGTCGTCGTAGTCGCTCCGGTCCAGCCGCCGGTAGGCGGGGAAGACCATCGGGAAGGTGCCGGTCTGCCAGAACGCCGGGGCGCCGTTGCTGATCACGTGGGTGCGCCAGCCGCCGAAGCCCTGCACGAGGTCGCCGACGGCGAAGGCGGCGTCCGGCCCGGCCTCCACCACCTCCATGATGGAGTCCGCGCCCATGTGGTCGCCGATCGGGGTGTCCAGGGCGATCCCCTGGAGGTACGGGTCGACCGAGACGTACCTGGTCCGCAGCAGCATCTCGTCCGCGGCGAGGCGGACGTCCACCTCCTCGACCACCTTCCGGTACATCCGTTCGACGTCCGGCACGCCGTCCACGTGCTCGCGGACGACCCACTTCTCGACCCTCATGAGGTGACTCCAAACCGCCGGTCGGCGGGCCCGACCGGTTCGATGACCAGGGTGGGCGGCGGCGCGCTGTCGTCCACGGCAGCGGTAAACGGCCGGCCGTCGTCGCGGCAGATGAACTGGACGACGTGCCGGCCGGCGGCGGCCGCCCGGATCAGTCCCCCCGTGGTCGCCCACACGCCGGAGAGGTAGAAGTTCGCCAGGCCGGGCAGCCCGGGCCCGTTGCGCTTGATCTCGTCCTCCAGGGTCTCGCCGCTCTCCACGAACGGCTGCCAGCCGAGCACCGTGCCGTCGTAGTTGCCGGTGTAGCGGACCTGGGTGAGCGGGGTGGACACGTCCTTGACGGCGACGGCGTCCCTCAGACCGGGGTGGTGCCCGTCCAGGAACTCCACGATGGCGTCCCGCACCCGGCGCTTCTCGCGCTGGTACTCGCGCCCGCGCCCCACCGGCAGGGTGTGCAGTTCCTCGCCCCGCCGCAACCGTGGCGCCTGCTCCGGGCCGGTGCTCAACTCCCGCCAGGGGGCGATGTCGCAGAAGTAGCTGGCGTAGACGACGGTCGTCGCGGCGGGCGACAGCTCGGGGTAGTGGCGGCTGCGGAACTGGACGTTGATGCTGGGGTGGCGGATGCCGGTGAGCCGGTCGGCGACCTCGTCCTCCAGCAGGTAGGTGGTGCACGGGTCCCCGGCCGGGAAGGGGCGGCGCAGGCCGAGGAAGACGGTGAGGTAGCCGGGGAAGACCATGCCGGGCTCGGTGATGGTCCGGGTGTACAGCCGGCGGTAGGTGTCGTTCAGGTAGCGGCCCTTGAGCAGGTCCAGCATGGTGGTGCGTCCGTCGCAGGCGGCGACCACGATGTCCGCCCGGATCTCCCGGCCGTCGCTCAGCCGCACCCCGACGGCCCGGTCCTGCTCGACCAGGATCTCGGCCACCTTGGTGTTGTAGCTGATCTCACCGCCGAGCCGCCGGTAGCGCTGCTCGATCGAGCGGGCCAGCCCGAGCGAACCGCCCTCCGGCACCCCGGCCGACTGCCCTGCGTGCGAGGCGAGTTGGAAGTAGGTGGGCAGCACCGGGAAGTTGGGGTGCTTCTCGTAGAGCACGAAGTTGAACGCCTCGCGCAGCAGCGGGCTCCGGAAGCGCGCCGAGTAGTCGCTCATCAGCACCGTGATCGAGCGCCGGATGACGTTGAAGTACGGCAGGAACGAGGCGAGCATCCGCCAGCGCTCGGCCCGGCCCATCAGTCCGACCGGCTTGAGGAAGGGGTAACGGACCAGGGCGCGGCGGAACTTGCGCAGCCCCTCGCAGAACTGCCGGATCCGCCGGGCGTCCTCCGGGGCGAGGTCGAGCAGGTGCGCTTCCAGGCGGTCGGGGTCGGAGTAGAAGTAGACGGCGCGCCCGTCCCGGGTGCGCACCACGTTGAAGACGTCGAAGTTGCGCATCACCTTGCCCTGCAACGCGCCGAGTTCGAGCCAGATCTGGTGCATCTCGTTGCCGGGGCCGCTGCCGAGCAGCCAGCTCACGCAGCAGTCGAAGGTGAACTCGCCGCGGTCCCAGGCCGTGCAGCAGCCGCCGGGGAGTTCGTGCATCTCCAGGACGGTGGTGCGGTAGCCGTTCATCTGTGCGTAGCAGCCGGTCGACAGGCCGCCCAGCCCGCCCCCGACGATCACCATGGTCTGCCTGCTGGTACTCATTCCGGTCATTCCGGCACTCCCACGGTGGCCCGGTCGAGTTGCGGCAGTTTGCCCAACTTGCCCGCATGCCAAGGTTCCTGGTTGTCACTGGGCCAGGCCCGGAACGGCCGGCCGAGCTCCCGGCAGAGGTACTGCGCGGCGTACCGGCCGCTGGTGGCGGCGCGGATCAGACCGCCGAGGCCGGCCCACTGCCCGGCCATCGAGAAGCCGCGCAGACCGGGCAGCCGCATCCGGTCCCGGTTGACCAGCCGGTTGGCGGCGTCCTCGGCCTCGGAGAAGGCCTGCCAGGCGAGGATGCTGCCGTAGGTGTTGCCGGTGAACCGCTCGGTGGTCACCGGGGAGGCGACGTCCACGACTTCGATCCGGCGGCCGAGCCCCGGGTACGTCCGCTCCAGGAACTCCCGGACGAACGCGGCGACTTCCTGCTTGCGCGCCCGGTAGGCGCGGCGGTCGCGGACCCGCAGGTCCTTCCAGGAGCGGTAGTCGCTGAAGTAGGTGCAGTGCAGCACCGACTTGCCGGGCGGCGCGAAGCCCTCCGCGTAGTCCGAGCGCAGTTGGACGACCAGGCTGTGCTGGAGCGAGCCGGGCAGCCGGGCGCCCTGCTCGGGCGACAGCAGGTAGGTGGTGCTGTGCGGTTCGCCCTCGGGCAGCGGGCCGTCCACGCCGACGAAGGCCGAGACCACGGCCGGGTACAGGTTGCCGGGCTTGTCCAGCAGCTCGCCGTACAGCCGGTCGGTGGCGGGGCTGGACCAGCGGCCTTCGAGCAGCCGGTCGAGCACCGTCGGCCCGTCGCAGGCGGCCACCACGTGGTCGGCGAAGTGCCGGGAGCCGTCCCGGAGTTGGACGCCAACGGCGCGGTCCCCCTCGACCAGGATCCGCTCCACCCGGCAGCGGTAGCCGACCACCCCGCCGAGCGAGGTGTAGCGCTCCTCCACCGACCGGGCCAGCCCGAGCGAACCGCCCTGCGGGAAGCCAGTGTTGCCGTTGTGCGCGGCGGCCAGGGTGTACAGGTACGGCAGCAGCGGGAAGCCGGCCGGCTCCTGGAGGAACATGTTGGGCAGCGCCCGCCGCAGCAGAGGGTCCTGGAAGCGCTCGGCGAAGCCGCTCATCGGGGTCGTCGCGGTCCGCCAGAAGAGCCGGAACGCGGGCAGCACGGTGCGCAGGGTGCGCAGCCGCTCGGCCGGGCCGCGCAGCGGCGGCGGGGTGAGGTCCCAGGGCAGGTCGATGGCGGCGAAGCGGCGCAGGTCCCGGCAGAAGGCGCGGATCGGCTTGGCGTCGCCGGGGGCGGTGGCCAGCAGGTGCTGTTCCAGCCGGTCCGGGTCCCCGTAGAAGGTGACGGCGCGGCCGTGTTCGTCGACGACGCGGTTGAAGACGTCGAAGCGGGTGATCGACTTGCCGTCGAGGGCGCCGAGTTCGCGCCACACCTGGTTCGCCCCGGTGCCCTCGGCGGTGCCGATCAGCCAGTCGATGCAGTAGTCGAACAGGTAGCCGTGCCGGGACCACGCGGTGCAGCAGCCGCCCGGCAGCACGTGCTTCTCGAAGATCCGGGTCTCCAGCCCGCTCATCTGCGCGTAGCAGCCGGTGGAGAGCCCGCCGATGCCCGCGCCGATCACGATGACCCGGGGCGGGCCGCCGGGGGCCCGCTCCCGGCTCGACCAGTCCGGCCCGCGCTCAGACCCGGCCATCGGCGGTGCCTCCGGCCAGGATGGCGCCCGCCAGTTCGGCGTTGCGGGCGGCGAACTCGGCGTCCAGCATCTCGGCGTGGCTGCCGTGCCCGGCGTGGACGGCCGTTCCGGCGCTGGAGGCGCCGTGCCAGGAGCCGTGCTCGCCGCCCGCGTGCAGCGCCAGCCGGTCCCGTTCGCACACCACGTTGAGCGGGGCCTTCAGGACTCCCAGGTTGGGGGTCCTGCTGCAGAACGCCAGGTAGTCCCGGGCCTGTTCGAGGGTCTCCTGGGCGACGATCCGGGAGCCGGTGTGCCGGTGCAGGTGCTCGTGGAGTTCGCGTTCGAAGACGGCCAGGTGCTCCTCGCCGAGCTCGAAGGGCTCGGGGATCCGGTAGGAGTCCACCACCAGGACGGAACTGACCGTACGGCCTCGGCGTTCGAGCTCCCGGGCCACCTCGAAGGCGAGGTTGCCGCCGAGCGAGTAGCCGAGCAGGACGTACGGCCCCGCCTCCTCCAGGTCCTCGACCAGGTCGGCGTAGCGGGCGGTCTTGTCGTCGCCGGTGAGGTAGTTGAAGGCGGCGAGCCGGTGGTCGGGCAGGTGGGCGGCGAGCTGGCGGTAGACCAGGCCGTGGCCGCCGGCCGGCGGGAAGCAGAACACCGTCCGCCCCTCGGGCGCCCCGGGGTTGAACCAGAGGTACGGCTGGCCGCCGGCGACCTCGCCGGTGATGATCTGCTCCAGCGTGCGGGCCATCCCGTGCAGGGTGGTCACCTTGAACAGCAGGCCGACCGGGATGCTGATGTTGAACTCGGTCTGCAGGTGGTGGATCAGCTCGATCAGCCGGATGGAGCTGCCGCCGAGCTCGAAGAAGTCGTGCTGGAGGCCGACCTCCGCCACGCCGAGCAGGTTGCTCCAGTGCTCGGCGGTGCGGATCTCGTAGAGGGTGACGGGCGGTTCGTGCTGCGCGCCGCCGGTGTCGATCCGGGGCTCGGGCAGGGCTGCCAGGTCGACCTTGCCGTTGGGGGTGAGCGGCAGGGCGGGCAGTTCGGTGAGGTGGGAGGGGATCATCACGGTGGGCAGGTGCTCGGCCAGGTGGCGGCGCAGTTCCCGGCGGTCCAGGGTGGTCCCCTCGGCGGGGACCAGGTAGGCGGCCAGCACGGCTTCGCCGGTGGAATCCTCACGGACCGTCACACAGGCCTGGGCGAGTTCGGGGCGGGCGGTGAGGTGGGCCTCGATCTCGCCGATCTCGATCCGGTGGCCGCGCACCTTGACCTGGTTGTCGATCCGCCCGAGCAGGTGGGCGGTGCCGTGGGCGTCCCAGTGGCCGAGGTCGCCGGTGCGGTAGAGCCGGACGGGCGGGCCGTCGAGCTCCAGGGTGGTGAAGCGCCGGGTGGTCTGCTCCGGGTCGTTCGGGTAGCCGGCGGCGACACCGGCGCCGCCGATCCACAGCTCGCCGGGCACGCCGGGCGGTACCGGCTCGCCGTAGTGGTCGAGGATGTACAGCGCGCTGTTGGGGAAGGGTCGGCCGATCGGCACCATCCGGCCGGGCTCCAGGGCGTCCGCGCCGCCCTCGTAGTAGCTGGTGTCGATGGTGGCCTCGGTCAGGCCGTAGGAGTTGACCAGCCGGGTGTCCGGCCCGCACAGGGCGCGCAGCCGCCGGTGCTCGGCGGCCTTCCAGGAGTCGGAGCCGACGACCAGCAGCCGCAGGAAGTCCAGCCGCAGGCCCTCGCGTTCGCAGTGGGCCAGCAGGCCGCGGGCGACGGCGGGCACGAACTCGCCGCAGTCGACGGCTTCCTCGCGCATGGTGCGGTACAGCCGGGCGGTGTCGAACAGCAGGTCGCGGTCGACCAGGACGAGGGTGCCGCCGGTGCTCAGCGCCCGGGCGAGGTCGCCGGAGAACACGTCGAAGGCGGTCCCGGCCATCTGGAGGTGCACCCGGGCCTCGGTGTCGAGGCGGTACTCGGCGCGCCAGCCCGCGGTGACGGCGGCGAGGTTGCGGTGGTCGACCCGCACGGCCTTCGGGCGGCCGGTGGAGCCGGAGGTGTGGATGACGTAGGCGGGGCGGTCCGGGTCGGCGGCGGGCAGCGGGCCGCTCTCGGCGGCGGGCCGGTCGAGCTCGTCCAGGGTGACGGGGCGGACGGGCGGTTCGGTGCCGAACGGGTTCCGCTCCGCAACCACGACGAGGGCCGCTCCGGCGTCGGTCACCTGGTAGGCGAGCCGGTCGGCCGGGTGTCCGGGGTCGAGCGGCAGGTAGGCGGCGCCGGCCCGCCAGATCGCCAGCAGGACGACGATCAGCTCGGGTGACTTGTCCAGGCAGACCGCGACCACCGAGCCTTCGCCGACGCCCAGTTCGCGCAGCCGCAGGGCCGTCCGCTGGGCCCGCCGGTCGAGTTCGCCGTAGGTGAGGCGGCGGGCGCCGTCCGGGCGGGGGGCCGTGACGGCGACGGCCTCGGGGTGTTCGGCGGCGGCCTTGGCGACGAGTTCGGGCACCGGGGTGTCGTGGTCCGCCCGCCGGTCGGCGCCGCTGAAGCCGGTGAGGATGCGGCGGCGTTCGGCCTCGTCGAGCATCCGCAGCCGGCCGACCGGGCGGTCGGCGCCGGCGCTGGTCATGGCGTCCAGCAGGTTGCGGTAGTGCGCGGCCAGCCGCTCGACGGTGGCGGCGTCGAAGAGGTCGGAGTTGTACTTGAACACGCAGTGGAAGCAGCCGTCCGCGCGGTCCTCGTAGGCGGACAGCGTCAGGTCGAACTGCCCTTCCTCCTCGGGGAGTTCGATGTACTCCAGGCGGTAGCCGAAGCGTTCCACGGCGACCTTGTGGGTGAGCAGGATGAACATCGCCTGGAACACCGCCGAGCGGCTGGGGTCGTGCTGGAGCCCCAACTGCTCGACCAGCAGCGGGAACGGGTACTCCTGGTTGTCCAGGCCGCCGAGCACGCTCTCCCGCACCCGGGCCAGCAGCTCGGACACGGTCGGCTCCCCGGCCAGGCTGACGTGCAGCGGCAGCGGGTTGACGAAGTAGCCGTAGACGGAGGCGAACTCCTCCTGGGTGCGGCCGGTGACGGGGCTGCCGACCACGATGTCCTGCTGGCCCGACCAGCGGTGCAGCAGCAGGTAGTAGGCGCTGAGCAGCACCATGAACGGGGTGGCGTGGTGCGCGCGGGCCAGCTCGTGGACGCGGGCGGTCAGGTCGGCGTCGAGCCGGAAGAACGCCGAGGCGCCGTTGTGGGTCTGCACGGCCGGCCGGGGCCGGTCGGTGGGCAGGGCCAGGACGGGCATCTCGGCCGGCAGGTGGCCGCGCCAGTAGTCGAGCATCCGCCGGGCGTCGGGGCCGGCCAGGAAGCGGTTCTGGTGGTTGAGGAAGTCGAGGTAGCGGGCGGCCACGGCGGGGAGTTCGGGGGTGCGGCCGTGGCGCAGCGCCTCGTAGACCTCGAACAGCTCCTCGATGAAGGTGAAGGTGGAGATCGCGTCCGAGACGATGTGGTGGACGGCCTTCATCAGGACCCAGCGGTCCGGTCCGCGCCGGAACAGTCGCAGCCTGACCAGCGGGTCGTTCGCGAGGTCGTACGGCCGCCGGTACTCGGCGACGATCAACGCGTGGATCTCCTCCCAGGGGCGGCCCTCGACGTCGAACAGTCCGGTGTCGGCCACCGCCTCCGGGCGGATCCGCTGGACCGGTCGGCCCTCCTCGGCGGTGAAGGCGGCCCGCAGCCCGGGGTGCCGGGCGACCAGCGCGCGGAAGGCGGCGAAGACCAGCTCGGGGTCGAGCTCGGCGCGCACCTCCACCGCGCCGCCGATGTTGTAGGCGAAGCCGTCCGGGTGCAGCTGGCGCAGGAACCACAGCGCCTGCTGGTTGTGGGTGAGCGGGTAGCGGGCCTCGTCGGTGTGCAGCTCGACCTCGGCCTGCTCGGGGCCGCCCTCGGCGTCGAGCCGCTCGGCCAGGCCGGCGACGAGCAGGTCGACCAGGTCGCCGACGGTGCCGTTGCTGAGCAGCGCCACCACCGGCAGGGCGACGCCCAGTTCGCCGTGCACCCGGGCGCGCAGCTCCATCGCGAGCAGCGAGTCCAGGCCGTGCGCGCCGAGCCTGGTGTCCGGGGCGATCCGCTCGGCGCCGATCCGCAGCACGGCCGCGGCGGCGGCGGTGAACCGCTCGGTGACCAGCCGGTGCCGGGTCGGCGGATCCGCCGTGCGGTAGGCGTCCAGGAAGCCGCCGGTCTCGGCCGGGGCCTGCTCGGCGGCGTCGGCGGCCAGGTCGGCGACCAGCGGCGGCGGCGCGGGGTACCAGGCGAGGAAGGTCGGCCAGTCGACCACGGTGGCGACCAGCAGCTGGGCGCGGTCCTGGCCGAGGACGCGTTCCAGCACGGCCGTGCCGGCGTCCGGCGGGAGCGAGCTCATGCCGCGGGCGTCGCGGTAGTGGGCGACCAGGCCCAGTTCCTCGATCATGCCGGTGGCCCAGGGGCCCCAGTCGAGGCTGAGCGCGGGCAGGCCGGCGGCCCGGCGGTGGTGGGCGAGGGCGTCCAGGAAGGCGTTGCCGGCCGCGTAGTTGGTCTGCCCGGCGGTGGTGAGCAGCGAGGCGACGGAGGCGAACAGCACGAAGTGGTCGAGCGGTTCGTCGCGCAGCAGCCGGTGCAGCAGGTGGCCGCCGACCACCTTGGGGGCGTATCCGGCGTCGAAGGCGGCCCGGTCCATCTGCGGCACCAGCACGTCCTTGACCTGCCCGGCGAGGTGGAACACCCCGCGGATGGGCGGGCGTTGGCGTTGCCGGTAGTCGGCGAGCCAGGCGGCGAGGGCGGTCTCGTCGGTGACGTCGACGGGGGCGAGCAGCGGTTCGGCGCCGAGCGCCTGGAGTTCGCGCAGGAAGGCGATCCGCTCCCCGGCCGGGCTGGCGGGGTCGGTCCGGTACCACTGGTCGCGCTCGGGCAGCGCGGTGCGGCCGACCAGGATCAGCCGCCGGGCGCCGCGCCGGACCAGGGTGCGGCAGAGCAGCCGGCCGAGCGCGCCGAACGCGCCGGTGACCAGGTAGCTGCCGTCGGGGCGCAGGACCGGCGGCAGCGGGCGGGTGAGGCCCTCGGCCCGGCGGAGCCGGCTGGTGCGGCGGTGGCCGGCCCGCAGGGCGATCTCCTGCTCGTCCCGGGAGGCGAGTTCGGCGAGCAGCGCCTCGGCCTGGTCGAGCGGCTCGGCGGCGGGGTCGAGGTCGATCAGGGTGCCGCGCTGGGCGACGAGTTCCTGCTGCCAGAGCACCCGTCCGATGCCCCAGGCGGGTGCGCCGAGCGGTTCGACCCGGTCGTCGGGGGCGGCGGCCTGGGTGCCCCGGGTGACGATGTGCAGCCGGGCGTCCGGGAGGGCGGCGGGCAGGGCCTGGGCGAGGGCGATCAGCGCGTAGCCGCCGAGGGTGGCGAGCTGGTCGAGCCGGTCGGCCGTGGTGGTGTCGAGGGCGGGCTGGTCGAGGTTCCACAGCTGGACGACGGTGCGGTAGCCGGGGCCGAGGTCGGTGAGGAGCTGGGTGAGGTCCTCGGCGGAGTCCGGGCGGACGGTCGAGCGCCCGTCGCCGGGCCGGTAGTCGGTGCCGGGCCGGACCAGGTGGCAGCGGGCGCCGCGTTCGGCGGCCAGCGCGGCGAGGCGTTCGGCGAGGCCGCCGGCGTCGGCGAACAGCAGCAGGTCGCCGAGGTCCTGGTCGGCGGGCGCGGCCGGGGCGTCCGTCCAGGCGAGTTCGGTGAGCCAGCTGTCGATGGTGGCGAGGCCGACCGAGGCGGGGGCCTGCGCGACGTCGGCGACCCGGAATCCGGTGATCCGGCCGACCGGGGTGCCGTCCTCGGTGTACAGGGCGAGGTCGCCGACGAGTTCGCCGCCGCCCTCGCGGGTGACGGTGGCGTGCGCCCACAGCGGCCGGTCGCCGGCCTGGTCGAGCCGGACCTCCTCGATGGACACCGGCAGCCGGACGCCGCCGTCCTCGGGTGTGAGCAACCGGGTGGCCAGCAGGGTCTGGAAGCAGGCGTCGAGCAGCACCGGGTGCAGCTGGTGGTCGGCCGCCTCGGGGCCGAGCCGGTCGGTCGGGCTGATCCGGGCCAGTGCCTCGCCAGGGCTCGTCCACACCTCCTGGACGGCCTGGAAGGCGGGCCCGTAGTCGTAGCCGCGGGCGGCCAGGAGCCGGTAGCAGTCGGGGCCGTCGAAGCGCTGTCCGCGGGAGCGGATCGCCTCGGCGTCCAGCGCCGGCCCGTGGGCGCGGCGCTGGCCGGTGCGGACCCGGCCGCCGGCGTGCACCACCGGTTCGCCGCCGACCGGGGTGGAGGCGATGGTGAAGCGGGCGTCCTCCGGGGCGTAGCCGAGTTGGACGGGGGTGGGCTCGGTGTCGGAGAGGAACAGGGCCCGGTTCAGCTCGATCTCGGCGAGCACCACCTCGGTGCCGCCGGTGAGGGCGCGGACGGCCTGGGCGGCCATCTCCAGGTACCCGGCCGCCGGGAAGACCATCTGGCCCTCGATCCGGTGGTCGGCCAGGTAGGGCAGCCGCTCGGGGTCGAGTGCGGTGGTCCAGGCGGGTTGGGCACTCGCGGTGCGGCGGCCGAGCAACGGGTGGTCGACCTCGCCGAGCCGGACCTGCCGGACGGCGCTCGGCTCGACCCAGTACCGGTCGCGCCGCCACGGGTAGCCGGGCAGCGGCACCGGGCGGCCGGCCGGGTGCAGTGCGCGCCAGTCCGGTTCGACGCCCAGGGTGTGCAGTTCGGCGAGCGACCGGGTGAAGCAGGCGGGCTCGTCGGCGTGCCGGCGGATGGACGGCAGGGCGTGCGCGCCGTCGACGCACTCGCGGATCGCGTGGCCGAGCACCGGGTGCGGGCCGATCTCCAGGAACAGGCCGTGCCCGTCCTGGGCCATCCGTTCGACGGCGGCGCGGAAACGCACCGGGTTGCGGACGTTGTGCCACCAGTACCCGGCGTCGAGTTCGGGGCCGCGGGCGAGGCCCTCGCGGGCGGTGAGGTAGAGCGGCAGCCGGGCCTCGTTGGGCTTGAGCGCGGCGAGCGCTGCGGTCAGCTCGTCCCGGATCGGGTCCATCCGCACGCTGTGGTAGGGGACTTCGACCTCCAGGAAGCGGGTGAACACCTCCTGTCCGCGCAGTTCCTCGGCGAGTTCGCGCAGCGCGTCGGTGTCGCCGGCCAGGGTGACGGTGGAGGGGCTGTTGACGGCCGCCAGCGAGACCCGGGCTCGGTACGGGCGGATCCGGCGCTCCGCCTCGGCCTCCGGGAGGCCGACGGCGAGCATGGTGCCGGTGCCGGCCAGCCGCTGCTGGAGGCGGCTGCGGGCCAGCACCACCCGGACGGCGTCGGCCAGGTCGTACACTCCGGCCTCGTAGAACGCGGCGACTTCGCCGGTGCTGTGCCCGACCACCGCGTCGGGGCGCAGGCCGTGGCTGCGCCAGAGCGCGGACAGGCCCAGCTGGACGGCGAAGTTGGCGGGCTGGGCGAGCCAGGTCTCGGCCATCCGGGAGTCGGCCTCGTCGCGGTGCAGTTCGTCGAGCAGGGACCAGCCGGCCTGCTCGCGGATCTCCCGGTCGCAGGCCTGGACGGCCGCCCGGTAGACCGGTTCGTTCTCGTACAGGCCCCGGCCCATGCCCCACCACTGCGGGCCCATGCCGGTGAACACCCAGGCGAGACGACGCTGTTGGCGCTCCCGGGCGCGGCCCTGGAGCACCCGGGGGTGAGCCTCGCCGCGCTCGTGGGCGGCCAGCGCCTCGTCCAGGTCGTCCCGGGTGGAGTAGGCCACCGCGAGCCGCTCGGGCAGGTGCTGGCGCCGGTGCGCCAGGGTGTGGCCGAGGTCGTCGAGCGGCACCCCGGCGGCGAGCTCCCGACGGATTCCGGCGGCGAGTTCGGGCAGCCCGGCGGCGTCCTTGGCGCTCAGCGGCAGCACGGTGCAGGCCGGCTGCGGGGCCTGGGCGGCGGGCCCGGTGCTCGGCGGCTCCTCCAGCAGGACGTGCGCGTTGGTGCCGCCGAAGCCGAAGGAGTTGACGCCGGCCCGGGCCGGTCCGTCGTGCTCGGGCCAGTCGATCGGGGCGGTCGGGAAGTCGAAGGGCAGCGCGGCCAGGTCGATGCCGGGGTTGGGCCGTTCCAGGTTGAGGTGCGGCGGGATCCGCCGGTGCTTGAGGGCCAGGGCGGTCTTGATCAGCCCGGCGACGCCGGCGGCGGCCTCGGTGTGCCCGATGTTGGTCTTGACCGAGCCGACGTAGCAGCGGTTGCCCGGGCGGCGGCCGATGCCCAGCACCCGGCCGAGCGCGGCCGCCTCGATCGGGTCGCCGACCGGGGTGGAGGTTCCGTGCGCCTCGACGTACTGGAGGCTGCCGGGCAGCACCCCGGCCTCGGCGCAGACCCGTTCGATCAGGGTGACCTGGGCGTCCGCGCTGGGGACGGTGATGCCGTTGGTGCGCCCGTCCTGGTTGACGCCGCTGCCGAGGATGACGGCGTGCACCGGGTCGCCGTCGCGCAGCGCGTCCGACAGCCGCTTGAGGACGACCACGCCGACCCCCTCGGCCCGGACGTAGCCGTCGGCGGAGGCGTCGAAGGCGCGTGAGCGGCCGTCGGCGGACAGGAAGCCGCCCTTGGTCTCGGCGATCGTGTACTGCGGCGCCATGTGCAGCAACGCGCCGCCCGCCAGGGCGAGTTCGGTCTCGCCGCGGAGCAGGCTCTGGCAGGCGAGGTGCACCGCGACCAGGGAGGAGCTGCAGGCGGTGTCGATCGAGACGCTGGGGCCGCGGAAGTCGAAGCAGTGCGAGATCCGGTTGGACACCATCGTCATCATGGTGCCGGTGGCGGTGTGCGCGGCGAGCGTGCGGAAGTCCAGGTCGGCGAACTGGAGGATCTTGTAGTCGAGGGTGAAGGCCCCCATGTAGACGCCGACGTCGCGGCCGGCCAGCTCGCCGGGGCGCAGGCCGCCGTCCTCCAGGGCCTCCCAGCTGACCTCCAGGAGCTTGCGCTGCTGCGGGTCCATGTGCTCGGCCTCGCGCGGGCTGATGCCGAAGAAGTCCGGGTCGAAGGTGTCGAAGCCGTCGATGTAGCCGCCCCGGCCGCCGACCAGGCGGCCCGGTTTGGACCGGTCCCGACTGCCGAGCGTGCCGGTGTCGTAGCGGTCGGCGGGTGTCGCGGTGAGGCAGTCCCGACCCTCGACGAGGTTGCGCCAGTAGGTCCGGTGGTCGTTGGCGTGTCCCGGCAGGCGGCAGCCGATGCCGGTGATCGCGATCCGGTCGCAGGGCACGGCGAAGGGCGAGGTGTTCATGATCCAATCCGAGGGTGATGGCGTGGCGGCGCGGACACGGGCGGAGGAAGAGCGGCCTCGCGGGCAGGGTCAGACGGACGGCTCGGTGGTCTTCACCTGGCGCCAGGGGTGCAGCAGGGTGGCACCCACTTCGCCGGTGGCCGGGAAGGCGGCCGGATCGGCGAGGCCGACGGCGGTGGGCACCCGGCCGGGGCGCCAGGTGAAGCTGCCGAACACGTGGTCCCACAGCGAGAGGTCGGAGGCGTAGTGCCCGGCCTCAGCGAGGTCGGTGCTGTGGTGCAGTCGGTGGAGCTCGGGGCCGGCCAGCAGGTGGCCGAGGAACCCGAGGCGGACGTCGATGTTCGCGTGAACGAAATACCCCTGCGCAAGAATGAATATTCCGACCACGAACACGGATTCCGCCGAGAAGCCGATCAGCGACAGCAGGAGTTGCACCACGGACTGCGCGACGAACACGTCGAGAATATGGTTCACACCGTTGTTCGCGACATTCACCTTGTCCGGCACATGGTGGACGCCGTGCAGGCGCCAGAGCCACCGGTTGTGGTGGGACCAGCGGTGGACGAGGTAGTCGCCGAGCGATCCGATCAGCAGCGCGAGCGGGATCTCCAGGGCGAACGGGAGCACCGGATGGGCCGCCCCGAGCACCTGCACCAGCGCCGTCACCAGCCCCTGGGCGAGCGCACCGCCGACCATGCTCAGCACGAAGTACACGGTGTACCAGCGCAGTTCACGCCCACTCGGGTGCCAGTCGGTCCGGTACGGGATCACCCGCTCCAGTACGGCCAGGTACCCGAGGACGCCGACCAGCACGAGGGGGGAGACCCGGTCGGGCTCCCAGTGGAAGTGCAGTGTGGCGACGGCCGTGCACAGCACCCCCAGGAGCAGAAGCGGATGAGCGAGCCGGCGTGCAATGGCGGACAGCACGCGCCCCCTTGGTTATTCGCGAACTAATGACTGGAAACGTCAGAGACTCTAGCGGGAGAGGTCAGCTACGGCAGTCATTCGACGTGTTAACGCCATAAATAACCCGATCGGAGGAAGATCCGCGCACGAAGTTGACGTCAGACCGGCGCGAAAGGGGCGCGTTTGTTCGCAGGCGCTGGAGAAACCGGAGCGCAGCGGGGTCGAGCCCACGCCGGGCGAGGTCGCACGCCCCCTGACACAGGGGGCGGTCCGGACCCGGATCCGGCCCCCGGTCCGGCGAGGGCGGCGCGGGTGGCACCGGGCAAGCGCGAGCCGGGCGCGAGGGCGCGGGCCGTGCGGGTGGCGCCGCCCGTCAGGACCCCGCCAGCTCCGCCAGCCGCCACGCCGCCTCCGGCCGGTACGCCGCGAGGCGGTCGCGCAGGCCGCGCAGCTCGTACCCGACCAGGGCCGGCAGGGCCGCCGCCGGGGCGGTCTCCAGGGCGGGCCCGAGCAGTTGGACGGCCGTCTGCGGGTCGTGCGCGCAGGCGTGGCAGTCCGCCACCCGGACGGTGAAGAGGAGACGGCTGGAGGGGAGCTGGGCCGGGCCGAGCAGGCCGAGCGCGGTCTCGGCCGCGGTCAGCGCCCGGCGGGCCAGCCGGGGGTCGCCGACGACCGCGGCGAGGTCGCGCAGCGCGGCGGCCGCGCCGGACTCCACCCGCAGCCGCATCGAGGCGATGGAGAGCCAGGGCGCGTCGTCCTCGTCCCGGGCGCCGATGTGGTCCAGGTGCAGCCGGGCGCGGCCGAGGTGGCGAATGGTGGCCCGGACGTCGCCGGTGAGGGCGTGCGCACGGGCCTGGCCGATCTGGCCCATCGCGCCGGCCCAGTGCCGGCCGGGGGCGGCGCGGCCGGTCTCCCGGGCGTAGCCGAGGGCGGCGGCCGGGTCGCCGTCCATCCGGGCGAGGGTGCTCATGTCGCTCAGCGCGGCGACCTGGGTGGCCTGGTCCCCGGCGAGCTCCGCCCAGGCGAGCGCGCGGTCGAAGCAGGCCATCGCGGTGGCGTTGCGGCCGTCCTGCATCCGCAGCGCGCCCGCGGCGTGCGCGTGCTCGGCGGCCAGTCGGGCGAGCGGGCGGCGCTGCGCGGCGGGGGCGGCGGCGAGCCGGGCGAGCACGGCCTGCAAGGTGCGTTCGACGGCGGCGGCCAGGCCGGGCAGGCCGCCGGCCTCGCCGGAGCGCAGGTGGGCGGCGAGCAGCCCGGTGAGGGCGTGTGCGGTGGCGGCGTCCAGGGGCGGCGCGCCGGCCGGGTTCGCGGCGCAGAACTCGGCGTGCAGCGCGGCGAGTTCGACCGGGTCGGGGACGTCGCAGCCGTCGGCGCCGTGCAGCGGGCAGAGCAGGCCGTAGTCGGGCAGCCGGGGCGGCGGCTGGGCGGGGGCGCTCCAGCGGGTCGGGCCGCCGGGCCCGTGCGCGGCCGCGGTGGGCAGCGGGGGCCGCAGCAGGGCGGGCGCGAGGGGCGCCAGGGAGGGCAGTTCGGCGGTCTCGGCCCGCTGGCAGGCGGCCCGCAACTCACCGCCCGCGCCGAGGAGTTCGTCGATCCTGTCAGCGATCCGAGGGGTGACCCGGCGGGCGCCGTGCTCGATCTTGCTCACCGCGGTGTGGTCGTAGCCGATTCCGGCGCCGAGTTGGGCCTGGGTGAGGCCGGCCCGGCGCCGCCAGTGGCGCAGCCGGGCGCCGAAGTCACGCCAGGCGCCCAGCTCCTGGGCGGGCGGGGCGACGGGTGGGGACGGAGGTGCGGACGCCGGTGCCACGGCCACGCGGTTCCGGTGCACGGCTGCCTCCTCCGGTCGCTTCCCCCGGGCCCCTCGCCAACCTTCCGACCATCAGGACGGTACTCGATGACACCCGGTCCGTACATGAGGTGGTCTCAACCACTCGGGCAAAAGCCCAGCTTGACGGAATTTGCCAACCCTATGCATCGCGTGCACCAGCCATTGACCAGAGCATGACGCCGTGTGAGGGTTCCGGCACCCGAGCGCGGACGGCCCGCACGGCCGTCCCCCAGACACGGCCCTGCGGTGGGCCACCAGCCCTGCCGTCCGCGGTCGAGGACCCCCACATGCGAGGAGCCTCGATGCAACGCAGAGTTTCCACAGGACGGTTGCTGACCACGGCGACCACCCTGACCGTGCTGGCCGGCATGATCGCCGCCACGGCCGGGCCGGCCACCGCCGCGCCCACCCCCTCTCCCGCACCACCCAGCGCCCTCGCGGCAGCCGTCAACGCCGCCGACGCGGCCGCGGCCGCCGGCCTGGACGCACTGGCCAAGGGCCCCGGCGAGACCTACGAGCGCCGGGCCGTCACCCCCTGGCTCGGCGGCCTCTACTCCGTCGCGTACGACCGCAGCTACCGCGGCCTGCCGGTGGTCGGTGGCGACGCCGTGGTGCTCGCCGACGGCCAGGGCAAGGTCCGCGGCCTCCAGTCGGCCGCCACCGGGCCGGTCGGCGGCTCGATAACCCCGCAGGTCAGCGCGGCGAACGCGGAGAAGACCGCGCGCACCAAGCTGGCCGCGGTGGACTCGGTGGCCGAGCGCCGCCTGGTCGTCCGGGTCAAGGACGGTGCGAGCCGGCTCGCCTGGGAGACCGTCCTCAAGGGCCGTACCGAGAGCGCGCCGAGCACGCTGCACGTCTTCGTGGACGCCGCCAGCGGCGAGGTGATCGACAGCTACGACGATGTCCGCGCCGGCACCATCAACAGCAAGTGGAACGGCCCCGGCCCGCTGACCATCAGCACCACCAACTCCGGCGGCTCGTACTCGCTGCGCGACCCGAACCGGCCCGGCCTGACCTGTTCCGACTACAGCAGCGGCCAGGTGTTCAGCAAGTCCTCCGACTCCTGGGGCACCGGCAACCCCTCCAGCAAGGAGACCGGTTGCGCCGACGCCATGTGGGCGGCCCAGAAGGAATGGGACATGCTCCGCGACTGGCTCGGTCGCAACGGCCACAACGGCAACGGCGGCAGCTGGCCGGTCAAGGTCGGCCTCAACGACGTCAACGCCTACTGGGACGGCAGCTCCGTCTCCATCGGCCACAACCAGAACAACGAGTGGATCGCCGCCCAGGACGTCGTCGGCCACGAGTTCGGCCACGGCATCGACCAGTACACCCCCGGCGGCGCCAACAACGAGAACGGCCTGGGCGAGGGCACCGGCGACATCTTCGGCGCGCTCACCAAGGAGTACGCCAACCAGCCCGCGCCCTACGACTACCCCGACTACCAGGTCGGCCGGCAGGTCAACCTGGTCGGCCAGGGGCCGATCCGCAACCTCTACCAGCCCTCACTGGTCAACAACGACCCGAACTGCTACTCCTCCTCCATCCCCAGCACCGAGGTGCACGCGGCGGCCGGCCCGCTGAACCACTGGTTCTACCTCCTGTCGATGGGCTCCAACCCGGGCGGCGGCAAGCCGTCCAGCCCCACCTGCAACAACTCCTCGGTCACCGGCATCGGCGTCAAGCAGGCCGGCCAGGTCTTCTACGGCGGCATGCTGCTCAAGACCAGCGGCATGACCTACAAGCGGTACCGCACCACCACCCTGACCGCCGCCAAGAACCTCGACCCGACCTGCAACTACTTCAACCGGACCAAGGCCGCCTGGGACGCGATCAGCGTGCCCGCGCAGAGCGGCGACCCGACCTGCACCCCGTCCGGCAACAACGACTTCTCGCTCGCGCTCGGCCCGGCCTCCGGCTCGGTCCAGCCCGGCGCCTCGACCACGGCTACGGTCTCCACCGCCGTCACCTCGGGCACCGCGCAGACCGTCAACCTGACCGCCTCGGGCGCCCCGACCGGGGTCACCGCGACGCTCAGCCCCTCCTCCGTGCAGACGGGTTCGTCCGCGACGCTGACCCTGTCGGCCTCCTCGGGCGCCCCGGCCGGGACGTACGTGATCACCGTCACCGGCACCGCCGGCGCGGCCACCCACACCGCCCAGTACACCCTGACCGTCGGCGGCGGGGGCACCCCCGGCGGGCCCGCGCCCGACATCGACGTCGCCAAGGTCCAGGCCCACCTGACCCAGCTGAACACCATCGCCAGCCAGAACGGCGGCAACCGCCGGGCCGGCAGCGCCGGGCACAGCCAGTCCGTGGCGTACATCAAGGGCAAGCTGCAGGCCGCCGGCTACACCGTGACCGAGCAGACCTGCACCTCCTGCACCTACCAGTCCAACAACCTGATCGCCGACTGGCCCGGCGGCCCCGCCGACCAGGTCACCATGTTCGGCGCCCACCTGGACAGCGTCTCGGCCGGCCCCGGCATCAACGACAACGGCTCCGGCTCGGCCACCCTGCTGGAGAACGCCCTCGTCCTCGCCCAGCAGAACCCCACCCTGACCCGGCACGTCCGGTTCGCCTGGTGGACCGGTGAGGAGCAGGGCCTCCAGGGCTCGCAGTCCTACGTCGGCCAGCTCAGCTCCACCCAGCGCTCCGCGATCAAGTCCTACTACAACTTCGACATGGTCGGATCGCCCAACGCCGGCTACTTCATCAACAACATCACCTCCGCCGCCGCCGCGCCGATGAAGGCCTACTGGGACTCCCTCAACCTCCAGCCGGAGGAGAACGTCGAGGGCCAGGGCCGCTCGGACGACTACTCCTTCCAGCAGGCCGGCATCCCCACCTCCGGCTACGCGGCCGGCGCCGACGCCGTCAAGACCTCCGGCCAGGCGACCAAGTGGGGCGGCAGCGCGGGCCGTTCGTACGACTCCTGCTACCACCAGTCCTGCGACACCACCAGCAACATCGACCCGACCGCGCTGAACCGCAGCGCCGACGGCGTGGCCTACACCATCTGGAAGACCTCCGTCGGCGGCACCACCCCCGCCAACGACTTCTCCCTCGCGGTGAACCCGGCCACCGCCACCGTCAACCCCGGCGACTCGGCCACCGCGACGGTCTCCACCGCCACCACCTCCGGCTCCGCCCAGACGGTCAACCTGACCGCCTCCGGCGCCCCGGCGGGCGTCACGGTCTCCTTCAGCCCGTCCTCGGTGCAGTCCGGCGCCTCGGCCTCGCTGACCATCGCGACCGCCGCGAACACGGCGGCCGGCACCTACAGCATCACGCTCACCGGCACCGGCTCCGCCACCCACAGCACCAGCTTCTCGCTGGTCGTGGGCAACGGCCCGACCAACCCCGGCGGCACCTGGACGCCCGGCACCACCTACCAGGCGGGCGACGTCGTGACCTACAACGGGGTCAGCTACCGCTGCCTCCAGGGTCACACCGCCCAGGTCGGCTGGGAGCCGCCGATCGTCCCCGCCCTGTGGCAGGCCGTGTGACCCGCAGGTCACCTGCCTGACACCCCGTAAGCCGCTGCGCCGCGGTCCGTCGAGGGGGACGGATCGCGGCGCAGCCGTGTGCCGGGCACACCCCCGGGTCACCCGGCGTAACCGGGCCGCCACTCGGCTGACGTACAGTCGGCTGCGGGGCGGGCCGCCCGCCCACGACGGCCGACCCCCGAGGAGACTCCTGGTGACCACCGACACCCGCCCCGTACCGGAGCTGGCCGCCGAGGCCGTCGAGCAGTGGCGCAGCGAGGAGGCCGACCTCGTCGACCTGCTCGCCCGGGCGCAGCGGGGCATCGGCGGCATCGCCGCCTTCCGGCTCGGCCCCACGCCCACCGTGCTGGTCACCGACCCGGCCGCCGTGCAGCACGTGCTCGGCCGCCACCCCGACCGCTACGTCAAGCGCTCGCACCGCGCGCGGATGCTGGTCGGCGACGGCGTGCTCTCCGCCACCGGGGACGCCTGGAAGCGCCAACGGCGGCTGCTGCAATCCCAGTTCACCGGCACCGGGATGCGCCGCTACGAGCAGCGGATCGCCGCCGCCGCCCGCCGGACGGCCGACCGCTGGGAGGGGTACGCGCGCAGCGGCGAGACCTTCGACCTCGGCGAGGAGATGCGCGGATTCGCCCTCGACACCGTCTGGCGGGCCCTCACCGGGCTGCCGCTGGACGACCGCACCGACCATGAACTCCGTTCTGTGGAACGGGTGGTGGCGGCCATGCCGACCCTGCCCACGGACGCCGGGGACGCCCGGGACGCCGTCGCCGCCGACCTCGCCCGGATCGACGCCGTCGCGCTGGCCGCCATCGACGCGGCGCGCTCGGCGACCGACGCCGAGGAGCCCGGCGTGCTGCGGGTCCTGCTCGACGCCTCGGCCCAACACCCCGAGTACACCGACCGGTTGATCCGCGACGAACTCGTCACCCTGCTCGTCGCCGGGCACGAGACCACCGCCACCACCCTGACCTGGCTCTTCCTCCTCCTCGACCGCCACCCCGAGGCGCGCGGCGCGGACCCGCAGGCCCTGGTCAGCGAGGCCCTGCGGCTCTACCCCCCGGCCTGGCTGCTCCCCCGGCACGCCGTCGAGGACGACGTGATCGACGGCCACCGCATCGCCGCCGGCACCGACGTCCTGGTCTGCCCCTACCTCACCCACCGCGACCCGGCCCTGTGGCCCGACCCCGAACGCTTCGACCCCGCCCGTTTCACCGCCACCGGCGCCCGCCCCGCCCAGCTCGGCGCGTACCTCCCCTTCGGCCTCGGCGCCCGCGCCTGCCTCGGCACCCAGTTCGCCGTCCGCGAGACCACCGCGCTGCTCGAACTCCTGCTGCCCGCCCACACCGTGCGGTTCCGATCCGTCCCGACCGGCTCCGCCTACAGCATCACCGTCCGCCCCGACGGGCCGACGCCGGCGGTGCTGGGCTGACCGATCCCGGTCGCGGTCCCGGTCGCCGGCGGGAGGAAGTCGTCGGC
Source organism: Kitasatospora sp. NPDC043950 (assembly GCF_056435345.1). Taxonomy (NCBI): domain Bacteria; kingdom Bacillati; phylum Actinomycetota; class Actinomycetes; order Kitasatosporales; family Streptomycetaceae; genus Kitasatospora; species Kitasatospora sp. NPDC043950. The sequence goes on from NZ_JBWKER010000021.1 coordinate 47,896, forward strand.
CAGTTCCTCGCCGGCGAGGGCGGCGTCGACGCGGGCGTGGATGTGCGCGTGGGTGACCGGGCAGTCCAGCGGGCGGTCGCGGTGGCAGTCGAGCATGTGGGTCAGGACGGCCGCGGCGCGCTCCAGACGGCGGGCGCGGGCCGTCATCTCGTCCCGCTGCGCCGCCAGCAGCGCCTTCCGCTCCGCCGCCTGCTCGCTCGCCATCACGGCGGCTTCCTCGCCCCCGTCCTCGCCGCCGCCCGCACCGACCAGCGGCCGCACCTCCTGGCCGTGGTGGCCGTCTGCGTCCTCGGCCTGCTCGGCGTCATGCTCGCCCCGGCCGCCGGTGCTCCGCTCCGGGCTGGCATCCTCGACATCGGCATCGGCATCGGCATGGGCGCCGGCCACGACGCCCGGCCGTGACCGGCGTGGCTCCGCACCGGCGACCGCGCCGCCCCTCGATACTCCGGTAAGCCCCGAACGAGAGGACACCGATGGAATTCCTGGTCGACATGGTGACCACCGTCCCGGACGGAACCACCGAGGACGCGGTCGCCGACATCCGGGCCCGCGAGGCCCAGCGGTCGCGCGAACTCGCCGCCCAGGGTGCCCTGTTGCGGCTCTGGCGCCCGCCGCTCGCCCCCGGCGAATGGCGCACCTGGGGCCTCTTCAGCGCCCCCGACGAGACGCGGCTGGAACAGGCGCTCGCCTCCATGCCCCTGCGGGTATGGCGCCAGGACACCGTCACCCCGCTCGCCCCGCACCCCAACGACCCCGGCACGGGAGGCGCCCGATGAGCGACGAAGCCGTGCTGCGCGGCGTCCTCAACCGCTGGAAGGCCGCCGTCGACGCCCACGAACCCGAGCAGGCAGCCGACTGCTTCACCGAGGACGCGATCTTCCAGGGCCTCCACCCGTACACTGTCGGGCGGGCCGGCATCGGTGCCTACTACGCCTCCCAGCCCCCCGGCATGACGGCCGACTACCGCATCCTGGAGTCCCGGCGGCTCACCCCGACTCTCCTCCTCGGCTACCACAGCGTCGACTTCGCCTTCTCCGACCGCCCCACCCTCACCGTCAACCTCGGCGTCCTGCTGCGGCGCTCCGACGACGGCTGGTCCATCGCCCACTACCAGGTCTCGCTGCTGCCCTGAACTGCGCCGACACATCCCATCGCCGCGATCCGTCGCACACCACGTCGTGAACCCGGCCCGCCGAGCACCCAGCTCGGCGGGCTGACGGGGGAGGTGGCCCCGGGGGACATCGGACGTTGCCCTGGCGTACCTTCCGCCGGAGGTGCGGGGTCGAACAGACTGGGAGGGACTGTCGACGATCCCTCGAAGGGGCCTTACCTGTGCGTGCCCATGACTCCGGTAGTGCGTTTGCCACCGACCGACGACCGGGCCGTACCAGTCGGCCCACGGCTCCCGCCCGGCTGCCCTCCGGTGCCCGGGCCGTGACGCCGGCGGCGCTCACCGCCATGCAACGGGCCGTGGGCAATGCCGCGGTGAGCCGGATGCTGGAGCAGCACGACGAAGCCGCGGCCGACGTGCAGCGCTCTGCCGTCCACGAGGTGCTGAGGAGCCCCGGCACGCCCATGGCCGACGGGATCCGGGCCGAGATGGAGACCCGGCTCGGCGCGGACTTCTCCGATGTCCGGCTGCACACGGGTGCGACCGCCCGGGAGTCGGCGGCGGGGATCGGCGCCCGCGCGTACACCTCGGGCAGCCACATCGTCCTCGGTGATGGAGGGGGCGACAAGCACACGCTCGCGCACGAGTTGACCCACGTCATCCAGCAGCGCAGCGGCCCCGTCGCGGGCACCGACAACGGGAGCGGGCTGCGGGTCAGCGACCCCTCGGACCGCTACGAGCGCGAGGCCGAGGCGAACGCCTCCCGGGTGCTGTCCCGGCCGCTCGCCCGGGAGTCCGAAGCGGAGCACGCGGCCCACGCGCACGGCACGCAGGCCGGCGAGCCCTCGGTGCAGCGGCGCCCCACGGCGAAGCCCGCCGAGGAGGAGGGCGACCACACCCACGTCGACGCCGACTATCCGGGCATGCGGCTCATCCTGGACCAGAAGCTGACCGACGAGCACTACGAGAAGATCTACCAGCTCGCGGGCTCCGAGGAACGCGTGATCTTCGACGAGGACGGCAGCTACGGGTACATCAAGGTCGACGACGGCCTGGAGACCTACTACAAGCTCGTCAACATGGAGGTCGGCCCCGAGCAGGCGCAGGCGGACCTGAGCGGCCACGTCAACCGGCAGCGGGACTCCAGCTACCACGTCCGGGCCGGTGCCGGGACTTTCGAGGGCGCACAGATCGACCAGTTGCAGGACTTCGCCGCGCAGGGCGTGCGTCCCGGCCAACTGGTCGAGGTGAGCGTCGCGTTGCTGCGGCAGGCCAGCGGTCGTGCGCAGACGGTGGCGGGCGGGCTCGACGAGAAGCGGCTCAGTGCCGCCGTCACCGGCATGAAGAACAGCGCCGCGCTCGAACCGATCAAGATCCGGGTCGACGGGGGCGGCATCAGCATCCAGGACGGGAACCACCGCCTGGGCGCGGCCGTTCAGCTGGGCGCCGCGTACGCGCCCTGCAAGATCGTCTGACCGCCCGTTCCGCTGCCGACCTCGCTGGTGATCCCGGCGAGGTCGGCAGCGGTGGCGTCTCAGTGGCGGTGGTGGTTGTCGGGTTGGGCCGGGTCGCCGGGGTGCTCCAATCCCTCGACGAGGGTGAGGCGTCGGGCGCGCTCGTGGTCGAGCCAGCGGACGAAGGCGGCGCGGCGGGCGGCCTCGGTGAGGTCGGCGGTGGGGTCGTGCTCCTCTGTGACGGTGTGCACGGAGCGGAGCGCGGCCCTCCAGGGGCCGGCGGTGACCCAGGTGCCGGGCGGAGCCTCGCGGAGGGCTTCGGCGAGGGCGGTCGGGAGGGTGTCGGGGTCGGCGTCGAGTTCGCCGTCGGGCAGGGCGAGGTGCCAGACGGCCGACGGCGGGCGGGTGGTCAGGGTGCGGTAGTGGGCGACGTCGGCGGCGGAGGGTTCGACGTCGGCGGTGACCGCCGCGTAGACGGCTCGGACGGCTGGGCTGCCCTCGTAGGCGGCGGCGGTGATGGAGCCGAGTTCGACGGCGGCCTGCTGGTCCAGGCGGGCCGGGCCGGTGGACCGTACGGGCAGGTCGCGCTCGGTGGCGACCGCCTCGCACAACGCCTCGGTCAGCAGCACCTGGGCGACCCAGCGGCTGAGCTGGCGGTCCTCCGAACTGCCGGGCTGGGGCAGGGCGGTGGAGCGCGGGCCGGTGCGGAGGGCGGCGAGGCGGTGGTCGAGGGCGGCGCGCGGGAGGGGCTTTCCGTCGAGCAGACCGAGGGTCATGCCTCCACCTCCAGGGCGACGGTCGGGGAGTACTGGCAGCGGCCGAACCACATGACCTTGGCCAGCGCCCAGTACGCGCCGGGGTCGGTGGATTCGGGGGCGGCGATCTCGAAGGCCACGGTCGAGGACGATCCGGCCGGGACGGTGAAGCCGCGGACCGGGTCGGCGATGGCGTCCCAGGTGCCCCAGGGGGAGACGAGTTGGAGTTCGCCGCGGATCTCGCCGCGGGTGCGGTTGGTGAGGGTGAGGCCGAGGGTGGTGCGGCCGCCCGGGGTGACGCGCAGGGTCTCCTCGGAGACGGCGACGTCCAGGCCGGTGTCGCGGCCGGTGGTGGCCTTGGTGCCCTGGGCGATCGTCCAGTCCTCGGGGGCGTCGCCGGGGACGGGCAGCAGGTTGGGGAGGTCGCCGACGGCGATGGTCACGACGTCCTCGATCTCCTGGCCGTCGTGCACGATCCGGACGGCGGCGAAGTGCAGGCCGGGCAGGACTTCGGCGGGCGGGGTGAGGGTGACCGGGAAGCGCAGGTGGCCGCCGGGCTCCAGCCGGTAGGGGCGGCTGCCGAGGCTGGTCTGCCAGCCCTCGGGCGGCAGGACGACGGCCGTGCCCTCGACCGCCGCGTCGCGCAGTTGTGAGGACAGGGCGACGGAGAGTTCGACCGCCTCGCCGTCCGTCCGCAGCAGGCCGGGCGAGGCGCCGACGGAGACCGGCAGGTAGCCGAGCGGCGCCGGGCCCCGGTTGTGCAGCCAGTAGCGGGCGTGGACGGGTTGCGCGGGTTCGGCGACCGGGCCGAGGACCGGGCCGCCGGGCTCGGCGGCGACGCCCGGGGCGGCGAGCAGGGTGGCGATCTGCGAGCCGGCGAGGTCGACGCGTTCGACGTCCTCGCCGAGGGGGCGTTCCAGCAGGTCGGCGGGCCGCAGGTGGCTCAGCCCGAGTGCGCCGCCGAGTTCCGCCGTGCGCCCGAGTCCGGTCGACTCGACCAGCCGGACAGCGAGTTCGCGCCCGACGGCCGCCGCCGAGCCGTGCGCGATGGGGTTGCCGGCGGGCTTGAGCGCGCCGAGCAGGACTTCGCGCTGCGGTTCGATCCGCAGCCAGGAGAGGGTGGCCGGCAGCGGGCCGTCCTGCGGCGGCGCGATCCGGGCGTGGAGCGGGTGGTTGAACTCCTGGCCCTGGGCGGGCAGGGTCTGGCTCCGCCAGTCGCCCGGGCCGCCGACCAGTGCGTAACTGAACTCGTGCGTCCAGTGCTGGAGTTGGAAGGAGGCGCCGTCGGGCAGGGTGCGCCGGGGCGGGTCGATCCAGACGCCGGAGGGCCAGCCGGTGCAGGAGCGCATCAGGGAGAGGTGCAGGGCTCCGGTGGTGTCGACCGCGAAGCCGGGCAGGCCGAAGCTGAGCAACGCGACGGTGTGGTCGGCGAGTTGGTCCACAACGTCGGACGGGCAGACGGCGCCGATCCGGGCGTCGGCGAGGTCCGCGACGAGCGCGGCGGCGTCCGTGACGACCAGTGCGGGCAGCGCCCGCAGGTCCCGCAGGTCGGCGCCGGGCTGCCAGACCTCGGCGAGCGGGGTGAGTGCGGGCACCCACACCGCGCCGTGCGTCTTGAGGACGCTCGCGTACTCCTCGCCGGCCCGCTCGATCAACTCCCGTGCGGCGTCGTTCTCTTCCGGCCCGCCGAGGACGATCCGGAAGTCGGGCAGGTTGGAGTCGACGTCCAGCCAGCCGTACCGGGCCCAGTCGGCGCCGGAGGTGGTGGCGGTGACGCCGACCCGGGCGAGAGCGACCACCAGCGGGCGGGCGTCGGCGGCGTCGTCCAGGCTCGGCACGACCACCTCGGCGACGCCCAACGCCCGCTCCCCCAGCGGCGATCCGGCCGGATCGGACAGCACGGCGCGCGCGGTGGCGCCGAGGCCGAACCAGGTGTTGGCCGGGTTGTCCAAGGTCCACGGCGCCTCGGCGGAGTCGACGTCGGGCAGGGCGAAGCCGCGCCCGACGACGGCGCCGGCGACCTCGCTGACCGGCAGCGCGCCGGGCAGGTCGACGGGGAAGCGCAGCCGCAGCAGCCGGTCGGCGCCGGAGTAGTCGACGACCCGGGTGCGGCAGTCGACCCGGTCGAGGCCGCGCCACAGGGTGACGGTCTGCTCGTAGCGGATCCCGTCGACGGTGCCGCCGATCACCAGCCGCTCGCCGAGCGGGCCGGTCTCGCGGCGCACGTCGGCCGGGGCCGTGCCGGAGCCGCGCACCGGTCCGCTGGGCACCAGGTGCCAGGGGCCCTCGCCGAAGTCGGGATGCTGCGGGTACTCCTCGTAGACCCGCAGTTCGTTGCCGATCCGGCCGCCCTGGATCAACTCCCGGTCGTGCAGGAGGTCGTGGACGGAGGACAGGCCGCCGCCACGGACGGGGTCGGCGCTCACCCGGTAGCGGTCGTTGGTGATCACCACCCCCTCGGCCGCCGTCCAGGGCTCCGCCGCCGGGCCCTCCACCAGCCGCCAGGTGCGCCAGCCGAGCGCGGGGACGTCGGCGGCGAGGAAGCGCAGGGCCCCCCGGTCGACGGTGCTCGGCACGGGCTCGCCCCGGTCGTCGAGCACCCGTACCGCCCCGGTCTGCGGGGGAAGTTGGACGACGACCAGGTCGGTCCGGTCGAAGGAGAGCGTGTTGGTGACGACCACGGCCGAACCGGCGGCCACCGCCGACCCGCCAGCCCCCTCCGGACCGACGCCGGCGGTGGAGATCCGCGCGGTCAGCGCGTCCAGCGCCTGGTCCCGGACGGCGGCCGCGAGGTCGTGCGCCTCTCGCCAGCCGCCGAGCAGGTCGAGGTAGACCTGGTCGGACTCGGAGCCGGTGATGGCGTCGTGGTGGGCGCCGTAGGCGAGTTGGCGCCAGACCTTGTCGAGGGCGGCGGTGGGGTACTGCCCCAGGCCGTGGACGGCGGCGAGGGTGGCGAGCTTCTCGGCGTCGGCGGCCGCGACCTCGCCGGCCCGCTGGGCCTGCTTGGTGTCGATGTACGAGACGTCCTTGCCGGTGTAGACCGGGTTCATGTCGCGGGTCTGCGGGCTGGGCCGGCGGCCGGTGGCGGCGAGTTCGGCCCGGACGGCGTCGAGGAAGTCGCGCGGGGTGGCGCAGACGAAGCGCGGCCAGAGGTACTTGGCGGCCCAGGAGCGGTGGATCTCGGTGACCCACTTGTTGGGCGGGGTGTAGTCGGTGCCGACGGGCAGCAGCAGGTTCCTGGTCGCGCCGACGGGCTTGAGCTTGCGGTACAGCTCGTAGACGGCCTGTTCGGCGGTGGCGAGGTCCGGGGAGGAGTCCATCCACCAGCCGGCCGAGTAGTGGTGCGGCATGTAGTGGGTGAGCACGCCCTCGCCGGAGGGGGCGATCCACTCGAACTCGCTCGGGAACTGCATCACCCGGGCGTCGTCCTTGGCCTCGCGGAAGTTCTTCTGGATCGGGCCCCACTGGTGGAAGGGGCCGCGGGCCCAGGCGCTGCCGGTGAGGCCGGCCGCGGCGAGGTGGCCGGGGAACTGCGGGTCGTGCCCGAACACGTCGAGCTGCCAGGCGGTTTGCGGGTCGCCGCCGAGGATGTCGCGCTGGTAGCCGATGCCGTAGACGAGGTTGCGGATGGTGGTCTCGGCGCCGGTCAGGTTGGTGTTGGGCTCGTTGTAGGTGCCGCCGACGAGTTCGACCTGGCCGCGCTCGAGCAGCGTGCGCAGGGTCTCGCGGCGCTCGGGGTGCTGGTCGAAGTACGGCTTGAGGTAGTCGACTTCGGCGAGGACGAACTTGTACACCGGGTCCCGCAGCGCGAGGTCCATGTGCGCGTCGACGAGCGCGAAGCCGTTGCGCTCCCAGAGCGGCCGGGTGGTGGCGTCGGCGGAGAGCAGTTCCCAGGGGGAGGTGTAGGCGGCCTGGGTGTTCCACCAGACCGGGTCGTAGTGGAAGTGGGAGACCAGGAACATCGTCCAGCCGGGTTCGGCGACCTCCACCAGGGCGTCCACGGAGGCGCCCTCCGCCTCGACGGTGACGGGGAGTTCGGTGCCCGGCTCGGGGGCGCCGGTGAGCTCCAACGGGACTTCGACCAGCCCCGTGCCGGTCGCCTCGCCGCGCACGCCCGGGCCGCTGACGGTGATCCGGGCGGCCGGGCCGTCGAGGGTGACCCGCAGCAGTTGGCGCGGGGCCTCCTCGGGACCGGTGAAGAGGTCGGTGTTCTCGACGGCGGTGATGGTGACCGGCACGGGGAGGGTCCTTTCGGTGCAGGTGCGGGGGCCGGGCGCGGGGTTGGGTGCCGCGCCCGGCGGGAGTTGCTGACGTGCCCGGTTACTGGCCCCAGGCCTCGAACTCGTAGATGCGGGCGGCCGGGTCGGTGTTCTGGGTGGGCTTGGTGACGACCAGCCGGACGTAGCGGGCGGTGGTGGTCACCGGGTGGGTGGTGGTGCCCGCGGTGTTGCCGGTGACGTCGGCGACCGTCGTCCAGGGGTCGGTGGTGTTCGAGCGGACCTGGATCGAGAAGTCGCGGGTGTTGAAGGCCGCGCTCTCACCGCCGGCGCCCGCGTGCTTGACCACGAACTTCGACAGCTGCTTGGCCGAGCCGAGGTCCACCTCGAGCCACTTGGAGCTGTTCAGGCTGCACCACTTGTCGCCGGTGCCGCCGTTGACGCTGCCGTTGACGGCCTTGGCCGGGCCTTCGCCGGCGTTGCACTGGCCGGAGGCGGTGGCCGGGCGGTTCAGCGCCAGGTTGCCGCCGGTCGCGGGCGGCGTGCCCGTCCAGCCGACGGTGGTGGAGGCGGCGGTGGAGCGGCCGTAGGTGGTGGAGACGGCCTCGACGTCGAGGGTGGTGGCGTCCTCGGTCCCGGCCCGGTCGAGCCGCCCGACGTAGTACGCGTCGTTGGGGGTCGCGCCGAGGAAGGTCCGGCTGCCGTCGGCGTTGCGCCGGTACACCTCGTAGTGGTGGACGTCGCCGCCGGGCGCGGCCGTCCAGGAGAGCCGCAGCGACTGGCTGGAGCCCGCCGTCACGTCGCTCGCGCCGAGGACGGTGAGGCCGCTGGGCGCCGCCGGGGCGCCCACGTCGCCGTCGTGGACGGAGATCTGGCCGATCCGCACGTCGTAGGCGGGGTCGGAGCCGTCGGCCCGGAGGGCGAGCTGGGCGATGGTACGGCCCGCGTACGGGGCGAGGTCGAGGGTGTGCCGCTCCCAGCCGGTACCGGAGTTGGCGCCGACGTCGATCGTGGTGAAGCTGTTCGGCGCGTCGGTGAAGGAGACCGCGGCCTTGAGCTTGGTGGGCCCGGCGGCCGGGGTCCTGACCACCAGGTCCAGCTTGGTGTTCGCGGCGACGGGCAGTTTGGTCTCGTACAGCCGCACGGTGTTGGCGGCGTCCAGGGTGCCGGTGAGGCGCAGCGAGGAGCCGCCCTGGTAGGCGTCGGTGAAGTCGACGGACGGGGTGAGCTTGCTGCCGCTGGAGTCGACCATCCACCGGTAGGTCGGCGGGACGTCCTGGAGGGACAGGTTGTTCCAGCCGCCGGTGGCGACCCGGGTGCCGGCGGAGTTGTAGAAGTCCCCCTGCCCGGTGTTGAAGTTGGTGACGAAGGGCTTGGCGGTGATCGGCGAGGACTCGGCGACGTAGCCGGCCAGGCCGGGCCAGTTGTCGGAGGGGTTGGCCTTGGACGGGTCGTTGTCGGCGCCGACCCAGTAGCGGGCGTCCTTGGCGTAGAAGTCGGCCCGGTCGGTGGCGGACTTCCAGGTCCATTCGGGCCGGTAGAGGCCGAGCGAGGTGGTGTGCGGCCGGCCGGTCGGGAAGAGGGACTTCCAGTCGACGCCGGTGTTGTAGCCGTTGGCCTCGGTGTCGATGCCGGAGTAGAGGTCGTACTCGCTGCGGCCGAGTTGCCGGGCCAGCGCGCGGGAGGAGTTCAGGCCGCCGGAGCTCCAGTTGAAGTTCAGGAACATCGAGTCCGAGGTGCGCTTCGAACCGTCCTGGAGGAACGGGGAGTTGGCGGAGGTGAGGGCGTTCTGCCAGTTGACCGAGCCGGAGGTGGTCATGGCGTCGTACCACATGAACTCGGTGCCGCTCTTGGCCTTGCTGTACTGCATGAGGTTGCGCACTTCGGTGGCGAGGGCCGAATCGCCGCCGCCGGTCTCCTGGTTGATGAACCAGCCGTCGAAGCCGTAGTACTGGGCGGCCTGGGCGAGTTTGTCGGCGACGGGGTAGCTGTTGCCGGACTTCTGGACGAAGTCGCGGAGCCACTGGAGCTGGCCGCCGTAGGCGGCGGGCGGGAAGAAGACGGTGCCGTAGACCTTGACGCCGTTGCGGTGGGCGGCGTCGATGACGGTCGGGTTGGGGGCGAGGATCAGGCCCTCGCCGGCCGAGCCGCCCCAGAAGACCAGCTTGTCGACGTACTGCCAGTAGCCGAAGGCGTAGTAGTTGGGGTCGGCGGAGCCCTGGGAGGGGTTGTTGGAGGTGGGCCCGAAGGAGACCAGGGAGGCGATCTTCCCTTCGCCGGTGCGGGCGTTGGGGTTGGCCTTGAGGGCGGGGTCGCTGGTGCGCGGCTGGAGCGGGACGCGGGAGCGGTTGAAGCGGGCGTCCGGGTCGGTGGCCGGGTCCCAGTTGAGGATGGTGGAGGGGTACCAGTACGAGGCGTAGGGCTGGGTGCCGGGGGTGCCGGCGGCCGGGGTGGTGGGCGCCTGCGGCCCGGCGTGGGCGGCGGGGGCGGCACCCAGCACGGCGGCCGCGAGGGCGGCGCTGAGCAGCAGGGGTATCCGTCGTGACATGCGGTGGCTCCGATCGAGCGGAGGTGGGTGGGGGCGGGCCGTCGGCGTGGACGGGCCGGGTGCATGTGGGCGTGGCGGTGCGCGAGGAGGCGGGGTGACCGTGGTGGGGGGGGGGGGGGGGGGAGGGGGGGGGGGGGGGGGGAGGCGGGGGGGGGGGGGGGGGGGGGGGGGGGGGGGGGGGGTGGGTGTGGGGGGAGGAGGGTCAGTGAGCTGAAAACACC